>JBDRJH010000031.1:0-20149 GCA_043815125.1 Verrucomicrobiota bacterium
GATGATCGAGGCCCCCGGGGTCGACGGCCCGAGCGTGCGGCACCGGCCGGTGCGTTGAGGCGCTCCGTCCACGGTTGGGCGGCCACTCCGCTGGCCGCCGAACTCGTCCATCAAGGCGGCCAGCGGAGTGGCCGCCCTACCTTGGACGGAGCGCCTCAACGCACCGGCAGGTGCCGCACGCTCGGGCCGTCGACCCAGGTGCCCTCGATCATCACGACCTTGGGATCGGCCGGCAGGCCGGTCTCGCCGCGCTGCATCTGGCCGATGACCAGGTCGATGGCGGCGGCGCCGACGGCATCGGGCTTTTGATCGAGGTAGGCGTGGTCGGGGAAAACCTCCAGCGGCACCACGCCCATCTCCTCGGGCACGCGTATGCCGATGGCCTCGATCCACGGGATCAGCGCGATGTCCGAGACGATCATGGCGTCGGGCTTGTTGGTGCGCATCCAGTCCTTCAGCTCCTCGCGGTCGGACTCCTCATACACGAGGCAGGTGGCGGCGTTCCGTCCATAGGTGTATTGAAAAAGCAATACGGCGCCGATCCAGTTTTTCGCCACGATTTTGCTGACGCGTTGTCCGAGCGCCACGCCGACGCGGCGGTAGCCCTGCTTGCGCAGGCTTTGCAGCGCGAGCGACATGCCCTGGAACTGGTGCGGACAGGCGCGGTGCAGTGCGGGCCGCCGCATGGTGTAGCCGATGGCGGCCGGGCAAAACCCCTCCCAGGGAAACGTGAACTGCGGCACCACGTCGGGGAACGGCGCGATGCACAGCCCGCTGATGCCGCGCGAGTGCAGCAGCTTGGCGAGGCGGCGCGCACCCAGGTTCTCGTCGTTGATCCAAAAGTGTTCCAACGTGTAGCCGCGCTGCGAGGCGCGCAGGAGGGCGCCCTCGTAGGCGGCCGGACAAAACCGGTTTTCATACCAGCCCTCCTTGGTCGGGTAGGCGGTCACATAGGCGATGACCCCGCCGTCAGTCGCCGGGCGCGGGCCGACCCGCGGGGGGCGCACGGCGCGAACGGGGGCAAACTCATAACCGAGCTCGCGGGCGACGGTGTGGACGCGGTCGCGCGTCTCGGGTGTGATTTTGTCGGAATTGCGCAGCGCCATGCTGACCGTGGCGACGGAGACGTTGGCGGCGGCGGCGATTTGCCGCATGGTGATGCGACCGGGCATGAGGGCGGATGGAGACGTTTAATCCGTCGAATGACGAACACTTTGTCCGGGCTCATGTGGCCGGCTGAGCCCGGCGGGATGCGGGGACAACGCGACATGCAATTCACCGCCGTCGAAGAGGTCGGCGTGGGTGAGCTCCAGCGTGGTGAGCGGCGTGCCATTAAAGATGACGGACTCGGTATAGTTCGTCACCGTCGGGTCGAGGCCGGAGGTCGTGATGACGAGCCGGCGACCGGCCGTGAGCGTGATGGCGATGCGCTCGAAGAGCGGCGCGGTGAGCTGGTAGCGGGCGGGGCTCTCGCAGGCGCCGGTCGCGCTGAACAGGCCGATGGACACGAGCACGTTCCACGCGCCCATGATGCCCTGGTCCTCGTCGCCGCCCCAGGTATCCGTGGGAGCATTACCCGCCTTGATGGTGTCGATCACGCGGCGCACCCAGAACTGCGTGCGGTCGGGGCGGCCGGCGAGTTGGAACAGGTGCGCGGTGGCCAGCGCGGGCTCGTTGCCGAAGTCGAGCGGGATGAGGTTGTGGTGGTCGCGGGGGGCGAAGAACTTTTGTTGTTCGGAAAGCTCGAATGCCTTCTCCAGGCGCGCGACGAAGGCCTCGCGCGAGCCGAAGCACTCGATGAGGCCGGGCACGTCGTGCGCGGAGTGGTAGGTGAAGGTCCAGGCGTTGGCCTCGGTCCAGCCCTTCTTTTGCGACGGGTCGAAGGGCTCGGTCCAGGAGCCGTCGCGTTCGCGCGGACGGCAGAAACCGACCGCCGGGTCGAAGAGATTGCGGTAGTTGCGCGAGCGGCGGGTGAAGCGTTCGGCGTCGTCGGCGTGGCCGAGTTTTTTGGCGATCTGGGCGAGGGCCCAGTCGTTATAGGCGTGCTCGATGGTCTGGGCGGCGCCGTGGGTGTGCATGCCGACGGGCGGCAGGTCCTCGGGGATGTAGCCGAGGGCGATGTAGTCTTCGATGCCGCCGCCTTGGCAGGTCGCGTGTTCGTAGCCGGCCTTGCTCATGAGGCCGCCGGGAAAATGGTTTTTGCGCAGGCCCTGATAGACTTCCTCGAGGTCGGCGGGTTGGTGGAGGCCGTTGTTGAGGGCGCAGGCGAAGAACGGCGTGGTCTGCGCGCTCGTCATGACAAAGGTGTCGGCGCCGCCGGCGGGGCCGCGCGGGATGTATCCGCCGTTACGATACATGTCGGTGAGGCTGTGGCAGAACTCGTCCATGAGTTCCGGGAACGCGAGCGCCCAGAGCGGGGCGAGCGACCATTGCACGCCCCAGAAGGCGTCGGAGCTGAAGTGACGGTGGCGCGGGCGTCCGTCGGCATTGAACGGGATTTGGCGGATGCGCGGTTCGGGGCCGGTGTTGTCAAAATAGGTGCCGGCGGCGTCGCTGACGGTGCGGCGGCCAAGCAGGGAAAAGTAGAGGTCGGTGTAGAAGCGTGCGCGGCGGGTGGAGTCGCCGCCTTCGACAGCGATGCGGGTGAGGTGGGCGTTCCAATCGTCGCGGGCCTCGGCGCGCAGGGCGTCGAAGGTTTTGGAGGAAACCTCGGCGGCGAGGTTGGCGCGGGCGGCGGCGATGGAGGTGTAGCTGACGCCGACCTTGATCGTGACGGGTGTGGTGGGCTGGCCGAGCGCAAGGCGGGCTTGAACGCGGGCGGGATCGAAGGGCTCGAGCACGGCGTCGGTGTCGAGCGTGAGCACGAAGTAAACGGGGTGCGGCTTGGGCTTGCGCATGGTGGGGCCGTTGAAGACGGAGCCTTCAAGGGTGCGCGCGTCGATCTGCACGAGGCGCGCGTCGAGCATGGCGCAAGGGCCGCATTGCGAGTGCAGGTCGATGAGCAGCGCAGCGTCGTTGTTTGATGGATACGTGTAACGATGAATACCGGCGCGGGTGGTCGCGGTGAGCTCGGCGGTGATGCCGTGGCGGTCGAGTTGGACGCGATGGTAGCCGGGTTGGCAGACCTCGGTGTCGCGGGAGAAGGACGATTTCCAGCCCGCAGGGCCGGCGGTCGGGTCGACGTCGCCGGTGACGGGCATCACGAGGATGCCGCCGCTTTGCCAGTCGTGGATGTGGCTGAAGCCGACGATTTCGTTGTCCGCGAGATTATAGCCGCAGCCCCAGTCGCCGTCGACGCGGGTGTCGGGCGAGAGCGCGACGAGCCCGAGTGGCCGGCAGGCGGATGCAAAGGAGATCCAGCGGCCAATGGTGTTGCCAAGGCGCGGTTCGACGAGGGCGGTGTAGTCGGGAGAGTGGGTGGAGGAATTAGCCACGAGAGCAGGTGCGGTCATGAATGACGCGGTTCGGGTGTTGGGTGGTCAAGGTGAAGTCAGGAATCTCGTGGCCCGCCGCAGGCGACTTTCGTCCGAAAAAGTGCCGCCGAAAGTGTCACTCATTAAGTGACACTTTCGGCGGGTTTACCTCGGAGCTCATGGCAAAGTGTCACTTAATGAGTGACACTTTGGTTTGCGCGAGGCGCGGGGGATTTTATGGGTTTAGTTGTAGTCTTCGAGGATGCTCATCTGGGGTTTGTCCACGGTGTAGTTGGACGTGGGTTCGCAGCTGAGCGGGTAGCTGCCCCACCAGGGACCGCCGGCCCAGTAGGTGCCGGAGACGCCGTTGGCGTCGAGGTAGGCGAGGAAGTTGTCGAGCACGGTGAGCCAGCGGCTGTCGTTGCCGGGCACGCCGTATTCACCGATGAAGCCCTTGTTGCCGGTTTCCTGGAGCCACTCGACGAACTCCTTCACGCGGTCGACGCCGATCATGGGATAGGCGCCTTCGCCGTCGTAGCTCTGGTCGTAGGTGCCGGAGAGGTTGTTGTCGAAGTAGCAGTGGGCCTCGTAGATGAGACGGCCGACGGGGTCCTGGGTGTCGAGGTTGGGGTTTTTGGAGCGCCAGCCGGTGGCGTTGCCCCAGCCGTCGCCGCTGACGAGCACGTAGGTGGTGAGGTCGACGGTGCGGATGGCGTTGACGGCGGTCTGCGCCATTTGCGGCCAGGTGTTGTTGGTGCTGAAGGGCTCGTTCATGATGCCGTAGCCGTAGATGGCGGAGTTGCCCTTGTAGTGGTCGGCGAGTCGACGCCAGACGTCGCCCAAATGGTCGATGGTCACGGGGCCGGTGCCGATCAGGTAGTTGGTGCCGCTGACCTTGCGCCGGGCGTAGTTGTGCATGTCGAGGATGACCTTCATGCCGCGCGCGGAGGCGTAGCCGACGACGGTGTCGAGGCGGGCAAGCTCGGCGGCGTTGAGCGAACCGCCCAGCGTGTGCTGGATGCGCTCCCACTTAAAGGGCAGGCGGATGAGGTTGAGGCCTTTGGACTGGTAGTAGTCGAAGGCGGCGGCGGACGGATAGATGTAGTCGTAGCCGTAGGTTCCAGGCAGCGGGCCGCCGAATTCGCCGCCGGCGAGGTTGACGCCGAACATGTGGGCGGGGCCGGTGGTGTCGGGCGGATAGACGGCTAGGAAAGCGTCGGTGGAGCCGTAGGGGAAGCGTGACGGGTGGGCGGCCTTGAGCGCGGCGTAGGTGTGGTAACCGGAGGCGAGAGTCGTGCCGTCGACGTCGACCGCAGTGAAGAATCCGGGGTGCTCCAGTTTTACCGCTGCGGTGGAACCGACGACAAAGTCGCCGCCGGTGCCGATCTGCGCGTCAATGGTGAGGGTGCCCGAGGAGGCGTTAACGGTGCCGGTGAAGTCCTGTCCGCCACGCAGCGCGAGTTTGTAACGACCGGTGTTCTGGAAGCGCAGGGTGCCGTCGCCGGAGAGCTTGTCCACGGTGAGTTGCACGGTGTTATTGGTCGGCACGGATATCTGGGAGATGCCGTCGGCGAGGTGCCAGTCGCCGATGATGAGCGGCTGGGTGATGTGGCTGAAGCCGTTGACGATACTAACGGTGCCGGAGGTGGCGAAGCCGGGGATGGTGCTGCTTTTTCCGGCGGGGGCCTTGAGCACTAGGTTACCGCCATCGGCGAGCACGAGAGCGCCCCCGCCGAAAGTGGCGGTGACCTCAGGGGTGCGCAGGTTACGACCGGAGACCTGGTTAATGTAGTTGTCGAAGGAGTTGATGGCTACGGCGGTGTCGCCGGTGCCGTCGGGGTTGGAGCGCCAGTGCGCGAGGGTGTTCCAACTGGCACCGACGGGCTGGTGCGTGGAGAGATACCAGTCGCGGGGCGCGCGGACGTTGATGAAGCCGCCGGCGGTGCCGCTGACAAAGACGGCGGGGTGGGCGGCCTGGAGCGTCACATAGCTGTAGTCGCCTACCGGATACTCGGTGCCGGCCACGGTCAGCCCGGTGAAGGTGACGCTCTGGTCTAGGGCGACCTTGGCTCCGGTGTTGATGGTGAGGTGGCCGGCGGAGTTAACGTCGCTATTAAAGTCGACCGTGCCGGACTGGACGTAGATCTCGCCGTCGTAGGCGTGGGCGTTGGCCAGGTCGAGGTAGTGGGTGCCGCCGCCGTAGAGGCGGAACTGGCCGGAGCCGGTGAGGGTGTCGATGGCGAGGCTGATGCCGCGGCCGGTCGGCGCGTTGAAGGCGGTGGTGCCGGAGCGGTTTTCGTAGTGGCCGACCTGGAGGTTTTGCGTGCCGGAGCCGACGTTTTGGATCAGACCGGCACTGGTGAGCAGGGACGGGATGATGGCGACGCCCGCGCCGGTGGTTTTGAGGGCGAAGTTGTCGGCGTTGTGGGTGAGGGAAAGCAGACCGCCGCCGAAGGTGTAGGTGGAGCCGCCCTCGGGAGTGCGGAGCATGAACCCGTTGAGGTGATAGGTGTCGGCGGTGGAGAGGGCGGTGGGGCTGGTGCCGGTGCCGTCGGCGTTGGGTTTCCAATCGGCGAGGGTTTCCCAGCTGGAGTAGCGGGCTTGGCTTTTGTCGAGGAACCAGTCGGCCGCGGTGGCGGAGGTGGTGGCGATGGCGGTGGCGAGCAGCGCGGCGAGCGGACGGAGGAGCGCCCGGCGTGGGGGGGTGTATGGGTGGGATGTGTTCATGTTTTTGTTTTGTGGGTAGGGGAAAGCAGTAGCTGTCCGCGGCGTTGTGGCGCGGTCGGCGGAGGTGGGGCTGGCCGGTGGTTCAGGGCGAGTCCGAGAACGTGAGCCAGAAGTGGCCGGGTGGCGGCGGGCCGAGCTCGGCGAGTTCGGACGGAGTGAGCATGTGTTTCATGCCGCTGGGTGAGAAAACCAGGATGCCGTAAAGCCGGTGCGACGGAGGAATGACGGTGAGGCTGTGCTGGAGCAGTTCCCAGCCGGTGGGCTCATGCGGGTTCTGCACGGCGATTTTAAAAAAGACCCGGTGACGAGAGTCGGTGGCAGGTCTTAAAATATTTGTGGCTCCAGATTCGGTGACGGCCTGGGTGGAGCCAAACTGTGTGCCCAGGGCGACCTTTCCGCGGTTGATGACCCGGACTGAGCCGGCGGGAAAGGCGGCGGGGTCGCAGTTGATCAGTTCGACTTGATATACGGGCGGGACATCGGCGGATACGGCGGGGCGCGGGGTGATGAGGACGAGGACCGAGGGGGTGTTGGCCGGTGGTTGGACGGTGGCGATTTTTACGGGACGGGTTGCGCCGCTGGTGGGGTCGGGGAGGGTCTTGTAGATCTCAAGGGGTTTGGTGTCGGCAGGGGTGTAAGGCGCGCTGATTTCGTAGGGGCCGGCGCTGATCTGCTGATAGCCGTTTCTACCGAGCTTCAGGTCGTAGTGACCGGGGCTCTCATCGAGAAAAAGGAACCGGAGACGCGGCGGCTGCGGGGTCTCGGGTTGTTGACTCCACAGGGTGCTCGAAACGAGACAGGCGATGCAGAAAAATGAGCGAATGCGGATCATATCTCGTCGGGGCTGAGCCAGCGGAAGCTGACGATTTGAAAACGGCGGCCGAAGGTCTCGGCTTCTGAGCCGGCGGCGGGGGTGTCGGTGGCGGGGGTGGCGTCGACGTAGTCGGGAGTGCGTTGCACGATGGCCTCGCACCAGGCGCGGCCGATGACTTCGCCGGTGGCGGGATTCACGCTGTCGCCGTAGGTGCGGATGGTGAAGGTGTCGGATCGGGCGGCGAGGGTGGAGCCGAGGGCGGAGAGAACATCGCCTTGGAGCAGGTAGCCGGGGAAGCCGCTCATGCCGGTGGGCATGACGTAGTCGATTTCCTTGAACGAATTTACCGACAAAACGGTGCTGGACGTGTTGTTGAGCGGCGCAGTGACTTCGCTTTTTTGATTCACCACCCGGTCGATGGCGGATTGCAGCGCGCCGGACAGGCCCAAGCCGAGGGGATCGGCGGTGGTTTCCGATGTGGTTACCCGACCGGTGATGAGGCGTCGGTTGACGAATTCGGAGAGTGAAAGGAAGGGGCCTCGCTTGCGCACTTGGAGGACGATTTCCTCGGCGATGTCATTGATCTGGGTGGGCGTGAGGTCGCGGAAACCATTAAACGAATTCGAATCCGTGCCGGTCGACGCATTGGCGGAGCCACCGGTCGGATAAAGCGTGCGAACGAACGGGGCGGAGGGCGTTTCAGTTCCGATCGGCACGTGTCGGAGGCTGGAGAGCACGGCTTTCCAGGCCTCGACCGAGGTCGAGTTTATGTTGAACGCGCCGTCGACGAGCAGATTGGAAGCCGCCTTGCGGCTGTTGGCGGCGGTGTCGGCGCTGCCATCGCCACGAAAGTTTTCCTCCTCATCCCAAGGCGTGGTGGAGTGATCCCGAAACGGGCGGAGACGGGCGTTGGGCAACGTGTCGGTTGCGAAGTCGAAGGAGGCGGAGGTTTCCTGTGGGTAGGTCGAAAAGTAGAAACGGTCCCAGAGCAGGTCGTTCCAGAGGTAGGAGCCGTCAAAATGATGACCGAACGCGGAGGTGTGGTAATAGAGGTTGTCGCGTGGCACCCGGGGTTGTGGGTAGGAATTGGAGATCGGGTAGTTGACCTGCCAAGTATGGACGATGTTGGAGGCATAGACCGCCGAGCCCGGAGAAAAACTGGTGGTGGTGAGATAGGCGCTGGGGTTGAAGTGTTGGAGTTGGCCCAGGGACGCCAGCGACCGCTCGGGCCGGGGAAGGTCGTAGAGGAGATTTTCAAAGCCCACGTCATCGGCGGATGTGCCGCCGATGGACGCGGGCACGAGAGTCGAGGGGGTGGCGGGGCTGCCGGGGGGAGAGGCTCCCCGGTTGACGATGCCCCAGCGGACATTGGCGTCGGGGTCTTCGGCGGAGCGCAGGTGGTCGGCGTCCAGCCAGGGATTAAACAAGTTGCCGGGCAGGACGCTGTCGCCGTTTTTGGGATGGGTGCGATACCATTCGACCGGGTGTGGGTTGCCCGAGTCGGTGGAGCCGTGATTCGCCAACAACGCCCGATAATTCGTTTGGTAGAACACGGCGTGTTGCACGCGATTGGTGGACGTGTTGCTGCCTGAAGTGGTGGGAGGCTCGACCAGGACGTTCATGTAACCGCCTCCGACGCGGGAGCCGCTGGAGATGGGATTTACGATGAAGTAGAGGCCGGAGGTGCCGGTGCCGGAGGTGAATTGACCGATGGCGTAGTGGACGAGTTTGGAGGAGTCTTCGGTCCCGCTGTAATCGAGGTAGAGTTTGGTGATCAGGCCGCTGGGGCCGCCGACCAGGCCGACGTGGGTCGTGGTTACGGGAGCGTCCTCGATAGTGATGACTTTCGGAAGAGTCTCTCCGGTGTTGTAGGTGATGGCGGTGAGGGGATCAAACCCGCGGCTCAGGGTTACTTTTGTGGCGGTGGTGTCGGACACCGGGACCCGGTTTTCCGTCATGCCCGGGTTGCCGGCGTCGATGGTGAAGAGCAACGCCTGTCCGGCCTCGATGCCTTCCGTATTCCGCACGACGAACTCCGTTTTATTGAGCATGCGCGGGTTGATGGAGATTTCCCCGGAGGTGGATTTGTAGTCGTCCACGTCGGTGCTCGTGCCGAAGCGCAGGCGGGGTGATCCGCCAGCGAGCACCAGGGTGTAATCGGTCGGGGCGAGTTTGACATTATAGGGATTGGCCAGGACGAGGACCACCGACCCATCGACACAGATTTCTTGAGTGCCTGGATCGAAGCGCAGCCCGTAGAACAGCTTGCACTGTATGACCAACGGGTAGAGCCCTTGCTGCTGGTTGGTTGGAAGGCGTGGTGAGGCTTGGAGTTGGCCGGATGTATCGGTGCTGAACACGCCCACGCCGGCGCTAGTGGCGTTCATGTTGGCAAAGGACCACAGCTGGTCCCAGGTGGGAGAGGCGGAGAATATGCCGGGTGTCGTGTTGAACGCCGGGGCGGAGGGAAGGGTGGCGTAGGGGGTCGCAAACGGAGCGAAAACCGAATCGCCGGCGTTGAAACCGGTGGCATAGACCGTGCCGAGCGCGGTGCGGAAGTCGGTGAGGTCGGGCCGGCCGAAGAGGTAGGAGAGATCGGCCTTGAGACCGCCGTGCCTGGTGTCGGCGAGCACGCCGCGGGAGGTGGTGGTGAGGCTGTGGTATTTTCCTTTAAGTGCGGTGGTGAACGTTGCGGATGAATCGATGTAGGCGAGTTGGTCGGGGTTGAGCACCTGTCCAAGGGAGTCTTGAAAATCTTTCAGTTCATCCGCGCTTCGGGTGGAGGGGTCGAGCGGCACCATGGCGGTATCAATGGCTTCGATGGCGGGACGCTGTGCGGTTTGCAGGCGGCTGAGCTGTGCCTGGGCGGTGCCGGAGAGTGCGTAAGGATCGCTGAGATTGACGCGGGCTTTGACGCCTTCGTCGCCGATCCACCAGGCGTAGTGCCCGACAGGCGTGGCAGAGCCGTCGGTGCCGGGGACATTGGTGGCGGTGATCTCGATTTCGGGTGCGGTGACGGCACGGGTCAGATCCGCAGTGACTGCTACGTCGGCGGCGGCTTTGACCAACAGCCGGTGATAGTTCCCGGGCACGCCGATACGGTCGAGTGGCGATGAATCGACGGTGAGTTCGGAGACGGCGTCGGTGGGCTTGAAGGTGTCTCCGGTGGCGGAGGCTTCGTTGCCGCTGACGAGCCATGCTTGGAGAACTGGCAGGGGGTTGGACGTGGCGGGATTATCCGGGTCATAATCGGAGTCCTTTATTTGGTTGGTCCAGGTCCCGGTCCAGTGGCGGTTACTGTTGGTAGCCCAGTTGGTCTCGATGGAGGACTTGTCGGTATTGCGCGCGGTGGTGTAGTTCGCGGCGGTGGAGGTGACGGGCAGGGTCGTCCAGGTATGGCCGGCAGGTGTGATGACGTCCGCCGTGGCGGTCACGCGTTGGTCGGGGCCGGCGTGACGCTGGAGCTGGCCGAGGGCGAGGTTGAGCGCCATGAGGGCGTTTTGCCGGGCCTGGGTTTGCTGCTGGCTGTTGGTCGCGACCTGGGTCTCGACCCGGGTCAGGGTGGCCAGGGTCACCAGAATGAGCACCAGGAACGCCACCAGCGTGATGGTGATCAGCAGGGCGAAGCCGCGGTTGGGCGAGGCTGGCGGACGGCGTGTCATGGCGTCGGGACTGAACGCGGGGTGGCGGGGCTAGGGGCTTGGATATAGCTAACGCAGGCACCGCCTCGGATGCGAGGCGGTGTGGCGGGAAAACGCGAAGGGGCGTGCTTAGCGGCGGCGGCGGAGGCCGGCGATCGCGAGCGTGCCGGCACCGGCGAGCAGGGCGAAGGCGGAGGGCTCGGGAATGGCGGCGAGGGTAAGGTAGCCTTGCGTGTCGATGCCAACGGAACCGCCGTTGATGGTAATCTGGGCGAGTTGGGCGAGGGTGAGTCCGTCTTGGTCCAGACCAAACCGGATGCTGTCCACGCCTTCGGTAAAGTTCATGAAGCTGAGGCTGAAGGATTCGCCCCAAGCGGCTGCTCCGCTGGCGGCGAAGACGAGGTCGGAGTTGCCTGCGCCGAGGTCGATGATGGAATCGGCCGAGAGGGTCAGGGTGCCAAGGGTCTCGCTGAAGCCGCGGGTGTCGAAGGTGCCGCCGTTCATGACGAGGTTGGCCAGGTCGGCCAGGCGATCGGCGGCTCCGAGGGCGAGGGTGCCTTCTGATACGGTGATGTCGCCGGTGGCGGTGTTGGCTCCGGCGAGCACCCAGGTGCCGGTGCCGGTTTTAGCGATGGAGGTCTTGCCCGCGCCGCTGTCGTTGAAACTGGCGGACATGGTGTTGTCAGCGGTGTTGGTGCCACTGAAGGTGATGGTGCGGGCGTTGCCAGTCGAGGCATAGGTGGGCGCGGATGTGTTGGTCCATAGCACGGCGCCGGTGCCGGAGGCGTCGAAGTTCGCGCCGACCCCGCCGATGAGGAAGCGACGGTTGGTGGAGTCTCCGCTGCCGACATAACGAAGGGTGCCGGTTGTGGTGCCGCCGAAGACAAGCCCCGTCGCGCTGGTGGAGGCGCCGATGCTGCTGGCCACGCCGCTGTCGGCGAGTTTGGTCACTTCGAGCACGCCGGAGACCTGACCGCTAGTGCCGATACTGGTGCTGCCGGTGTAGGTATTGGCGGTGCCAGTCAGCCGCATGATGCCATTGCCGGTCTTGGTTAGGTTGAAGGCGCCGGAGATCACGTTGACGATATCGAGCGTGCGATTGGTGCCGGCGAAGAATGTGCGGTTGGCTCCGAGGTCGATGTTGAGCTGCTGGCCCTCGGTGGTGCTGCCGAAGGTGACGGTGTTGGCGTTGGAGGCGTTGCTGCCGAGCGAGAGATTACCACCCATAGTGAGGGTGCGATTGGCTCCGCTACTCAGAAACGTATGGTTGAAAACGCTGTTGTTGTTGATCGTGAGGGAGCCCGAGAGCGTGGTGTCGGCTGCGAACGTGACGGTCTGGCTGGCGGAGAGGGTGGAGGTGAGTTGGTTGTTGACCGTGCCTCCGTTCCAGTTGGCGGTGTTGTTGTAGTCGTAGGGGCCGGCGTCCGTGTGCAGGAATTGGGCGAAGGCCGGCGCGGAGCCGGTGGCGAGGGCGAGGATCGCGGCGACGAGTGCCTTTTGGCGAGGGCTGTGGGAGGGAGACATGGTGGGGTGGGTGGCTGACGTGTATGTGTCGGGGGTGATGAGCTGGCGGTGAAAGTCTAGCCGTGGCGGCGACGGCTCAGGCCGACGGCGAGCAGCAGGCCGGCGGTGCCGCCGATCAGCGCGAAGGCCGAGGGCTCGGGGATGGCGACGATCTGCACGGTGTTGAGAAAGCCGTTGAACGTGCCGGAGCCTTGGGCGGCGATGTTCAGCGCCTGGCCCAGGGAGGTGATGGAAACGGTGAGCTTCACATAGTTGCTGCTCGCGGCATCGCCGGCGTCGTAAACCCACTCGGAGGTCTTGCTGGTGTTGTCGGCGGTGAACGTCGTGGAGTCGGACGCGTAGCCTCCGGTGATGAAGTTGAAGTTGCCCGAGGAGGCGCCGACGCCCGCGTAGAACGTCTGGGTGTAATCGGTAGCCCCCTCGTAGTTGGTGTAGCGGCCGGAGATGTAGACGGCGTAGGTGCCGACGGCGAGTCCGTTGACCTGGAGGCCGACCGCGCGATCATCGGTAGCAAAACCGGAGCTGGTCATGCCGCCGTCATACGCGGCGTTGCCCTGGGCGTAGATGCCGGTGTTCACCGCGCCGCTCGCGGAGCCGTTGAATATGGTCTGCCAGCCGGTGCCGCTGGTGACGGTTTGGCCGCCGCTGAATTTGTAGCCGATGGTGGCGATGCCGGTGGCGGCGGTCGCGTCCGACCACACCAGTCCCGATGCCACGGAGCCGCTGGTGGCGATGGAGTTCCAGGTGAAGTCCGCGACGCTGCCCGTGTCGGTGTGATAGGGGCTGGAGGTGTTATTGCTACTTACTTGGTTGCTGGGGTTGTTGCCGCCGAAGTCGAGCATGAGGACCTGGGCGGAGGCTTGGGAAAGGGCGAAGCCGAGGGCGATGGAAGCGATAAGAGCAGGGGTGTTTTTATTCGAGGCCATGGTTATGAATGCCAGTTGATGAACTGGTGCAGCTTTGAGGTTAGGCCCAAGTGATAGCCGTGGGCGGTTTGGTTGTTCAAGGGCTTTGTTTTAATTTGAGTTCATGGTTAACGAGGTGGATTCTGATTAATGGCAATAATTTAATTAAGTAGTTATTATATAAATAATTAAAATTTTATAGAGCTTCGAAGTGTGAAGCTCTTCGGTGTTTAACAAGTTTAACAAACTAATTTAACAAAAGGCTTGAGGGGCGCGCGTTGTTAACTTGCAGTGGTCACATCGTCGGCACCCCGCGCGGGGCGCGTCCGTCTCTCCCCATGGAAGTCATCTCGGTAGAATCCCCTTTGTTTAAGCACCAGCGCCTGGAGGCCGAATTGCGTCGGCTGGCCACTGCCCTGCCCGAGGGCGCCCGGCTGCCGGCAGAGCAGGAGTTGGCCCGCCGGCATGATTGCAACTACCAGACGGTGCGGCGCGCGTTGAAGGCGTTGGTGGAGGACGGCACGATCGTGCGTCTGGTGGGCAAGGGGACCTTCGTGGCCAAGCGGGCCAAGGCGGAGATCGTCGCCGGTGCTCCGGCGGGCGGCGTGGTGGGCGTGTTGATGTGGTCCTCGGGCCACGGCATCACGGGCCGGATCATGGCGTCGTTGACCAAGGCTGCCGACGAGGTCGGCGCGGGTTTGCGGTCTGTCTGGATCGGAGATTTTGAAAAGGACGCGGTCATGGGCGCCGCCGTGCTGGCCAAGCAGGGTTGTTCGGCGCTGGTGTTGCCGTGGTTCCCCCCCAACCAGACGGACGAGCTGCGCGCGTTTGTCGGCGGTTGTCCGCTGCCGGTGCACCTGCCCATGCTGGTGCCCGGGATCGAGGCGGGCTTCCGCGAGGGCTGGGATGCCGGCCGCGCCTCCATGGTGGGCGGGCTGGTCGACTATTTTCGCGCCCTGGGCTCCGCTCGTATCGCCTTTGTCGGGCCGGACGCGCCCGAGGATGTGGTGCTGCAACGGCTGCTCACCGGTTATGCGTGCGCCTTGTCGCGCGTGGGGCTGGAGTCCAACTGCCACCTGGTGAAGGCGGGCGATCCGGCCATGGATCAGGCGGCCGGGCGCTGCGCAGCCCTGCGGGGCGAGCTGGCGGTCATCGCCTATGACGACGAGCACGCGCTCCGGTTCATGGCCGCGATGAGGCGGCTGGGCCTTTCGGCGCCGGGTGATTTCCGCATCGTGGGTTTCAACGACACCGAGCCCGGCGCGTGGGGCGACCCGCCGCTCAGCACCGTTCGCCACGATTACGACCAGATCGCACGGCGGCTGATGCGCGGGGCGATGAACATCGTGACCGGCGGGCGCGACGAGCGCGGGGCGCCGCGGCTTCAGCTGGTCGTCCGGTCCAGCTGCGGCGGCGCCGGCAGCGTGGACGACCGGCTGCGCGCGCGCGTGCCCGGCCTGGAGCTGGTGACTGATTAGGGGCTGTCCGGCGGCAGCGTGACGACACGCGGCGAACGGTAGAGTCGGGCCACGTCGGCGGGGGCGTTCACCTCGTGGCGGACGATGTGGTCGTCCCAGACCAGAAGCCACAGCCAGGGCGCGCGATCCGTGAGCAACGGCAGCGCGCCGCATTCACCCAGGGCAATGGGTTTGCGGCCCTGGTGGAGCTCGCGGATGCGGTCAAAGACGGCGGAAAAATCGCCGCGCGAACCGGCCGGCGCGTAGAGATCGGCGGCGAGCACATCGACGTATTCGTAACCCGGATACCAGGCGGTGGCGTCGTCGTTGTCGGTGGTGGTCCAGACCCAGATGAGGTTGTCGAGGCGGTGGTGGCTGGTGAAGCGTTCGAACATCAGCCGGTAGAGCGTCTTGGCGGTTTCGGGGCCGCGGGCACCCCACCAGAACCAGCCGCCCTCGGCCTCGTGTAGCGGCCGCCAGAGCACGGGCACGCGGGCGTCGCGCAGCCGGGCGAGTTGCACGGCAATGCGGTCGAGGTCGAGCATGATGGCCGCGTGTTCGGGCGAGGTCTGGTCGGCGATGCGACTGGCGTCGAAGGTGGTGCGGTTGGTGTAGAAGGTGTCCCAGACGGGTTCGCCCCGTGCGCCGAAGGGCGAGAGCCAGTGCCAGGAGAGCGTGACGATGCCGCCACGCCTTGCCCAGTCGAGGGCCAGCTCGGTCGCGCCGGTGGGCTCGGGGTTGGTCCATACTTGCGAGTAGAGCTGCAGGTCGAGGCCGAGGATGGCGGGCGCGGCGCCGCCGGCCAGGTGCGCGACTTGGTCGAGGCGCGTCGGGTTGCGCACGTCGGCCTCGTGCTGGCCGGCGAAGGTGCGACGGCCGAACTCACGGGTGAGCCTGGTGAACAGCGCGCGGGCTTCGGGCGAGGCGTTCGGGTTGACCGGACCGGTGGCCAGATCGAAGAAAGGCGCCGGCGCGGCGGGCGAGAGCCGGATGGCGTCGATGTCGGCGTGGCCCCAGTCGGTGCCGATGCGCAGACGGTTGTCACCGGCGACGAGCGGCACGCGGCCGTAGGGACGGGTCTCGAAACCGTCGGTCTTGGGCAGGCGGCGGCTGCCGAGAAGGTTGTCGCCGACGGTGACAGGGATGTGTTTGTCGCCATCGGCCGAGTAAGTGAATTCGAGCCGGTAGTCGCTGGCGGCGGGCACGTTGATGGTGAAATCGAGCGCGTCGCCGGGCTGCACAAAACCGGTGACCCAAGCGCGGCCGGTGCCGTCGGGGTTTTCGTGGGCGATGTGGGTGCGGCCGATCAAGATGGCGTGCTCGGCTTCGAGCACGATGGGATCGGCCGCGAACGTCACCGCGGCGCACATCAGCGGCAGTCCGGACAGAAGCAGCGTGCCGAGTCGCGCCATGTGTTCAGCGCAGGCGTTGCAGTTTGAACGGTTTTCCGGCGAGGGCGGCCTTCACGTAGGCGCCCCAGTAGGGCGTGGGCTCATAGGTGTCCAACGAGAGCAGGATGCGCGGGCTGGCCTTGTGATGAAACGCCCAGCCGGTCCAGTGGAACTTGTGCTTCTGGATCAGGCCGAGCATGTCGGGCGCCCAGGTGTGAGGATCCTCGTGTTGGTCGGGACGCAGGAATGACATGGGCTCGGGTTCGCCGCCGAGTTCGCCGATGAAGAGTGGGTAACGATCCGCCAGCGCGAGGAACTTGCTCTGCCAGTCGCTCTTCCACGGATAAACGTGCGTCGAGTAAACGATGCCGCGTCCCCCGCGATCATCAAGCGCGTGGCCGTCGAGGATGCCGGAGAGGTCGTAGCCCCAGTCGAGTCCGCCGACGATGACGATGTTGTGCGCGCCGGTCTCGCGCACGGTGTCGAGCAGGCGCTGCATGCCGATGGATTCGAAGTCGCGGAGTTTTTCGGCGTTCTCGGCGACGGCCTCGCCGCGCGTGCCGTCGCCGGTGGGGCCGCCGTGTTGCCAGACGTCCCAAGAGATGTCGTGGGGCTCGTTGAAGAGTTCGAAGAGCACGGCGGGGTGGTCTTTGAAGCGGGTGGCGACGTCGTGCCAGAACTCGGCGTCCTTTGGTTCGGGGGCGCGAAAGCGGTGCAGGTCGATCACGAGGTAGGCGCCGTGGGTGGCGCAGAGGTTGGCGACGTCCTCGACGAGCTGGCGGTAGCCGGCGCCGCCGTCGCGTTGGTAGGGGCCCTTGCCGATCCAGAAGTGTTCGCGCACGGGCAGACGGATGCAGTTGGCCTTCCAGTTGGTGAGGGCCACCCCGACGGAGCGCAGGATGTGCTCGCCGTTGGAGACCCACTCGAGGCTGGGAACGGACAATCCTTGCAGCCAGACGGCGTCGCCGGCGTCGGTTTGTAGTTGGTTTCCAACGACGCGAAGGGCGGGCGGAATCTGGTCGGCGGCGGGTGCGGGGACCTGCGGTTTGACGAGTGCGGCACGGCGGGCGGTTTCGGCGGCGCGGGCTTCGGCGGCGGCTTTTTGTCGGGCAATGATGGGTGCGGCGGGCACGGGCAGCAGGCGGAGATCGTCGAGGTCGAGCGTGCCGGACTTCACGTTGAAGAGCACGGGGGTGATCTCGAGTGTCGCGGCGCCGGGCGGCACGAGGAACTCCATGGTTTTCTTGATCCAGCCCTTGGAGGTTTTTTTGAAGTAGGGTGGCGAGGGGCTGGTGAGGCGTTTGCCGTCGGCGTCTTTGAAATCGAGGATGATGCGGCCATCGTGCCACTGTTGTTTACCGGGTTGGATGTCGGTGAAGCGCGCGCGAAAGCTGAAGGTGTAGGCTTCGTGGGCGGGCGCGACGTGCACCACGCGTTGGGCGGCGAGGAATTGGTCGGGCTGTTGGTATTGCAGGCGGAGGAAGTGGTTACCGTCTTCCTCGGCGAGGGCGTCGAGTGAAGGCAGGTGCCAGCCTTCGGCACCGGCCTGGAAGTCGCCGTTCACGAGCCAGGAATCGGTGGCGCGGGACTCGGCGTGGCTGAGAGCGGGGGCGAGCAGCAGCAGGGCGATGAGGAGGAGGCGAGGGATCATGAGATGGCGGCGAAGTTGGGCTACAGAAGGCACAAAAGGCGCAAAAGTCGGGTCTTCGATTTTCTGCGTCTTATGTGCTTTTTGTGGCCAATTTGGGTGGGGAGTCGGAGTCGAAACGACTCCGTTGTTCCGCTACGGGGCGGCGGCTGGCGTGAAGGCCGGGCGGAGGTCTTTGAGCTCGGGCGGCCGGCCGTCGAAGAGGTCGGGACCGAAGGCCCAGAACAGGGCGGTGATATCGAGTTCGTCAACACGTTGGGCGGAGAGCTTCAGGGCGGGCACGCCGCCACCGCCGGTGTTTTCGGCGGAAACGTAGAGGGGCGGGTTGTGGCGGCGGGCGAGCGAGGCGAGGTATTTGGGCGGGCTCCAGCGGACGGGGTCGGCGGAGGTGTCGTCGCTCCAGTCGGGGTTGGAATCGAGCCAGGTGCACTGCACCCAGACCCGCGGATCGCGGATGCCGCCGATGAAGCGGGCGAAGTCGAAGCCGCGCTGGATCTCGCCGTTTTTCTCGGGCGGGGTGGTGCCGTCGAGGTCGGCGGCAATGGCGGCGTCGAGTTGACCGGGGCGGATGCCCCACGAGGGATAGAGCATCATGAGCGGGCCGTTGTAGTAACGGCGGGCGGTCGTGATCTGCCAGTCGTGGTAGTTTTTGAGGCTGTCGAGATACCACTCGGCGAAGCGGCGGGCGGAGGTGTTGTCGGGCGAGGTTTGGCCTGGTTTCCAGCCGGGCACGGGGCAGGGCGGGATGCCGGCGGGCAGGCCGGGTTCCTGGCCTTGGGCGATGGGGTCGAAGGCCCAGTAGCAGTTGGCCTTGCCGGCGAATTCGGCGGCCGGGTAGTTGACCTCGCCATACCAGCCGCCGCCGAGGCGCACGCCGGACCAGTCGGCGCCGAGGTGTTGGAAAATGCCGGCGAGGTAGTCGTGTTGGCGTTCGCGTAAGAGGGAATTGAATACGAAGTTGACGACGTTTTTCCCGGAGGCGCGGTCGATGTAGGCGTCGCCGTGTTGGTTGACGAAGCGGGCGTGGGGCTGGGCGCGCAGCCAGTCGGGCGGGTATTGGATGCCGAGGCCGAGCACGACACGCAGGCCGGCGGCGCGGTAGGCGGCGGCTTCGGCGCGGAGGCTCGCGACGTAGGCGGAGTCGATGCGATCGGGTGCGGGTTGAAAGCGATCCCAGGAGACCGAGAGCACGACCAGCGAGACCCCGGCGGCCTTGAGCTCGGCGGCGCGCGCGGGCTCGGGTTGCAGCACGCCGAGGTGGACGGGCTTGGCGTGGAGCGAAGCGAGGGTTGCGAGCAGGCCGGCGACGGCAAGGAGGAGGCGGGGCACGGTGATCAGGCGGTTCGTGCGATGAGATCCGCCACCGGTGCGAGGGCAACATCAACGCGGTCGTGAACGGTGGTGGTGTAGCAGATGTAGCGGTCGTGCAGGCAGAACTGGGGATGGGGATGCAGGTGGACGCACTGGGTGAGGTGCGGCGCGAGCGGACCGCGGTTGACGATCTCGACGGTCTTGCCGGTGACGGTGTCGCGGAAGAGCACGTGGCAATCGGGATTGCCCGGGTCGTCCATGCGGTCGGCGACGAGGTAGCGGCCGCAGCGCGACGAGTGGGCGTGCGAGAGCGGGCCGGGCCAGACGAGGGTTTCGTCGCGGGTGGCGAGGCAGACTTTTTTCACGCCGACGCCGTAATGCAGATACCAGATGAATTCGCCGGAGGCATCCCACCACTCGTGGCCGCTGTGGCTGTCGGGTTGCTTCAGGAGCGGCGCGGCTGGTTCGCCGCGACGAATGAGCCAGATGCGGTGGTAGGGCGTGGCGCCGTCAAAGGGGATGCCGAGGCGTTCGCCGTCCTGCCAGTATTCGTGGGCGAACATCTGGAGGTCGGAGTCGGTCGGGCTGAAGAGGCCGTGGTCGTGGCTGTGGCCCTCGATGGTATGCCAGAGGCGGAAGGGGGAGCCGTCGAGCGGCATGTCGCCGATGTGCGTGACGGGGGTGCCGTCGGGCTTGGCGAAGCGGGTGTCGACGTTGAAGGATTTGCCGTCGGCGGAGAAGCTGCCGTGGGTGGTCAGGCAGATGAGACGCAGGCCGCGGGCGAGTCCGGCGGGCAGGGGATTGACGCGCACGGCGGGGTCGTCGGCGAGGGGGCCGCGTTTCCAGAAGTCGAGATGGTTGCCCCAGAAGGCTTCGCCGGTGGCCGGGTGGATGAAGGGCGCGGCGCTGGTGAATTGGGTTTCCGGATACACGCGGAGTTCGCCGGCCTCGAGGTCGGCGACGCCGAGGACCTGCTGCGAGTGGCGTCCGCCGGGGGGCGGAAATCCGCAGCGCAGCCACAGGTGGCGGCCGTCGTCGCTGAAGCTGGGCGCGGTGTAGTAGAACGATTGCTGCACGGGCGCGACCCGTTCGGTGAGGATCAGGCTGACGACGCCGTTGGCGGGGTTTTCCCAACGGGTGAAGAGAGGGGAGGATTCGGGGTAGGGCATGGAAGGTCCAAGATGCCAGCATGATCGATGAGAAACAATGGCCGCTATGCGCAATATCTTGCGTGGGCGGGGTGCATTGTGCCGTATCCACGCTGTGGCGCGCTTTTTGCCCCAGATGACTTCTCGCGAGCTTGCGTGATATCGAAGAC
>JBDRJH010000032.1:0-3393 GCA_043815125.1 Verrucomicrobiota bacterium
CGCCGTCCACTCTCCAAGCCGGCCGTTTGCCGGCCACGACACCGTTGAGGGTGGTCCCTCCAGGCAGGTTGAAGGAGTCGGCGATTTCGAAGTCGGGGGTGCGGTAGAGGAAGTTGTCCGCGGCCGGTCCGGCGGCCGTTATGGAGCTTCCGTGGAAACGCACGCCGACCGCGCCAAAACGGGAATTGGTCAGATTGCCGACGGAGACGGGATTCTCGTTGAGCCTGCTTCCGTCGAGGAAGACATCGACCGTGCCTGCGTCGCGGTCGTAATGGAACTCCACCGCGTGGAAGCGGGAGAGATCGAGACTTTGGAACGGTTTCCAAGCCGGCAATTGAGTCGTCGCCCCTTGCTTGAAGAGAATCACCCAACCGCTGCTTCGCAGGATGAGAAGCAGCGGGTTGTTCGGGTCGTTATAGTCCGATGTCGGCGTGGCCCCGAGGAACAGTCCGGTCCATTCGGCAGTGCCCGCGCGCAGGTCGGCCTTCAGGACGAGGCGTCCGCCGACCTCGTTCGGCACCGGCAGCTTGAATTCCACGCTGCCACTGTTGGTGGTCGTGACGCGGCCGTTCGCATCAATGTGAACGTTGCCAGCCGCCACCCACGCGGGCCGTTTGCCGACCACGACACCGTTGAGGGTGGTGTCTTCAGGCAGGTTAAAGGAGTCGGCGATTGCGAAATCGGGGGGGCGATAGAGGACATTGTCCACGGCGGGCGCCACCATTGCGCCGTGAATGCGGACACCGACGGCGCGGAAGCTGTTGTTCGTAAGTCCAGTGATAGCCACCGGCGCGGAGTTGAGGCGAGTCCCGTTCACAAAGACATCGGCGGTTTGCGCGGTGCGGTCGTAGCGCAATTCGAGCGTGTAGGTGGCCGCTCGGTTGAATGTTCCCGGGTATTGCCAGTGGCCGATGTTTGACGACCCGGCGTTGTTTTTGAAAAGCGTCACATAACCCGTCGTCTTCAGGATGACCGACAGCGTGTTGTTTGCGTCGAAAAAGTTGGAGCCGGTGGAGGCCAGAAAAGACAAACCGATCCAATCACCGCCGCTTTCCCCCAGGCTGACATCCGCTTTCAAGGTGAGCAGTCCGCCCGTCTCGTTCGGCACCGGCAGCGTGAATTCGGCGCTATTGTTGGTGGTGGTCGTGACGCGGCCGTTCTCGTCAATGGCAACATTGGCGGCCGCCACCCACGCGGGCAGGCTGCCGGTTTCGGCGCCGTGGAGGGTGGTGCCATCGGCGTTGCTGAACGAATCGGAAACGATGGCGGCGTTGGCGACGGCGACGCAGGCGAACCCGGCCAAGACTGCTGCGAACAACCGGGAGGCAGGGGACGAGATCGTCCTGACCACGGGGTGGGTGGTGGCGAAGAAACGAATGATTTTGGGGGTATTCATGTTCAGGTTCCGTTTGGGGCGAGGTGATCGGGGCTCAGGGCTGAGCGGTCAGGTTGACGTAGCGGTATTCAAGGCCGCCCTCGTCGGAGCGGGCTTTTTCCAGCGTCGTGGCGACGATACTCGGGAGCGTGACGGCCGACCCTTGGAAGGTCGCCTGCACGGTGCCGGACGCGGCGACGCCGAGTTCGCCATGCCAGAGTCCCGGACGGGGAAAGTTCACCTCGCCCACGCCCTCGACGGCGAGCGTGCCGGCCGCTTTCACATAGGCCCAGTAGAAGACCTTGGGCTGGTAGGCGGGCGACGGCCAACCTCCGGGGATGGACGCGAGATTATTGCCAAGCCGGCCGAATACCGGGGCATTGGTCACGATCTGCGAGGGAATGCGCCGGGGATAGGCCAGAATCACCAAGTCCTCGTTCGGCAGGGGCTGGCTCCCGGTCTTGAACCACTCGTTGTAGTAGGCGAAAACGTCGAGCAGGGCGTAGCCCTTGTTGACTGAGGGCACGATGTCGGTGTCTTCCTCGAAATCGTTCCAAGTAAGCACGCAGATGCGCGACGCGCCCGAGCGCATGGCCGCCAGATAGGTGTCATGGATTCGGGCGAAGCCTGGCTGGGAATAGGCGCTGCCTCCCCGATAGTAACCGGGGCTCACCGTCCACATAAGGGGTATCGACAGGTGCCGATCCGCGATGACGCGCTGCATGTCGGGGAGTGCGCCGGCGGGGGCGGAGGGGGTGAACAACCAGGCGGAGTCGGCGATGCCGTTCCACGCCGCGACCTGAGCATGTGGTCGGATGTCGGCGATGAAGTGGAACTGCTTCCCGGCGTCGCGCAGATTGTTCAGGATTTCCGCCCAGCCGCCCTCGGGCGTGGACGCGTCGGGGTTGGGAGCCACGGCGGGGCTATAGGTGATGTCGGTGCCGAAGTGGGCGAGCACGGGGCGACCGGCGATTTTCCACAAAGCCGACGAATCAGGTGTCTGATCGAGCGCGCCGGCGAGGATGCGGGTCCACTCGGACACGGTGGGATTGCGGCGCACGGGATAGTCGCCCGATTGGTTGGCGATGTCGGGCATGAGACCGACTTTGATGCCGCTTTGCTCCGCCTCCTCCAGCCAGACACGGAAGGTCTTGAAGTGCGCGAGCGGCGAATTGAATTCGGTCAATGGCGACTCCGGCTTGTATTCAGGCATCGGCAGCATGTCGAAGAGCATGACGTCGAACCCGGCCTCGACCATCTGGTGCTGGGTGATCGCGGCGGCCTCGCGCTGGAGCCGGTAAAACTCCGTGCCGCCGACCCCGGGAGCCTGGGTCGGAAAGTCGTCGATGGGCAGCGGAAGCGGATAGTTCATGATGCCGCCGCTTTCCTCGGCCAGTTGGTTGCGGTATCCCTTGAAGCCCCACTGGGTGGTGCCGTTGAGTTTGCCGATGGGGGAATGCCACGAGAGATAACAGATGACGGCTTCGCGGCCGGACACGGTATAGGTTATGTTGTCCACGGCCGGCTTGCCGCTTTGGGCGCCTTGGAAACGCACGCCGATCGCGCCGACGGTTTCCTGATTGAGGTCGGTGACGGCTAGCGGGGCGCTATTCAAGCGCACGCCGTTCAAAAACACGTCCGCCGTGCCCCCCTCGCGATCATGGTGCAGTTCGAGCGTGTAAAACGCGTTGCGGTCAAAATTCGGGATTCCCGCCGAGGTGTAGAAGTTGGTTGATACGCCGTTCTTGAGCAGTTGCACATAGCCGGTAGAGCCGGTGCCGCGCAGGATGGCGGTGAGCGGGTTGTTGGTGTCGTTATAGTCTGATTCCGCCTCCGCCCCGAAGAAGAGCCCCGCCCAATCGGCGCCGTCGCCCACGCGCAGATCGGCCTTCAGCACGAGGCGTCCGCCGATCTTTTTCGGCACCGGCAGCGTGAGCTGCGCACTGCCGTTGATGTCGGTGGTGACGGTTCCGGAGGCCGCCACGAGGGATGCGAGGGGCGCGAGGGGCGTGCCCGCC
>JBDRJH010000033.1:0-5773 GCA_043815125.1 Verrucomicrobiota bacterium
GCCGCGGCCGGCCATTGCCTCGGCGATCATCACCCACGGGTTGTTGTGGCAGAAGATGCCGGCGTTTTCCTTGTAGCCGGGCGGGTAGCTGGTGACCTCGCCGAGCTCCTTATGGTAGGTCGAGTAGGCGGGCTGTTGCAGGATGATGCCGTTGTCGGTGTAGAGGTGCTTGTGCACGCTCTCGAGGGCCTGGCGGGCGCGGCCGTTGTTGGCACCGGCGCCGCCGAGCACGCACCAGGCCTGGCTTTCGATGTAGATCTTGCCCTCGTCGCAGACTTTGGAGCCGACGGGTTTGCCGGCGGCGTCGAAGGCGCGGATATACCACTCGCCGTCCCAGGCCTGGGTCTCGACGATGTCGAGCATGGTGGCGTGGTCGGCGGCGATGCGGGCGGCGTCGGCGTCGCGGCCGAGGAGCTTGTAGATGCCTTCGAACTCACGGGTGGCGTAGAGGAAGAGGCCGGCGATCATGACGGACTCGGCGGCGGATCCCTTGACGTCGCCGGCGGTCTGGAAGGACTCGTTGGGCTCGGTGGAGAAGCAGTTGAGGTTGAGGCAGTCGTTCCAGTCGGCGTGACCGATGAGCGGCAGGCCGTGCGGGCCGCGCTGCTTCATGGTGTAGGCGATGCTGGTCTCGAGGTGGTGGAGCAGGGTGTCCTTGCTGCCGGGCTGGTCGGCGTAGCCGACCTCGGCGTCGAGGATGGCGGTGTCGCCGGTTTCCTTGATGTAGGCGGCGGTGCTGAGGATGAGCCAGAGGTGGTCGTCGTAGAAGTCGCCGCCGATCTCGGCGTTACCCTTCTTGGTGAGGGGTTGATACTGGTGGTAGCAGGTGCCGTCGGAGAGCTGGGTGGCGGCGATGTTGAGGATGCGCTGGCGGGCCCGGTCCGGGAGCATGTGCACGAAGCCGAGGATGTCCTGGTTGCTGTCGCGGTAGCCCATGCCGCGGCCAATGCCGGTCTCATACATGGAGGCGGAGCGGGACAGGTTGAAGGTGGCCATGCACTGGTATTGGTTCCAGGTGTTGGCCATGCGGGCGGCGACGGGGTCGGGGCTCTGGTTGACCTGGAAGGAGCCGAGGTTCTTGGCCCAGGCGGCGTTGAGGCGCTCGAAGGCGGCGTCGACGGCGGCGATGTCGCGATACTTGTCCATGAGGGCGCGGCCCTTGGACTTGTTCATGACGAACTTGGCGTCGAACTTGGGGGCGTCGCCCTGGTCGACGTAGGCGAGGATGAAGGCGAACTCCTTTTTCTCGCCGGGGGCGAGGGTGAGCTCGACGCAGCGCGAGCCGACGGGGTTCCAGCCGTGGGCGATGCTGTTGGTGGACTTGCCGGCGGCGACGACCTGGGGCTCGTGGAGGCCGTTGTGCACGCCGACGAAGGCGTCGCGGGAGGTGTCAAAGCCGGCGACGGGCGCGGTGCAGCCGAAGAGGGCGTAGTGGCTGCGGCGTTCGCGATACTCGGTCTTGTGGTAGATGGCGCCGTCCTCGACCTCGACCTCGCCGATGGAGTAGGTGCGCTGGTAGTTGGTCATGTCGTTGAGCGCCTCGAACAGGCAGAACTCGACGAAGGAGAAGAGCTGGATGGTTTTCGGTGCGGAGCCGGTGTTGGTGACGGTGGTGCGCCAGAGTTCGAGGGTCTCGCCGGGGGGGATGAAGCAGAGCATCTCGGTCTCGACGCCGTTCTTGGCACCGGTGATGCGGGAGTAGCCGATACCGTGGCGGCACTCGTAGTGGTCGAGCTGGGTTTTGACGGGCTTCCAGCCGGGGTTCCAGACGGTGTCGCCGTCCTTGATGTAGAGGTAGCGGCCGCCGAGGTCCATGGGGACGTTGTTGTAGCGGTAGCGGGTGAGGCGGCGGAGCTTGGCGTCGCGCCAGAAGGAGTAGCCGCCGGCGGTGTTGGTGCAGAGGCCGAAAAAGTCGTCCTGACCGAGATAGTTGAGCCAGGGCAACGGGGTGTCCGGGCGGGTGATGACGTATTCGCGGTTGGCGTCGTCGAAGTGGCCGTAGGGGTTGGTGGGGGAGGCGGAGGTTGTCATGGGACGGGCATGATGGAGCCGGGCAGGGGAGGCGGCCAAGTGGCCGGCCGGTCATCCCGTTGACTAAAGAGGGTGTTTCTGCGTGGGTGGCGGGCATGGAAAGGCGCGTGAGTTTTGCGGACATCGCCCGGGTGGCGGGCGTGGACAAGTCGACGGTGTCGTTGGCGATGTCGGGGCATCCGCGCATCCCGGAGGCGACGCGGGCGAAGGTGCGCGCGGTGGCGGAGCGGCTGGGTTACGTGCCGGACCCGGCGTTGGCGTCGTTGGCAGCGCAGCGTTGGCAGGGGCGGCGCGATCACCGGGGGCTGGTGCTGGCGTTTGTTTGCGACGATATCCGTGCGGCCGAGCCGGAGTTGAAGGCGTATCTGGCGGGTGTGCGCAGGCAGGCGCGGTTGCTGGGCTACGGGGTGGAGGTGTTTTCGCTGGCGGATTATCCGAGCGTGGCGGCGTTGGCGCGCGTGGTCGGGCAACGCAATCTGCGCGGCATGGTGATCGGGCAATCGCGGCGGGACTTGCCGGAGGACTTGTTGGCGGCGGGCGAGCCGCCGCGGGTGCACTGCGGGTTTTTGCGCGACGTGGCCTGTGACACGGTGCGGCCGGACTTGGCGGCGGCGGTGAATTTGGCGTGGCGGCGTTTGCGCGCGGGACGGCGGCGGGTGGTGTTCGGTTTGGAGGTGGAGCGGGGGTTGCACTCCGACCACGCGATGCTGGGCGCGGCGCGGGCGCTGGCCGAGGTGGAGGGCAGGTCGGGGCCGAGGTTGGTGGTGGGTTGGCTGGACCGCGACGAGGACGAGTGGCTGGCGCGGCTGGCGAAGGCGGCGGAGCGTATGGACGTGCTGGTGGTGCTCAACGACAAGCAGCGTCGGCGCGTGTTGCAGGCGGGGGTGTTGCCGGTCGGAGCGGCGGTGGCGACGTTGCACATGCTGGCCGGCGAGGAGGGCGCGGGCGTGGACCTACGGCTTGAGGAGGTCGGCCGGGTGGCGGTCAACCTTCTGGAGCTGAAGATGCGCCGGGTGCCGTTGGCGACGGCGGCGTTTCGCCAGACGCTGGAGGTGGAGCCGCGTTGGGTGGAGGGGCCGGCGGACTAGCGAAGCACGGCGAGTTGGGCGCGCCGCCCTTCGCGGGGGAAAGCGTCCGACCGGAGATTTTCCTATCTTTCACCCGTGCGGCGGGGCATGATGGCCCTTTATGGAAAAACTCAAATTTGCCGAACTCGGTCTGTCCGCCGAGGTGTTGAAGGCCGTGGACAAGATGGGCTTTGAAGAGGCTTCGCCCATCCAGACGGCGGTCATTCCGCTGCTGTTGTCCGGCCGCGACGTGATCGGCCAGTCCTCGACCGGCTCGGGCAAGACCGCCGCGTTCGGCGTGCCCGCGGTGGAGAAGGTCGATCCTTCGGTCCGCGCCGTGCAGGTGTTGATCCTTTGCCCGACGCGCGAGCTGGCGGTGCAGGTTGCCGAGGAAATCGGCAAGCTGGCCTTCTTTAAACGCGGCGTGCGCGAGGTGCCGATCTACGGCGGCCAGTCCTACGACCGCCAGATCCGCGCCCTCGAGGCCGGCGCGCAGGTCGTCATCGGCACGCCCGGTCGCGTCATGGACCACATGGAGCGCGGCACGCTGCGCCTGGACAAGCTCAAGATGGTCATCCTCGACGAGTGCGACCGCATGCTCGACATGGGGTTTCGCGATGACATCGACCACATCCTCAAGCAGGCCCCGACGCCGCGTCAGCTGCTGTTTTTCTCGGCCACCATGCCGCCGCCCATCAAGGCCCTGATAACCCGCCACGCGAACAATCCCGAGTGGATCAAAATCGAGTCCGAGGCGAAGAACGCCCCCAAGGTCGACCAAGTCTACTACGAGGTCGACCGACGCTCCAAGATCGAGGTGCTCACCCGCCTGATTGACCTGCACGACTTCCGTTTCGGCATCATTTTTTGCTCGACCAAGATCATGGTCGACGAGCTCGACGAGCACCTGCACTCGCGTGGTTACGCGACCGACCGCCTGCACGGCGACATCACCCAGGCGCAGCGCACGCGTGTGATGGAAAAGTTTAAACGCCGCGGCTTCGAGTTCCTCATCGCCACCGACGTGGCCGCGCGTGGTCTCGATGTGGACGACCTCGAGGTCGTGTTCAACTTCGACCTGCCCAACGACGCCGAGGACTACACCCACCGCGTCGGCCGCACCGGCCGCGCCGGCCGCGAGGGCCGTGCCTTCACCTTCGTCTCCGGCCGCGAGATCTACGCGCTCCAGAACATGGTGCGCTACGGCAAGCTCAAGATCCGCCACGAGCGCGTGCCGTCCCTCGACCAAGTCGAGGAGGCCCGCGAAAACGTCTTCTTCGAAAAACTCAAGCGCACCCTCGAGACCGGTGATTTCCGCAAGCAGGATCGTATGGTCGACCGCCTGCTCGAGCAGGGCCATGCCAGCACCGACATCATCTCGGCGCTCATCACGATGATGCAGGGCGCGCCCGTGGCGGATGCACCGAAGCCGCCGGCTGCGTTTTCGGCCAAGCCGAACTTCGACGCGAAGCCCGGCCCCCGCGCCAAGTTCGATGGTCCGCCCGCCGATCATCGTCCGGCCTTCGCGGCCAACGTCGCCGCGCCCAGCTCGCCGCGTCCCAAGAAGAACAAGTTCGAACGCGAGGCGCGCACCGGCCGCGAGCCCGGCTATACGACGCTGTTTTTCAACGTCGGTCGCAAGCAGCTGGTCACCCCCGCCGACATCGTCGGCAAGGTCGCCGGCGTCACCCGCCTCGACGCCGGCGTGGTCGGCGCGATCGACATCCACCAGCGCCACTGCCTGGTCGACGTGCGCACCGAAAACGTCTCCATCGTGCTGGCCAAGCTCGAAGGCATCCGCATCAAGGGCGAGACCCTCGCGCCGACCCTCGCGACCAACTCGCCGCCCGCCGCGGATTGAGCCGGCGGGAGGGCGGCGGGCGGGCCGGAAACGGTCGCGTGGTGAAACGTCTTCAACTCGTAACGCCGCGCCGCTTGACACGTAGTGGCGCGGTGGTTACCGGATTTATCCCGACATGGAGGCTGTCCTAGAACAACCGGTGTTGGTTTTGAATCGCCTTTGGCAGGCGGTTAACGTGATTGGCGCCAAGCGCGCCTTCACCCTGTTGGCCCGCGGGCACGCGAGCGTCATCCATCACAACGAGGATGATTTTCGCGTATTCTCGTTTATGGATTGGATGGACTTCTCGCAAAGCAACCCGCCGATCGAGGAGATGGAGGCGGTGCACACGCCGCGCACCGTGATCCGTATGCCGCGGGTGATCCTGCTCACGTGGTTCGACAAGCTGCCGTCCAAGGAGCTCAAGCTCACGCGCGGCAACGTGTTCGCCCGCGACAAGGACACCTGCCAGTATTGCGCCAAGGTGTTTCCCTCCGAGGAGCTCAATCTCGACCACGTCATCCCCCGCGACCGCGGCGGGCGCACCACCTGGGAAAACATCGTGTGCTCCTGCATCAAGTGCAACTCGCGCAAGGCCAACCGCCTGCCGCACGAGGCGCACATGCGGCTGATCCGCAAGCCGGTCCGGCCCAAGTGGCGCCCGGTGATCTCGCTCGTGCTCAACAACCAGCAGCGCGAGCGTTGGAAGCACTTCCTCGACCTGGCCTACTGGAACGTCGAGCTGGAGGACTGAGCCGATCAGACCGACTCAATAATAAAGCCGCCCGATTACTCGGGCGGCTTTATGTTGTCGAAGACGTCGATGTAGGGGCCT
>JBDRJH010000034.1:0-16500 GCA_043815125.1 Verrucomicrobiota bacterium
CTCGGTGAGGGCAATCAAGCTTATCGATCAACAGGCGCAACAGGAGCGCCAGCGCCAGATGTGAGGAGCGGCTTTAAACATGCACCTCTATTCTCCATTCGCCGCAATCGCAGTATCAACCTTGGCCTGTTCCATCGCGTCAGCCGATAACATTCGTCTCTTCCCTTCGCCGACGTCGGATGCGCACGCGACTCTGTGGGATATCGATGCCTTGGCCACCTCACCGGCCATTTATCCGGTCCCAGAATCTGTCCTACCGACAGCCGACGGCATCACTCCTATCTTCTTCGACAGTGCCACGTATCAGAATAATCCTACACGGGTATTCGCATGGCTCGGCCTGCCTACCCAAGCCACACTCTCCACGACGGTGCCCGGCATCGTGCTCGTTCACGGCGGCGGGGGCACTGCCTACCGCGACTGGGTGAAGCTATGGAACGACCGCGGCTACGCCGCTATTGCACTGGATACCTGCGGAGCGATGCCCGTAACCGCCGATGGCATGCGCCTGAAATCCACCCGCCATACCCACTCCGGCGCCCCATTTTCCGGTGGCGGATTCTCCCGCGCACTCGATCCCGTCGAGGACCAGTGGCCATTCCACGCTGTCACTGCCATTATTCGTGCTCATAGTCTGCTCCGCGCGCAACCGGGCGTGGACCCCGAACGCATCGGCATCACCGGCGTGTCGTGGGGCGGTATCCTTACAGAAATTGCGGCGAGTGCGGACACTCGTTTCAAATTTGCTGTCCCCGTCTACGGCTGCGGCTTTCTCGGAGAAAACTCCTACTGGCTGGAGACTGATTTTCAAAAGATTCCTCCCGCCACCGTGGAGCGCTGGATCGGGCTTTGGGATCCGAGCCAACACCTCGCCCGCGCCCGCGTGCCGTTCTTCTTCGTGAACGGGACCAACGATAAACACTTCCGCCCCGATTCCTGGCGCAAGACCATCCGGCTCACCGCCGCCTCCGGCACCCCGGTGGCGCGCTCCCTGCATGTGCGGATGCCCCACGATCACCCTCCGGCCGGTGACCCTCGTGAGATCACTGTTTTTGCCGACTCCCTTTTGCGCGGCGGCCCTCCTCTGGCCAAAATCACCGGTCAGGGCCGGGACGGGGTGAGCGTTTGGGCGACATGGCGCGCCCACGCGACCACCCCCGTCGAGCGCGCCGAACTCGTTTATACTACGGATTCCGGCGACTGGATGAATCGCCATTGGAGCACCGCCCCCGCCGCCCTCCGCGACTCGCGCGCCGAAGCCTCCGTCCCGGCCGAAGCCACTGCCTTCTATCTCAACCTTCATGATCGTCGCGGCTGCATTGTCAGCACGGAGCACTGGGACGTTTCCGCTCCATGACCTCCCCCCGACGACCCGACACCATGCCCATTCGCCCTTTCCGTTTTATCGGCCCCTTGATGCTCTCATCCCTGCTTGCTTGCCTGCCCGCCGCGTCCGCCGCCGAGGACGCGGCCAGCGTCATTGCCTCCGAGCTTGGCGAATTGCCCGGCGATACCGCCAGCATCGCCGGCTGGCACATCGCCGCCGCCTTTGCCTCTGGGCAATCCTCTCTCGACGGCCGGGTCAAGATCACTCCCGCCGCCCATGCCGACCGCCTCTGGATCACTCTTGAGCGCTTGGCCGGCACCCCCGCGTCCCCCCAAGCCGAGATCATTGCCGTCACGCAAGCCTTCGTCCCCGCCCGCAGTCCCATCTGGTCCCGCACCCTTGCCATCGACGTTCCGTTCAGCCTCTCCGTCCCCGAGGATCTTCCCGCCGGGCGTTACCGTCTTCGCGTCGAGCCCCGGCCCGGCCAGCGTCTCCTCGGCCCGCAGGCCCACGACCTTGCGCGCGGAGACGTTCCCTCGGTTCGCTCCTCCCTCCCGCTCGCCGTATCCGGCGGGGGGCGAAATTGGAAAGTCGTCCTGCCTCCCGGTCTCCCCGCCGAATCGCGGCTGGAAGCTTGGCTCTTCATCCCCGCTGCCGCCGAGGGCGAGCCCGACCTTCTCGCCGCCACCGCTTCGTGGGAGCTACCTGAGGGTGGCGATGAAATCGCCCTTCGCCTCCCCGACACTCCCCGCTGGCGAGCTTACGCCTCCGGCGTCCTGCGTTTCCAAATCGGCGGCACCGCCGCCGCCAGCGCTCTCTTGACCACCGACCTCGGACCGGCCTCCCCGGCGTCCCACAAGCACAAGCCCATCACCCACGGTATCTACGAACAGGCCGACGGAACCCGCCACTACTGGCATGCCGACGATACCCACGCCCTCCACTGGAACGGTTCGGAATGGAATCCCTTCGGCGGCATGTTCTATTTTTTCCCGGCTAAGTCGACGTTGGACGAGCGCGCATCCGAACGCATAAAAATCCACAAGCTGCTTGATCAGCTTTCAGCCGCAGGTTTTCGCGATCTCTACGTAAACGCGGGAGTCGGCCACTCGTCTCCCGACTGGTTCGTCCAGTCCGCAGTCGATGAATTCAATCGCCGCGGCATCCGCTTCGGCTGGCAACTGACCACCGGGGCCAAGCCCTTCGCCGCGTGGGAGATTTATTCATCCGTTTCGCAAGGCTTGCTTCACGCCAAGGTCGCCCAAGTCGGTCGCCTCGAACTCGACTTGCCCAAGATTCCCCTCGCCGGGCTGCTCGCCATCCCCACTGACGGGTCCGGCCGCGCCCACCGCATCGAGTATTCGTCTGTGGCTGAAAGCGGCCGGAGCGGCATGGAGATCGCCCAGATACTCGAATCCGAAAACAACGTAGCCCGGCAACGCGTCATACTCGATGTCCCCGGTCTCGCCCCCGGCGACTACTACGTCCTCGTCAATGCCATCCAGCGCGGGAAGCGCCTCTCTAACGTCTGGGAACGGCTCGACGAAACCAAGGCCGGCCTAGACTGGGTCAGTCGCATCAACTGGGGCTCCGGCCTGCGCTTCTTCGTCGATCCGGTCTGCAATGAAGGAGGCATCAACAACAAGGATGAAACCATTCGCATTGCTTCGGCCGCCTTCGAGGCCGACTTCGCTTCTTGGCTGCGCTCGAAATATCAAAGCTCCGCCGCGCTCACCGCCGCGTGGGCCCTGCCTGGGGCAAGTGTCATCGATTTCGCGCAAGCCTCGCGCCTTCTCCCCGTGCGTGACCTCGATATCGATGCATGGAAAAACCGCCTGCTTCTCATCGATCCACAAACCGGCGCTCTGTTCCCCACCGTTGGCGGGCCCGGTGCAAGCTGGATGGACTACCTCCAAGCGGTCCGCGAATCGCACGCCCTCAGGATCGATGAGGTCGCCCGTTACATAAAGGCCCGCGTCAACGTCCCCATCGTCATCAAGCGCGTTTCCCCGTGGGTTTCCACCGAAGGCATACCCCGCGCCCCAGGCGGCGTCGATGGCATCGGACTCGAGCTATACCCCGAGCTAGGCAGCGGTGTCCCCTACGGCGGCCTCAGCGGTCGCGCAGAGGCGGACCTCGCCTCCCACACCACTTGGCTCCTCGCCACCGAACTCGGCTACAGTTCCAAACCCGCCAACCGCGATGTCGAAAGCTGGCCCGACAAAGCAACCTTCGAACGGATCGTCCGTGAAACGGTCTCCACCGGTGCCAAGGGCATCTACCTTTTCGGCTGGCGTCTTCCAGGTAAAGAATGGGTGAACCACGTGCTCCTCGATCAGCCGGATCGCCTGCAATGGGCGCGCGAGATCGCCGACAATCTCGTGGCGAACCCGCCACCTGTCTGGTCTGACTACGGGCTCATCTATCCCGAGGGCCAGTCTTGGTGGTGGCGCTCCAACGGTCGGCTTTGGACCCGCTATAACAGCGTCTATCGCAACCCTCCGTCCGTCTTCCCCCAATCCGCCCTCTTGACCGGTGAAGGTGAAAATCGCCTGTGGGCGGTCAGCTCCAGCGTGCCCGTCCCCGGAGCCAACCCCGTCGTCGTCAATCTGACGGATGCGTATTTCGCCAAACACTACGCAAAATCGATCGACGGCATTATTGATGCCGGGAAGCACATCATCTATCTCGGGCACTGGCCGGAAAACGCGACGACACCCGCACGTCTCGCCCGACACTTTTCCCAAAGGAAACCGGTTCGCCTTCCGGACGGGCGCGGGGAAATCCAGCCGCTCATGCTGTTCCCTGGCGACGAACCGCTCGCCAAAGACTCCAGCGGTAACGTCTGGGCCAAACTCAATCATCGCGAACGCATTCTCATAGTCAGCGCGACCCCCGCCGAGCCCACCGAGAAAAACTCGGCCCAACCGCCGCGCTATCTGAACCCGGCATGGGTCGAGCGCCTTCTTGCCGACTGACCGAGCATCTGCTGCATGACCCTTCCTTCCACTGCTCTTTGGATCTGGGATGACTCCGACCCCGCCACCGTCGAACGTCATCACCTCCGTGCTCGCCGCGCTTTCATGATCGATGCCTCGCTCCTCGCTCGTCTCCAGCGCGAACGCGGTGCGGTTCTCCTCATAACGGCGGAGACCTATTACCAAGCGTGGGTAAATGGAATCTGCCTTGGTCACGGGCCTGCCAAATCGCCGGACGGGGAACGTTTCATCGACTCCTACGACCTTTCCGCGCCGGGCTTGCTTCGATCCGGGGAAAACATCCTTGAGATCCTCGTGCATGCCGCCGGCACCGGCACAATGAATTCGATCCACGCTCCGGCAGGCCTGCTCTTTGCGGTGACGCTGCCGGATGGAAGAGTCATTCCCAGCGATGCGGAAACAAGGGTATGCACCGATAGGCAACGTGGTCACCGCACGGTCCGTCGCTGGATTTTCCCCTGTATTGAGGATATCGACGCCGATTCCGCCGAAGGCCCATGGACTCCGGCGTGCATTATCAAAAAAACAGCCCGACTGCTGCCTAGGCCTGTCGCGCTGCCGTCGCGCCGTCCTATCTCGCCTGGTCGCGTGATCGCATTCGATTCGATCCGGCTACCTGACTTCTCCATCAGCTTTCGGATCAAACCCTACTTGGTGAGCGAGCCTGAGCGCCGCCGTTGTAATCTTTATAGCAGCCCGGCACTTGTTGTCTCCGATCTGGTGTCTCCCTCTGCGCAGACTCTGGAGCTGGTGCCAACCTCCGGTGAAATCACCTGGTATTTCGGCGGACGGAAACTCGTTGCGGGCTCCGGCTGGGCGCGCTGGAACTCAACCAATCCCGATAACGCATCCGCAGCTCCCTTGTCGGAGGAAGCGCTCGTGATTCAGCTCTGCACCGGAACCAATCGGCTCATCGGTGTGCATTCGGGACGCAGCCACTTTGAGGAGATCCATCTCGCTGGTTTTGTTTCGGGATCAATCACCGCAAAAAATCCTTTCGGCGCAGGCGGCTTTCAGGTCATCCCGGTTGCTGATGCGACGCTGCTCCCGCCGCCCACCGCCACCGAACTTCCGGGCGAGATAGAATCCCTCATCGCCGCCGGTCCGTATCCCGCGATGGATCCCGCCGATACTATGTCGGATGCCAATCCGCAGGACCGAGTGGTAAACGCACGCGTCCTTTCTCTCGCCAGTGATGCGGCGCGCCCGCCCGCTGTGACGAGTGGTCTTCTTAGACTTCCAGCCGGGGATGGAGCCACCGCCATACGCCTCGTCCTCGATCTCGGCGAGGTGCAAAACGGCTGGCTTGCATTCACCGTCTACGGCTCGCGCGAAAGCACGCTTACATTCAGCTTTTTCGAGTCACTGCAACCCGGAGCACCGCTTCGCATCGTTTGGCCGGGGGCCTGCAATAACGCGCTTCGCTACCAATTGCGCGAAGGCTGGCAAACCTTTGAAAGCATGCTCGCCTATGGCGTCCGCTACATCGCCATCCACCACGAGGGCGACCGCCCGGTCGAACTTCGCGATCTTCGCATCCTTTCCGCTCACTGTGGCAATCTCTCCGCCGCTGTCATTCGCACCGGTGATGTCGCGCTCGACGCCATCCACGCACTTTGCGAGCAGACACTGCTCGCCGCCACCGACGACACGCTGACCGACTGCCCCACTTACGAGGCAGTCAATTGGAACTTCGACAACCGCCTCGGTGCCATAGCCGACCTCGTCACCTTTCGTAATCTCCCGCTCCTGCGCAACACCATCGAGCAATACACACGCGACCCCCTTTATCCCGGCCTTGTCCGCTCGCACACACCCAGTGCGTGGGATAATCGCATTCCCGTTTTCAGCTTTCACTGGATCTTGTTTTGTCGCGACTATTACGAGCATACTGCCGATCTCGCCTTCGTCGGGCGGGTGTTCCCACAAATTGCCCGTGGGCTTGATGAAGCCATCGGCATGCTCGACCCCGCCACCGGGCTCCTGCGCTGGCGCGATGCATACGACAGTTGGCACATCGTCGATTGGGCCAAAGGGCGCGATGACAAGCACGACATCGTCGCCGCCGAGCAGGCGCTTCTGATTGGTGCTCTGGAAGCGGGCGAGTATCTGGCGACCCGCCTGCAACACCCGGAGTCAATCGGCTTCGGGAAATTTTCGGTCGCCGTCGATCACTGGCGCGCTGCCGTCAAGAGCCTCCGTTGCGCCATAGATCGCCATCTGTGGCAACCCGCTCTCGATGCCTATGCCGACAGTCTTCATTCAGACGGAGTCCCGTCCCCCGTCAGCAGCCAAGTGAGCAACGCGGCCTTGGCTCTCTACCGTGTCGGAAGCCCTGCATGGCGCTCGCGGCTGCATCGTCGTTTGCAAACCAACGATCCTGCGCTTCTTCCCTTTGGTAGCCCGATGGGCCTGTTCTACATCTTGGAATTCCTCGATCAACGGGAAGACGTGGAAGCCATCTTTAACCTGATCCGCGACAAGTGGACTCCCATGTTGCTGAGCGGCGACAAAACAGCTTGGGAACATTTTCCCGAATTTTCCGCACAGCCCGATCTGCCCACTCGCAGTCGCTGCCACCCATTCGCGACATACATTCTGAAATACTACACCAAGTATCTGTTTGGCCTCACCTCGACCGCGCCGGGGCGGAACGATTTTCACTTTAATCCGCGTCCGCCCGCTGACCTCGAATGTTTCGAGGGAGCGCTTCCTGTAACCAAGGGATGGATACGAGTAAGCTGGCACCGGCAGGAGGGGGGACTCTTGGAAACCAGTATCGAAGTTCCGCCCGGAGTCGTTCTCCACACCTCGAAAACCCACTGCCTCACAACCTCTTCAGTTTCAATATGAGCAATCGCTATTCCGTCATTCTCGGAAACCTCGGGAACACCTGTGATCGCTTCCTGCCCACCGGCTACAAGAACGTCCCTCCCAAGCCGGAGATGATCCGCCAAGCCGCCGCCATACCCGGCATCGAGGGCGTCGAACTTGTGGGCACCTGGGACATCACGGAAAAGAACGCCCGCGAGATTAAGGCAAACCTCGGCGACGTCGGCCTCGAATGCGTCTCGATCATCCCCGATCTGTTTTCGCAAAAACGCTGGGGCCTCGGTAGCCTTTCCGCCAAGTCGGCCGACACCCGTGGGCAGGCGCTAGATGAATGTCGCAGCGTTTCCCGCGTTGCCCGCGAGATTGGCTGTCCGCTTATCAACCTTTGGCTCGGTCAGGACGGCTACGATTATCCGCTGACCGCCGATTATCGCACGCAGCGCGCTCACCTCGCCGAAAACATTCGTGTGATCGCGTCGGAGTTTCCCGACTTGCGTTACGCCCTTGAATATAAGCCGAAGGAGCCGCGCAACTTCTCCTTTCAGGCCCGCGCCGCGGACACCCTGCTCATGGCGCTTGAGACCGGCCTGCCCAACGTCGGCGTGTGCATCGACGTGGGTCATGCCTTCATGGCGGGGGAGAACGTCGCCGAGTCCGCTGTGCTGCTGCAGCATCACGGGGAAAAGCTCTTCCACATGCATTTCAACGACAACTATCGCTCGTGGGATGACGACATGATCGTCGGTTCGGTCCACTGCGTGGAATACCTCGAACTCCTCCATTGGCTTCGAGAAACCGGATACGCCGGCTGGTATTCAATGGATCAATACCCATACCGCGAAGACGGACCTGCCGCCGTAAGAGAAAGCGTCGCCTTTCTGCGTGATATCGAAGGGCTGCTTACGGAGGCCCGCCGAGAAGAGCTCCGCCGGCTGATCGCTGCCGGCGATGCCACCTCATCCACCCGCTACCTCCGCGAACTCCTCTTTCCCCGCGTTTGATCATCGGCTCTATGCAACGTTTCTTTGGACGTATCCTTCGGAAAGCTCGTGACGTTTCCGCGCCACCTGTGCTCATCGTTGCCTTCGGCGATAGCGTGACGCAAGGCGTCGTGGAGCACGGTCAGTTCGACTTTGACCACACTTACCATCGCCTCCTGCAGACTCTGCTGGAGCGTCATTTCCCGACGACAACCTTCAGCACGCTCAACGCAGGGGTGTCAGGCAGCACGGCGCAACAGGCGCTGATTCGGCTGGAACGCGATGTTATCCGCCATCAGCCCGACCTTGTCCTTGTCGCTTTCGGACTGAACGACGCAGTGATTGGCGGCGACAAGGGGCTCCCGGAATTCGGTGCGACGATACGTGAAATCGTCGCGGTCACGCATGCCAAGACAGAGGCGGATGTCGTGCTTCTTACTCCGCCTCATATGGCAGGGCTCAGCCAGCCCCATAAAATCCACCCGGCGCACGCAGAAATCGCCGACCGCATCATTGCCGCCCAGCGGGAAGGCGTGCTGGCCCGTTATGCCGACGCGACTCGCGAACTTGGCTCCCGATTGGCCAAGGAGTCAGGCCGTCTGGTGGTGGCTGACATCCACGCCGAATGGACTCGTCTGCGAGAAACCGGTGTCGACGTCGATCAGTGGTTTACCAACGGCCTCAACCATCCCGACCCGCGCGGCCAGCAATTGGCCGCCACCAGCGTTTTTCACGTCCTTCTCTCGAATCCTGCAGAACAAACATGAGCATTTCATCCTCTTCCAACGCACATCCCGCGCTTCTCGCCACGGATTTCATTTTTGAAAAGGCCCCCACGCCAGCCTGCCACGCCGCCACGCTGGCGGAAACGCCGCACGGCCTCGTCGCCGCGTGGTTTGGCGGCAAGCGCGAGTGCTTTCCCGATGTGGGCATCTGGCTGTCCCGCCTGGAAGACGGACGATGGACTCCGCCGCTCGAAGTCGCCAATGGCATTCAGCACACCACCGAGGATGGCGAGGTGCTCCGCTATGCCTGCTGGAACCCCGTGCTCTTCCAGCCCGATGCCTCCTCGCCTCTCGTGCTCTTCTACAAAGTCGGCAAGACGCCCCAGCTCTGGTGGGGCATGATGACCACTTCCATCGACGGCGGTCGCACTTGGGCTCCTCACCGCCGCCTTCCGGATGGCATTTGCGGCCCGGTCAAAAACAAACCTCTCCGACTCTCTAACGGCGACTGGCTATGTCCCGCCAGCACGGAGGAGTCCGTCACCACCGGCTGGCGCGTGCATTTCGAGCGCACGACCGATGAAGGCCGCACTTGGTCTCGCACCCGTTCCCCCAACGACGGCATCGAATTCGGCGCGATCCAACCCAGCATCCTTGTCCATGAAGGCGGGCGTCGGCTTCAGGCTATCGGTCGCACGCAACTCGCCAAACGGCTCTTCAACACCTGGTCCGATGACAACGGCCATACGTGGAGCGACATCACCTTTCTCGATGTGCCCAACCCCGACTCCGGCACCGATGCCGTCACCCTCCGTGACGGCACCCACGCGCTCATCCACAACCCGACCGAGGAAGGCCGCACGCCCATCTCCCTCGCATTCTCTAGCGACGGCCTAAAATGGACCCGCGTCCTCGATCTCGAAACGGAGCCTGGGGAATACAGCTACCCCGCGATTATCCAGACCGACGACGGTCTCCTACACATCTGCTACACTTGGCGCCGCCTGCGCATCAAACACGTCGTGGTCGATCCCGTTCGGCTTACTCCATGAACGTGCCGACCATCGAGGAATTCCTCCTTGCCGCACCCGGCTCCGGCGAAGCGCCCGCCGCGCCGCAGGAAGAGGTCGTCTTGTTTTATCCCTACGCGCACGATGAGCGGGGCTTCCATCGGGTTTTCCTGCACACGAAGGTGCCCACGCTTACGATCTACCGTCCTGACCGGGAGAACGACCGCCGCACCGCCTTCGTCGTGTGCCCTGGCGGCGGATACCGTGGCATCGTGATCGACCGGGAGGGCCACGCGTTTGGCCGCTACTTCCAACGGCGAGGTTACACCGTGGCCGTCCTCAAATACCGCCTGCCCGCGCCAGCGTGGCAGGATGCTGCGGAACAACCCGCCGCATTGCAGGACGCGATGGCGGCGGTCCGGCTTCTGCGCAGCCGGGCGCCGGACTGGGATATTAACCCCGGAAAAATAGGCATCCTCGGGTGCTCGGCAGGAGGGCATCTTGCCGGCAGCGCCGCGATGCTTTGGGGAAAGGATTTAGAGGCACGACCGGATTTCGCCGCACTTCTCTATCCCGTAGTCTGTATGCATGGTTCGGCTGCGCATGCCGAGTCACGGGAGAACCTGCTCGGCCCGTCCCCTTCTCCTGAGCGGGCCGCCGCCTTTTCCCTCGAACTGCAAGCGCGCCCGGGCCTACCGCCATTCTTCATCGCACACGCGAAAGACGATCAAACCGTCTCTGCCGAAAACAGCCGGCTGCTTGCGTCCGCGTTGCTCGCCGCCGACGTCCCCGTGCGGATCGCCCTCTACGAGACCGGAGGGCATGGCTTCGCGCTCGGCAAAGGACCGCCTACGGACGGCTGGATGCCATCCTTCACCCAGTGGCTCGACGAACTTCCCTGAACATTTTCCAACCATTCCTATCATGACTCACCAACCGACGACAGATTTCCACGGCATCATTCCTCCTCTCGCCACGCCTCTGTGCGCTCGCGATACACTCGACGTCGCCGGCCTCGAACGCCTCATCGATCACCAATTGGCCGGTGGCGTTCACGGTCTATTTATTCTCGGCACGACCGGTGAAGCGCCCGGCCTCAGTTATCGCCTCCGCCGCGAATTGGTGGAGCGCGCTTGCAAGCAAGTGCGCGGACGCGTGCCGGTGCTGGTGGGCGTGACGGACACCTCGCTGGTTGAAGGGCTTGAACTCGCCCGCTTCTCTGCGGAGCAAGGCGCGAAGGCCCTCGTGCTCGCCGCGCCCTATTACTACCCGAACAGCCAGCCAGAATTGGTCGAATACATCCAACATCTGGCACCTGAATTACCGCTGCCGGTATTTCTCTACAACATGCCAACGCACACAAAGACCTTTTTCGAAATCGACACCGTGCGCCGGGCGATGGACATCCCGAACATCGTCGGGATGAAAGACAGCTCGGGAAACATGATTTATTATCATCAGCTCGTGCGTCTTCTCAAGGAACGTCCGGACTGGTCGCTCCTGATGGGGCCGGAGGAACTACTCGGCGAATCCGTCCTGCTGGGAGGCCACGGTGGTGTATGCGGCGGAGCAAACCTCTGCCCACGCCTCTACGTGGATCTTTACGAGGCTGCGGTCGCGGGGGACGTGGTTCGGGTGGCCGAGCTTCATGCGCGGGTGATGAAAATCTCTTCGACGCTCTACCGGGTCGGGAAACACGGGTCGGCCTTTATCAAAGGCCTCAAGTGCGCGCTCAAAACCATCGGCATCTGCGACGATTTCATGGCCGAACCCTTTCATCGTTTTCGTGATGCCGAACGGGAGCAGGTCAAACTCCAGCTGGCTGATCTCGGGATCACGGCAACACATCCCTATCCTGTCGCCGCATGACCCGGACAAGCGCGCTCTACCTGGGCATCGACGTGGGCACCGGCAGCGCCCGCGCCGGCCTGTTCACCGAAGAGGGTCTCATGCTGGCCTCGGCCAGCCACGCGATCCGTATGTGGAAACCGCAGGCGGACCACGTCGAGCAATCCTCCGCCGACATCTGGAACGCCTGCTGCCGAGCCGTGCGCGAGGCTCTCGCCAAGGCCGGCGCAAGGGCGGAAAACGTGAAAGGCATCGGCTTCGACGCGACGTGCTCCCTCGTCGCCCTCGATGCCAACGACCGCCCCGTCTCGCTCAGCTCCACCGGCAGCGACGAGCAAAACGTGATCGTGTGGATGGACCACCGCGCCGTCGCTCAGGCGGAGCGTATCAATCGCACAAAGCATCCCGTGCTGCGCTACGTGGGTGGCGTAATCTCGCCCGAGATGGAGACGCCGAAGCTGCTTTGGTTGAAAGAAAATATGCCCGATGCGTGGAAACGCGCGACGCGCTTTTTCGACCTTCCCGACTTCCTCACATATCGGGCGACCGGCGACGATACGCGCTCGCTTTGCTCGCTTGTGTGCAAATGGACTTATCTCGGCCAGCGCGGTTGCACCGGTGAGGGCTGGGATGCCGGATACTTCAAAAAAATCGGGTTGGGCGAACTTGCGGACGAGGGCTTCAGACGCATCGGCACCCGCATCCGGCCGATGGGTGAAGCGATTGGTGCAGGCTTGACCGCACGCGCGGCCAAAGAGCTGGGACTGGCGGCCGGCACACCGGTCGGAGTATCAATCATCGATGCGCACGCTGGCGGTCTCGGCCTGCTGGGCTCGCCGGTCGGGAAGGGCAAGGTCACGAAACGCACGCTCGGAACACGACTGGCGCTGATCGGCGGCACCTCGTCGTGTCACATGGCCGTCTCCGCCAAGCCTCGTTTTATAAAAGGCATATGGGGTCCGTATTTCTCCGCGATGATTCCCGGGGTGTGGCTGACCGAAGGCGGACAGTCGGCGACCGGTGCCTTGATCGACCACATGATCCATTCGCACGCTGCGTCGATTCCGCTCCTGGTCGAAGCGAAGAAACAAGGGCGCACCATCTACGAACTGCTGAACGAACGTCTCGATGCGTTGGCGAAGACCGAGCGCGTCGGGCATCCGGCCCAACTCACCCACGAGCTGCATGTGCAGCCGGACTTTCATGGCAACCGGTCGCCGCGTGCGGACGCGACGTTGCGAGGCGCGGTTTCGGGACTGACGCTTTCGTCCACGGCCGACGATCTGGCCCGGCTCTACCTCGCCACCATCCAGGCTGTGGCATATGGCACCCGGCATATCGTGGAAGAGTTGAACAAGGCGGGTTACGATATCCGAACGCTTTTCGTGTGCGGCGGCGGCACAAAAAACCCCGTGTTCCTGCGTGAACATGCCGACATCACTGGCTGCACCTTGGTGCTGCCGAAAGAGCCGGAGGCGGTATTGCTCGGCTCGGCGGTGCTCGGTGCGGTGTCCGCAGGCCGGTATAATTCGGTGCTGACGGCGATGAGTGCGATGAATGCCGCCGGCGCCGCCCTGGTGCCAACCAGGGGCAAAGTAGCCGCATACCACGCTGCAAAATACCGGGTGTTTCATCGCATGCACCGCGATCTTCTGGCGAGCCGGGCACTGATGTGCGCGGTGCGTTGATTCACGCCATTCCCCTTCCATGCATCTGCTCGACTGGCTCGTTATCATTGTTCCGCTGTTGATCATTTTGACGATAGGTATCGTCACCCAACGTCACATGAAAAGTGTGGCGCATTTCATCTCGGGAGGTCGCGTGGGCGGTCGCTACCTGCTCGCGGTGGCCAAGGGTGAGATGCAGGCTGGCGCGGTTGTGTTCGTGGCGATGTGGGAAGTCTTCGCGCATGCCGGCTTCGTGCCCTCGTGGTGGGGCTGGATCACCGGTCCGGTCGGTGTGATCGTGGCGATATTCGGCTTCGTCATCTACCGATTCCGCGAAACAAAGGCCATGACCCTCGCGCAGTTTTTCGAGATGCGCTACAGCCGCAATTTCCGCTCCTTTACCGGTGTCTTGGGCTTCTTGGCCGGCGTGATCAACTTTGGCATCATTCCCGCCATCGGCGCGCGCTTCATGGTGTATTTCCTCCAACTGCCGCCGGAGATCGTCATGGGCACGTATTCGTTGCCAACCTACATCCCGCTGATGGGAATTTTTCTCGCGGTCAGCCTCACGCTCGCGATTTCCGGCGGCCTGATAACCCTGATGGTCACGGACTGCATCGAGGGAATTTTTTCGCAGCTGATGTATATCGTAATCATCATTGGAGTGCTCTGTGTCGTCGGCTGGTCGCAGATGTCCACGGTCCTCGGGAGTCAGCCGGCCGGTCACTCGATGGTGAACCCTTTCGACGCGTGGCAGGTGGAGGACTTTAACCTATGGTATGTGCTCATGGGCGTCTTCCTCACGACCTATGGGACGATGGCCTGGCAGAACTCCAGCGCCTACAACTCGGCCGGCGCAACTCCGCACGAGGCCCGGATGGGCGGCATCCTCGGTCGCTGGCGCGAGTCGGGCAAACAAGTCGTTGTCGTGCTCCTTGCTGCCGCAGCCATCACCTACCTCGGTCACGCCGACTTCGCGGCCGCCTCGGTGGAAGCGAAGGACGCCATCGCTGAAATCGCCCAGCCGCAGATCCAAAAACAGATGACCATCCCGGTCGCGCTCTCGCATCTGCTGCCCATTGGTATCAAGGGCGCGCTCTGCGCCGTGCTCCTCTTCGGCATCTTCGGCGGCGACTCTACGCACCTTCATTCTTGGGGCGGGATCCTTGCGCAGGACATCATTCTTCCGCGTCTCAAAAAAACGCCCACGCCGGAAAAACACATCCGACTCCTGCGGCGGTGTAGCATCGGCGTGGCGGTCTTCGCCTTCGCCTTCGGGGCGCTGTTTCGGCAAACCGAATACATCGTGATGTGGTGGTCGGTGACGACGGCGGTTTACGTTGGCGGCGCCGGTGCGGCGATCATCGGCGGTCTATACTGGAAAAAAGGAACCACGGCCGGAGCTTGGGCCGCGATGATCGCCGGCTCGGTCCTCTCCGGCGGCGGTATTCTCGCGTATAAGCTGTTCGGCGATTCCTTCCTCTCCGACTGGAGCCGCAGCGCCTTTGGGATCTTCGGTTTCGAGAATGCGATCCCGGTCTTTACGCTCAACGGCATACAGATCTCGTTCGCCGCCACTTTTGTGGCAATCACGCTCTACATCGTCGTCTCGCTGCTCACCTGCCGACAGGATTATCCGCTGAATAAGATGCTCCACCGCGACGAACTCCCGCTCGATACGCATGGGAAGCCCATCGTCCCAAAACGGGCATGGTCCTTCGCGCGCCTAGTCGGCATCGACGGCAATTTCACGCGCGGCGACAGGTGGATCACCGGCGGCCTCTTTGTGTGGTCGGTGGGCTGGTTCAGCGTGATGCTGATCGGCACCGCGTGGAACCTTATCGGCCAGTCCGGCTTGGTTCCATGGATTAAACCGTGGTCGAACGAGGTGTGGTTGGGCTTCTGGCATGTCACCGCCATTGGCCTCCCGATACTCATCACAATCGTGACGGGCATATGGTTTACGTGGGGAGGCATTCACGATATCCGGGCGCTCTTCCGATCCCTGAAGACCTACCAGATCGACAACTCCGACAACGGCACGGTCAAGGAGCACAAACCCTACTGAGATCAAGAATCGGCAAGGGCTCCAAATGAGCAAAACCATCCTCCAAATACGCACGACCATCCAAGACATCTGATCCAGTCAACTGATAGCCTATTGCGAAACGCCCACGCCCCTTGCGCGCGGGCGTTTTTTTATTTTCCGAATGAGTTCATCCGCCTCCGCATCACCACTGCCAGCAAACGAACCCACCCCAGTTCCCAAACCAACCTTGCCCAATGCTACTCCGTCCCTACGCCATCCGCTTTATGTCGGGAAGGGTGTCAGCACTTATCTGGCGGGACAGGAACCAACCCACGCACCAGAGCATTCACATGAACAACTGCAGATCGTGGTGCAGTTTGAGCCCGCTGTTTGCACCGTCACGACGCTCAATGAGCGAGGAGAGAAAACCCAGGCCAACGCAGTTGGTCGTCAGGTCTGGTTCGTCGCCCCAAGAGTCGTGCATGAGGTGGACTGGCAGGAGAAAGCCGAGGTCGTCATCTTCTATGTCGAATTGGCCTTCCTCCGGGAAATCACACCCGCCGAAATCCCGCATTTCATCACGCGGGATTTCGCGACCCTTGCCGGTGACGACTTTGTCGTTTGGCAGCTTGCTGCGCTGTTTCGCTCACTATGCCGGCACGATGAAACCCCCAATAGCCTTTACGTGGAATCCATCGGCACGGTGATGGCCACACACCTGATTCGGAATCAGTTTCCTTCCGGGCATCAAAGACTGCCCGACCTTCGTGGACTCTCTCCGCGCCGTCTTCAGCAAGTCATCCATCACATTCAGGAGAATATCCAGGAGAAGCTGTCGGTTGATGACCTCGCCCGAAAAGTCGGCATGAGTCCTTACCACTTCAGCCGACTCTTCAAAATCTCAGTCGGGATGCCTCCGCACGAATATGTGATGCGCTGCAAAACCAAGAAAGCCGCGGAGCTGCTGCTCACCGGCGAATACCAGATCAGCGAGGTAGCATTCGAGGCGGGCTTTTGTGATCAAGGGCATCTCAATCGGAATTTTCAGAAGTTCGAAAAGAAGCTCCCTAGCCAGTTTTTGAA
>JBDRJH010000035.1:0-12152 GCA_043815125.1 Verrucomicrobiota bacterium
CGGCCGGCCTCGATCACCTTCTCCGGTCATAAAAACACCGCCCCTTCTTCCGAGCCGGAGTCCCGGAGAAAGTAACCCATTAGGTTACTATTTACTTCGTTCATGTGTGGTTTTGAGAGGTAAAGTAAGCCAATGGGTTACAACTTTGCGGGGGCGGGGCGCTGCATAAAAAACGGGTCTCCGGTGTGGAGACCCGTCGTGGCGGGGGCGGCCCGATCGCGTTTTGCGCTTTTGCGGTGCTGGCTGTCGGTGGGATCAGTTGGTCGCGTCGGGGGCGGGCGGGATGTCGGAGGCGACGGGAGTCTCGGCCGCCTCGCCGATGGCGGCGGCTTCGATTTCCTCATCGGATTCCACGACCTTGGCGATCGACAGCAGGCTGTCGTTCTTGGCGAGGTCGATCAGGCGCACGCCCTTGGCGTTGCGACCGGTCTCGCGGATTTCACGGACGCGGGTGCGGATCGACTGGCCCTTGGTGGTGAGGAACATGACTTCGTCGTCGTCCTTTACGCTGAGCGCACCGGCGACCTTGACGGTGCCGTCGTCCGGCAGGTCGATGGCGATGACGCCGGAACCGCCGCGTTTGGTGAGGCGGTAGTCCTCGAAGGGCGAGCGTTTGCCGATGCCGTCCTGGCGGGCGACGAGCAGGCGGGCCTCGTGATCGCAGACCTCGATGGCCTGCACGTAGTCGCCTTCGCGCTTGAACCTCATGCCGGTGACGCCCTGGGTGTCGCGGCCTTGGTCGCGCAGGTCGGTTTCTTCAAAACGCACCGCCAGGCCTTGGTGCGAAATGAGCATGACCTGGTTGGTGCCGTTGGTGAGCACGGCGCCGACGAGGGCGTCGTCGTCGGCGAGCTTGATGCCGCGCAGGCCGCTGCCGCGGGTGGCGTTGGTGTAGTCGCCGAGGTTGGTCTTCTTGGTGATGCCGTTCTTGGTGGCCATCACGAGGTGCAGGTCGGACGAGAAGTCCTTCACGCAGATCATGGCGGCGATCTTTTCGCCTTCGACGGTGAGGGCGAGGAATGAGCGGACCGATTTGCCCTTGGTGGTGCGGGCGCCTTCGGGGATGTCGTAAACTTTCTTCGCGAAGCACTGGCCGGTGCTGGTGAGGAAGAGAATGTAGTCGTGGGTCTCGGCGGTGAAGAGGTGCTCGACGAAGTCGGTGTCATACGTATCCGTGCCGATGATACCCTTGCCGCCGCGCTTTTGTGAGCGGTATTCGACGATGGGGGTGCGCTTGATGAAGCCGGCGTGCGAGACGGTGATGACGCAGCCTTCGTTGGGGATGACGTCCTCCATGCGGAATTCGCCGAGGGCTCCGACGATTTCGGTGCGGCGTTTGTCGCCGTATTTGTCGCGCAGGACGAGGAGCTCGTCCTTGATGACTTCGAACAGGCGGGTCTCGGAGGCGAGGATCTCCTTGAGGGCGGCGATGAGGTTTTGCAGTTCGAGGTATTCGGCCTCGATCTTGCCGCGCTCCAGGCCGGTGAGTTGGTAGAGGCGGAGCTCGAGGATGGCGTCTGTCTGGCGCTCGGAGAGCGGATACTTGGCCATGAGGCGCTCTTTGGCTTCCTGGCGGTTCTGGGAGGCGCGGATGATTTTGACGAAGTCGTCGAGGTTATCGAGGGCGATGATGTAGCCTTCGAGGATGTGCGCGCGGTCCTCGGCTTTTTTGAGGCGGAACTTGGTGCGGCGGGTGATGACTTCGCGGCGGTGCTCGAGGTAGCAGTCGAGGAGCTCGCGGATGTTCATCTGCTTGGGACGCTTGTCGTCGAGCGCGAGCAGGGTGACGCCGAAGGAGGACTCGAGCGCGGTCTTTTTGAAGAGTTGGTTGATGACGACGCGGGACTGTTCGCCGCGTTTGAGCTCGATGACGACGCGGGTGTTTTCGTCGGACTCGTCGCGCACGTCGCGGATGCCCTCGATTTGTTTCTCGGTGACGAGTTCGGCTATGCGGATGACGAGGTTGGCGCGGTTCACGTTATACGGGATTTCCGTGATGACGATCTGCTCCATGCCGGTGTCGGTCTCCTCGGTGTGGCAGCGGCCGCGGGTGCGCACGATGCCCTTGCCGGTCTTGAGGTAGGAGAGGATGCCTTCGCGGCCGGCGATGACGCCGCCGGTGGGGAAGTCGGGGCCCTGGACGATTTCGCAGAGTTCATCGACGGTGACGTTGGGGTTGTCGATGATGGCGCAGGTGGCCGCGATGATTTCGTTGAGATTGTGCGGCGGGATGTTGGTGGCCATGCCGACGGCGATGCCGGTGGAGCCGTTCATCAGGAGGTTCGGTAGTGCCGCGGGCAATACGGTGGGCTCGGTGGTGGACTCCTTGTAGTTGGGGGCGAAGTCGACGGTGTCTTCCTCGATGTCGGCGAGGAGTTCCTCGGCGAGGGCGGCGAGGCGGGCTTCGGTGTAGCGGTAGGCGGCGGGCGGGTCGCCGTCGACGGAGCCGAAGTTGCCCTGGGGCTCGATCAGCGGGTAGCGCATGACCCAGGTCTGCGCCATGCGCACGAGGGTGTCGTAAACGGAGGAGTCGCCGTGGGGGTGATAGTTTTTGAGCACTTCACCGACGACGCCGGCGCACTTGTCGAAGGCGCGGCTGTGGAGCAGGCCTTCCCGCAACATGGCGTAGAGGATGCGGCGCTGCACGGGCTTGAGGCCGTCGCGGGCGTCGGGCAGCGCGCGGGCGACAATGACGGACATCGAGTATTCGATGTAGGCCGTCTGCATGATGTCGGTGATGCTGGCGGTGGAGAGTTTTTCGTTGGCCGTAAACATGGCTGGAGGAATGGGTGTGGGTCTGGGCGACGGTCAGCGGATCAGACGTCGAGGTATTGGACGTTGAGGGCGTTGTCTTCGATGAACTGGCGGCGGGGGGGGACCTCGTCGCCCATGAGCAGGGTGAACAACGCGTCGGCCTTGGCGGCGTCGTCGATGTTGACCTTGAGCAGGCGGCGCTTGTCGGGGTCCATCGTCGTTTCGAAGAGCTGCTTGGGGTTCATTTCACCGAGGCCCTTGTAGCGTTGGATGCTGAGGCCTTTGCGGCCGTTGGCGCGGATGGTCGCGACGATGTCGAGGGGGGTGTTGAGCTCGATCTTGGTCTCGGTCTTCAGGCCGACGTTTTCGACGAGGGTGTAGCGGGGTTCTTCGGTGGAGCCGAAGCGGTTGATCTCGAGGCCGATGGCGGCGATGGCCTTGAGGACCTTGGTCATCTCGGTGGATTCGAAGATCTCGTGCAGGGTGATGCGCTTGGCGGCGCCGGGTCCGCGGAGCGGGGCGGCGGCGGGTTTCGGAGCAACGGGTTCGGCGGGGTCGGCGGACTCGGACGGGACGATGTTGCCGTCTTCATCGAGCACATCGGCGGCGATGGGGTCTTCGTCGAGGCCGTTGGCGGCGGTGAACTCGGCGCGGGCGTGTTCGTCGGCGAGGAATTCGTGGGTCTCGAGGTTGCCCTGGCGGATGCGCGCGAGGTAGCGGGGCAGGGCGTGGGTCTCGGAGTCGTGGCGATCAAGGTAGTCGGAGAGTTCCGCGCCGTAGCGGGTGACGCCGGCGCCGAGGCGCTCGAGGGCGGAGAGGTTTTCGACGATCTGGTCGATCTGCGCGGGGGCGAAGACGTGGCCGTCCTGGAGGCGGGTGAGCACGACGTCCTCGGAGCCGAGTTCGAGCAGGATGCGGTTGAGCTGGTCGTCGTTGTCGACGTATTGCTCGCGTTTCTTGCGCTTGATTTTGTAGAGCGGGGGTTGGGCGATGTAGACGTAGCCGCGCTCGATGAGGCCCTTCATCTGGCGGTAGAGGAAGGTGAGCAGGAGGGTGCGGATGTGGGAGCCGTCGACGTCGGCGTCGGTCATGATGATGACCTTGTGGTAGCGGGCCTTTTCGGCGTTGAAGCCGCCGATGGATTCGCCGCCTTCGCCGATGCCGGTGCCGAGGGCGGTGATGAGGGTCCTGATTTCCTCGTTGGAGAGCACCTTGTCGAGGCGGGCCTTCTCGGTGTTGATGAGTTTGCCGCGCAGGGGAAGGATGGCCTGGTAGCGGCGGTCGCGGCCCTGTTTGGCGGAGCCGCCGGCGGAGTCACCCTCGACGATGTAGATTTCGGTCTTGGCGGGGTCGCGTTCGGAGCAGTCGGCGAGTTTGCCGGGCAGGCCGCCGCCGGAGAGGGCGCCTTTGCGGATGGTCTCGCGGGCCTTGCGGGCGGCTTCGCGGGCGCGGGCGGCGTTGAGGGATTTGTCGATGATGCGCTTGGCGAGCGACGGGGTCGTCTCGAAGTTCATCATGAGGCCTTCGTAGGAGACGGAGCCGACGAGGGATTCGACCTCGGGGGAGAGCAGTTTGACCTTGGTCTGGGACTCGAACTTGGGGTCGGAGTGCTTGATGGAGATGACGGCGGCGAGGCCTTCGCGGACGTCGTCGCCGGTGATCTGGGGGTCCTTGTCCTTGAGGAGCTTGTTGGCCTTGGCGAACTGGTTGATGGCGCGGGTGAGGGCGCTGCGGAAACCGGAGAGGTGGGTGCCGCCATCCGGGTTGTGGATGGTGTTGGTGTAGCAGAGGACCTGGTCGTTGTAGGAGTCGTTGTATTGGAAGACGATTTCGCAGTGAACCTCGGCGGGTTTGTCGTCGAGCATCAGGGTCGTCTCTTTGACGATGCGGATGGGGTTGGGGTGGACGGGGTCCTTGCCCTGGTTGATCTGCTTTACGAACTCGGTGACGCCGTCCTTGTAGAGGAAGGTGACGGGCTTGGGGGTGGCGGGGCGCTCGTCGACGAAGTGGATTTCAAGGCCGGAGTTGAGGAAGGCGAGTTCGCGCAGGCGTTGGGCGATGCGGTCGGCGACGAAGACGGTGGTCTCTTTGAAGATCTCGGGGTCGGGCTTGAAGGTGATGTAGGTGCCGGTGCCGCGGGCCTTGCCGATGACTTCGAGCTTCTTGGTGGGCTTGCCGCGTTCGAACTTCATGTGGTGGACATGACCGCCGCGGGAGACCTCGACCTCGAACCATTCGGAGACGGCGTTGACACACTTGGCACCGACGCCGTGGGTGCCGCCGGAGAATTTGTATCCACCTTGTCCATACTTGCCGCCGGAGTGCAGGGTGGTGAGCACCATCTCGACGCCGGGGATGCCGTATTGCGGGTGGATGTCGACCGGGATGCCGCGGCCGTCGTCGCGGATGGAGATGGAGCCGTCGACGTGGATGGCGACCTCGATCTTTTTGCAGTGGCCGGCGAGGTGTTCGTCGACGGAGTTGTCGAGGACTTCGGAAACGCAGTGGTGGAGGGCCCGTTCGTCGGTGCCTCCGATATACATGCCGGGCTTTTTGCGGACGGCTTCGAGGCCCTCGAGTTTGCCTAGTTTGGAGGCGTCGTAATCGGCGGCGTTGGAGGCTTCGGGCAGGGAGGGAACCGGGTCGGTTTGGTCGGACATGTAGGGGCGGATATGGTTGGGAATTTAAAGGGGAAATAGCATCCGCAATCCGTGGTCGGGACAATCGTTTTTTGCGTCTGGAGGCAGGCTTTTTTGGTGGTGCGATGGTGTTATAATTTAATATTTTAAAGTATTCTTAATGAGTTTCTTGCATCTTCGTGTTTATGCGGTTGCGGACTGGTGGCCATCGTTTCGGCGCGGGCTTTATGTTTATAATTTTAGGTTGCCGACCTAAGATACGACCTTTTACGGTCCGCGCCGTTGAAACTCTCCGTCAAAGTCGACTACGCCTGCCGGGTGCTGACGCAGCTCGCGCGCATGTTTGGCACCGACGAGCTGGCCCACATCGAGCAGCTCGCGCGGGTCGAGGCCGTGCCGGCCAACTACCTCGTGCAGATCCTCAGCGAACTGCGCAACGGCGGCCTGATCACCAGCAAGCGCGGCAAGCAGGGCGGCTACGCGCTGGCCCGCCCGCCGGGGGACATCACGCTGCACGACATCGTGAAGCTGATCGAGGGCGACGTGCTGGAGCTGGGCGGCGGCACCGACGGCCAGTCGGGCAGGCGCGTCGGGCAGGTCTGGCGTGACATCCGCGCGTCGTTGGAGGCCGAGTGCCGCGCGGTGACGCTGGAGACCTTTTTGGCGAAGAGTTCGGACGAGATGTATTACATTTAGCTCGTCGTGAACGGCGGGCGGGTTAATCAGGCAAGGCATGCCGCACGCCGTGATTGAAAAGCTGCTGATCCTGCAGGATCGGGACACCCGCCGTATCAACCTGGAAAAGCAGCTCGCCGCCGTGCCCGCGGAAATCGCCGCCGTCGAGGCCGCCATTGCCGCCGAGAAGGCCGCCATCGAAACCGCCCGCGGTGAAATGAAGGGGCTGGAGAGCAACAAAAAGGTGCTCGAAACCGAGATCCGCTCGGCCGAGGGCAAGCTCGCCAAGTATCGCACCCAGCAGTCGCAGGTGAAGAAAAACGACGAATACCAAGCGCTCGGCCACGAGATCGAGACCATGGAGGCCGCCATCGGCGTGCTGGAGGAGCAGGAGATCGAGCTGCTCTACAAAATCGACGAGGCCAAAAAACGTTTCAACGCCGCCGAAGCCTCGCTCAAGGCCAACATCGACGGCCATCAGGCGCGCATCGCGACCCTGCGTGAACGCGCCGCCAATCTTACCGCCGAGCTGGCCGAGGCCAACGCCGCCCTCGCCTCCGCCCGCGAGCCGGTCTCCGAGCCGGGTCTGCGTGTCTATGACCGCGTGGCCGCCCGCCAACAACCGGTGATCGTGGCCGTGCGCGCCGGCAAGTGCGACGGTTGCCACCTCAAGGTGTCCTCCGAGGTCGAGTCCGAATCGCGTTCGCGCGACGAGACGAAGCTCGCCACCTGCGACCAGTGCGGCCGCGTGGTCTATTGGGATTCCTGACGGAGAACGGACATTCTTGTCCGTTTCTGTGCGGGGTGAACCCATGGCTTGGAACGGGAGGGAACGGACACGAATGTCCGTTCTCCGGGTCGGGCGGGACCGGCCTCAGTCCTGAGCGCGCAGCTTGGCGACCACCTCGGGGTGTTCGTCCAGATAATGGGTCAGTTTGGTGAACACCGTCAGCGTCTCCTCGCTGATGTGGTGTTCCATGCCTTCGACGTCGCGGAAAATCACGTCCTCCGGCAGGCCGAAGTGACGGAGAAACCCGGTCAACAGCTCGTGGCGCAGGGCGATGCGGGCGGCGACCTCTTCGCCGGCGTTGGTCAGAATCAGGCCGCGGTATTTTTCGTATTTCACGAGGCCGTCGGCATCGAGCCGCTGCACCATCGTGGTGACGCTTGCCTGAGAAATCTTCAACTCCGCCGCGATGTCGACCACGCGGGCGTAGCCCTTGGTCTGGATGAGCGCGGCGATGCGCTCCAGGTAGTCTTCGACGGCTGCCGTGGGCGTGCGCGGGGGCGTGGGAGTCGGTTCGGCCACGGTGGGACGGGTCGTTGCAAGGCGTTGACGGACGGCGCGTGTGACGACGCGCGGCGCGGGGAGGGGGGGCGCGACGGACGCGGTTTACTTCCGGGCGGCGTCGCGCTCGCGCTGGGCGCGGAGGACGACGCGGAACATCTGCACGGCCAGCCAAAAGACACCCGCCATGCAGCCGGCGACGGCCGCGCCCCAGAAATTGACCCAGAACGCGCTGGTCGAGGGCACGTGACCGCGCAGCACGGTGAACATGCAGAGGAAGAAGGCGCCGACGACGATGGCGTCGACGAGGAGGCTGACGGGCGAAATGGACTTGGCGTCGTTCCGGGACATGATGCCCGCAAGTGAGGCCGTGCGCCGCCGGTTGTCGACCCGTTTTTTCGCCGTCCGTCCGTGCCGAAAGCCGGGGCGGGGCCGGTATTAGCACGCGCCGTCCGGGTTATCAGCCCCGGTGGGGAATGCGATGTTCCTCACGAATGGATTGCGCCGCTCCGCATTTCTTGCGATTTTGTCGGACCGCTATGCAGTCAACCGACACTGACGTCAAACGCAGCCGTGATCTCGTCGATCAGCTCAAACGTTCGCAAATCTACCGCGATTACGAACAGGCGTTTCGCGACACCACCGGCCTGCCCATCAACCTGCGTCCGATCGAGGCCTTCAACCTGCCGCACCACGGGGACCCCAACGAGAACCCGTTTTGCGCCCTCATGGCCAAGACCAACCACACCTGCTCGGCCTGTCTGCAGCTGCAAAAACGCGTCGAGGAGGAGGCCCGCATGGAGCCCAAGACCCTCAAGTGCTTCGCCGGCCTCTGCGACTCCGCGGTGCCGATTCGCGTGGGCGAGAACCTCGTGGCGTTTCTCCAGACCGGTCAGATTTTGCTGCACAAGCCCAACGCCGAGCAGTTCGACAAGACCACCCGCCAGATCCTGAAGTTCGGCGCCGACGTCGACCTGAAGAAACTCCAGGAAGCCTACTTCCAGAGCCGGGTGCTGGGCAAAAAACAATACGAGTCCATCGTTCGCCTGCTCTCCATCTTCGCCCAGCATCTCGCCACGCTCAGCAACCAGCTGGCCGTGCGCGAGACCAACGCCGAGTCGCCCACCATCGCCCGCGCCCGCGTCTACATCGCCGACCGCCACGCCGACGACCTCTCGCTCGACGAGGTCGCCAAGGCCGTGAACATGAGCGCGTTTTACTTCTGCAAGATGTTCCGCAAGGCCACCGGCATGACGTTCACCGACTACCTCGCCCGCGTGCGTGTCGAGAAGGTCAAGAACCTCCTGCTCAACCCGCACAAGCGCATCAGCGAGGCCGCCTTCGAGGCCGGGTTCCAGTCGCTCTCCCAGTTCAACCGCGTCTTCCGCAAGATCGCCGGCGAGGCCCCCACCGCCTACCGCGACCGCGTGCAGGCCGGCTGAGCGCGGCCGCCGACGGTCGGCTTGTCAGACCGCCTTCGCGCCGAGGCCATTGGCGGGCGGATCGATTTCGTCGCCCGGCGAGGAGTGGTTTTGGTGGTCGTTGCGATGGCGGCAAACCGCGCAGAACGCGCCGATCTCGCGGGCGGCCACGCGTTGCAGGCAACCGCGCACCCAGGCCAGCTCGGTTTCGCGGTTGGTCGGATCCAGCGCCAGCCACGGCTTTTCCTCGGTGAAGATGATCTCCAGCAGCGCGTCCTCGGCGGTCACGAAGTAGGCGATCAACGGATTCATGCCGCAGGGGCAGGGTGGCGTCGGCTGATGGCGCTGGCTGCGCCGGGCCTTGTGGGTCAGCTCCTGGAAGACGTTTTCCAGCGTCCATTCCATGAGGTGAACGAGCGCGTCCGGATCGGCCAGCGGCGAGGAGGGCGGCAGCGCGCGCAGCTTGTGCTCCCACCGGGTGCGCAGGTTGGAGCGATGCGCTTTCAGTGATTCGAGCAAAGCGGTCTGCATCGTCCCATGTTGCCAGAAAACGGGTCGATCCGCTTCGCATCACTTGCCGGAGGATGCGCGTCTTTTGAACCGCTTCGCCTACGCACATCCTGTCATGCACGCAAAAAATGCACAGGGTCCGCCAACGCCCGCGCAGTCGGGTTTCGCCTAAAAAGCTAAGGTAATGGTGCCGTTAACCGAATCGTATCCCACGCCTTTTCCGCCATGCCCGTCATCCCGCTCACCCTGGTCATCAGTCTCTGCCTGACCGCCACCTTCATCATTTTCTTTATCCGCGAGCACGGCCGCCGCCGCTTCTCCAGCGCCGAGAGCGACGCCCTGCTGCCGCTGGCCGGCGAGACGTCGCGCGTCGCCGCCGCCCCGATCACCCTCGATCTCGAGGGGCGTCGTTCGGCCAAGCCCCACCTGCGCCGCGTTTGCGGAGGCAAACACGCCCACGACGGCGACCACCAGCGCTGCGAGGGCTGCGAACACCGCCACGAACACGGCCACGCCTGAGCCGCGGCGCGTCCCCTTCACTCACTCCCTTTTCCCCTTCTCCGCGCCATGTCCGCCCGCACCGTCACCATCAACTACAACGACAAGATCGTCCGCCAGTTCCTGCTCGCCACCGTCCTCTGGGGCGCGGTCGGCATGCTCGTCGGCATGATCGTCGCCTCGCAGCTCAATTTCTGGCGGGTCAACTTCGACCTGCCCTGGCTCACCTTCGGGCGCCTGCGTCCGCTGCACACCAACGCCGTCATCTTCGCCTTCGTGGGCAACATGATGTTCGCCGGCGTCTACTACTCGACGCAGCGCCTGGTGAAGGCCCGGCTCGCCAGCGACTTCCTCTCCTCGCTGCACTTCTGGGGCTGGCAGCTCATCATCGTCGCGGCCGCCATCACGCTCCCGCTCGGCTTCAGCCGCGGCAAGGAATACGCCGAACTCATCTGGCCGATCAACATCGCCGTCGCCTTCATCTGGGTCGTCTTCGCGGTCAACTTCTTCTGGACCCTCGCCCGTCGCCAGGAGCGCCACCTCTACGTGGCCATCTGGTTCTACATCGGCACCATCATCACCGTGGCGATGCTCTACATCGTCAACCACCTGAGCATCCCCACCTCGCTCACCCACTCGTATCCGGTTTTTGGAGGCGTGCAGGACGCCCTCGTGCAGTGGTGGTATGGCCACAACGCCGTGGCGTTCTTCCTCACCACGCCGATCCTCGGCATCATGTATTACTTCCTGCCGAAGGCGGCGGAGCGTCCGGTCTACAGCTACCGGCTCTCGGTGATCCACTTCTGGTCCCTCGTCTTCGTCTACATCTGGGCCGGCCCCCACCACCTGCTCAACACCGCGCTGCCCGGCTGGCTGCAGGCGCTCGGCATGACGTTCTCGCTCATGCTCTGGGCCCCCTCCTGGGGCGGCATGCTCAACGGCCTGCTCACCCTGCGCGGCGCCTGGCACAAGCTCCGCACCGACCCCGTGCTCAAGTTCTTCGCCGCCGCCGTCACCTTCTACGGCATGGCCACCTTCGAGGGACCGCTCCTCTCCATCAAGTCCGTCAACGCCCTCGCGCACTACTCCGACTGGATCATCGGCCACGTGCACGCCGGCGCCCTCGGCTGGAACGGCTTCATGGCCGCCGGCATGATCTACTGGCTCGTCCCCCGTCTCTGGAACAAGCCCCTGCACTCCACCGCCCTGGCCAACCTCCACTTCTGGCTCGGGACCGTCGGCATCCTCCTCTACGTCGCCGCCATGTGGACCTCGGGCATCACCCAGGGCCTCATGCTCAACGCCACCACCGAGGGCGGCACCATCCTCGCCTACCCGAACTTCCTGGAGACGCTCAACACCATCCGGCCCATGATGCTCTTCCGCATCGTCGGCGGCGGTCTCTACCTCGTCGGCTGGCTGCTGCTCGCCTACAACGTCTGGCGCTCCGTCGCCGGCGCCAAGACCGTCGACGGCTCGGTCGAGGTCTTCGTGGCCGACGAGGCCGCCCACGCCGGCAAGCGCCTCGGGGCCGGCGGCACGTTCTTCAACCCGCCCGTCATCTTCTCCACGCTCGGCACCGTCTCGGCCTGCGCCTGGATGTTCGGCGGCGACTTCCTCAAGATTGTCGGCCTCTTCGGCACCATCCTTTTCGTGATCCTCGCCTGGGCCCACTTCGGCGCCCGCACCGGCAAGTGGGCCGAGTGGTATGACCGCCTGCTGGTCAGCGCCGCGCCCTTCACCGTGCTCACCGTCATCGCCGTCGCCGCCGGCGGCCTCATCCAGATCATCCCGACCGTGCTCGTGAACCGCGCGCAGAACGTCGAGGACCGTATCCAGGTTCCCTATACGCCGCTCGAGCTCGCCGGCCGCGACATCTACATCCGCGAGGGCTGCTACAACTGCCACTCGCAGATGATCCGCACCCTCGTGCCCGACGTGCTCCGCTACGGCCGGCCCGGCGTCGCCAACGACTACTCGCGCCTCGGCGAGTCGATCTACGACTATCCCTACCAGTGGGGCTCGCGCCGCACCGGTCCGGACCTCGCCCACATCGGCGGCAAGTATCCCGACAGCTGGCACTACCAGCACATGCTCGACCCGCGCGCCATCTCGCCCGGCTCCAACATGCCCAACTACCCGTGGCTCGTCGACGCCGCCACCGACGTCGGCGCGCTGCCCGCCAAGCTCCGCGTCATGCGCACCCTCGGCGTGCCCTATCCCGACCAGAGCCCCGCCGCGATCTTCATCGAGGTCGAGGACCAGTCCAAGGCCATCGCCGCCGGCCTCAAGACCGCCGGCATCGAGGTCGACCACGACCGCGAGATCATCGCCCTCATCGCCTACCTCCAGAAGGTCGGCAAGAGC
>JBDRJH010000036.1:0-3492 GCA_043815125.1 Verrucomicrobiota bacterium
ATACGCCACGACCGCGCGGGCGTCGTCATCGTAGCCGGCGAGCGGCTTGGCGTATTTGAGTTCGTTGCCCTTGTCCGCGCCGGCCTGATCGTAGGCGAGCACTTCGCCGACCGGCAGGAACTCGTGGTAAACCTCGGGCACCGCGACGATAAAGCCATGCCCGGCGAGCCAAGCGGCGGTGCGCGCAATGGGAGCGGTGATCTGAAAAATCTCCGAGTAGAGCACGATGCCGGGATGGCGACCCTCGCCGGTCGGGCGAAACACCAGCGTGCGCATCGGCCCGGCGGCGGTGGTGAGAGTGACGGCTTCGGGTTCGCGGATGGTCATGGTGAAGGGGGGAGAAGGAGGGTGGGCACTCTTGCCCATCCCGTTGGATGCCTGATGGCGAAACGGCGTTTGCTCTGGAATGGGCGTCGCACTGGGTGGGCAAGAGTGCCCACCCTCCTTTGATCACAGGCCGGAGTTTTCGAGCCAGGCGTCGGCGATGAGGGCGTGGCCGGCCGGCGACGGATGCACGCCGTCGGGCAACCAGAAGGCGGCGGGGGCGCGGCAGGCGGCGGCGGCGAACAAGCCGTCGAGCGGGATCAGGTCCGCGCCGAATTCGACCGCGAGATCGCGCACGACGGTGATCTTGGGATCAAGATCTTCGCGCCACTTGCGACGGTCCTCGGGCACCGGCAGGAGGAAGGGTTCCATGAGCACGAGCTGCGGCTTGAGCTCGGACTGGATGCGGGTGAGCACCCGGTGGTAGGCGGCTGCGAAGTCGGCGGCGGGCGAGAGGAGGTCGCGATCATAGCGACGCCAGACGTCGTTGATGCCGATCAGGAAGGTGACGACGCTGGGCTTGTGCGCCAGCAGGTCGGCTTCGAGGCGAGTCTCGAGATCGTAGATGCGGTTGCCGCTGATGCCGGTGTTGATGACGCGCAGCGCGGGTGAGGCGCACGCGAGTCCGAGACGGGCGTTGATCTGGTTGACGTAACCGCCGCCGAGATTGGCGAGGTTGCCGCGGTCGCGGCCGCAATCGGTGATGCTGTCACCGTAGAAGAGGAAGGTATCGTCAGGCTGGATTTCGAGGGACATGGGAAGGGAAGCGGGCAGGGATATGTTTGATGGGAGAGGGCCGAGGTTAGAAGACGGAAATAAAAATGAGTGCGATCATCGGTCCTTGGTCTCGAAACTGGCCTGTGCGGAGCGATGGGCCAGAGAAACGCGGCTTGTTGGCCGAGTCCCTTGTTTCGTTATTTTTCGGATTGGACACAGAGATCACGGGGTGAACCGGGGCCGGCTTCGTTGGTTTATGCCAACAGCTCAACGCCACTCAGACTTTAACCACGGATCGGCACGGATGGATCGGCTGGTATCTGTGATCTTCGGTGCGACTCGGCATTTGGGAATCGTGGTATCCGGCGGCTTCGATTGGCATGTTTCACATTGGTGTAGAGGTTTTTAATATAAATCCATCGGCCGCTGAAGGATCACCTGCTTCAGGGGAAGGTATCAAATGTGGCACCAAATGTAGGTTTCTCAACGGGGGTAGAACCATGCACATTCACGAACAGCTGCTACTCCGATCTGCCGTTGCTCAGGCGTTGCGCTCTCGACGTCCAGCGGACATCCGCTTTGGCCGACCTCTCCGGTTTATCCGCACCTCCGGCGCTCCGGCGCTCCGCTTTCAAGTTTCAGCTTTCAGCTTTTCCGCAGTCTTTGCCCGCGCGCCGCGTTAAGAAAATGACAAAACCTTTGTCACTACGAATCCCGGATCGGTCCCCCGCTGCCCTGCCTGCTCAAGGTCGCTGCCGATGCGTCGGCTTCGGGTCTTTTGCCTTCGCCTTCATTTGCACCGAAAACCTGCAACAACTAACAAAACACGGCCAGTCCCCCTGCGCCTCACGCCATTTTTGTCGCGTTGAACGAGCTTAGTTCCAGCCGTTTTCCTCTATAGCTGAAAAAGAGGCCAATCCGTTACATCGTAACATTAAACTCTCGGTCCGGGGTCGAGGCGGGTGATGAGTTCGGCGAGGCGGCGGTTGTAGGTGGCGGCCCAGCGACGGGCCTCCAGGGAGAAACGTTCCGCGTCGGGGCCAAGGTCGATGTGCCAGCTGCGTTCGATGCGGATGCGGTCGGGGTGGCGGGTGAGCACTTCGGCGGGGATGTCGGTCTCACCGGGAAGCAGCCAGTCGCCGGCCTTGTCCTCGACGTTTCGGACGATGTGCCAGGTGAGATAAAAGGCGCGTTCACCGCGCAGGAACGCCTCGTTGGCGGCTGCCACTGGGTTGATCTCGCGCACGAGGTGCAGGTCGGCTTCGCGCTCGCGCTCGGTTTGGGTGAGCCAGATCAGCAGGATGCCCAGGGCGACGACCGCGCCGAAGGCTTTTCCGAGGGCATCAACTTTGCCGGCCATGAGGTTTTCCCGGGCAACCGGCTTATCACCGGCCGCTTTCCCGACGGATGTAGGCCTGGTCCTCGGCGGAGTAGAGGCCGATGGGGTTGGTGAAGCGGGCTCCGTCCGCGCGCTCGATGATGACCTGCGCGCCGTCGAAGTAGACCAGACGCGCCTGGAGCTTGGCGCCCTGGGCGTTGGTGAAGGTGCGGATGGGTTTGGGGGCGTCGGGGTCGTCGGCGGTGGCGAAGACCGGGAGCGGCACGCGACCGGTCTTAAACTCCCAGATGCGAAAGCTTCCCAGGCCGATTGCCACCAAGGCGACCAGCATCACAATCTGCCGAACGGTGTCGTAGTGGTTGAAGGGGACCGGATCACGGTGCGGGTTGAAAAACTGATTGCAGGCCGAGCTGTAAAGCAGGCCCAACATGAATATGGGCAGTCCAATCCATACGCTCAGCAGCGGCAGCCATAATGCCGCTCCTTGCGGCCGAATGTCGTAGAGATACCAGCCGGCGATGACAGAAAACCCCAAAGTGATGACACAGTGCAGCGTGCTCAGGATACGCGCCCAGGAAGCACCGTTCAGAAGGGCGCAGGATTGGATAAGCACAATGAACGCCATGAATCCGGCCCCGGCCAGCATCTGGTTGAGGCCAAGCAGGCGGACATAAGGAGCGATGTGTTCATTCAGATTCAGAAACAGCGCCAGAAGCACATAACCGATGATGCTGCCCAAGGTGCCGATCAGCCCGAGCCAGCCGAGCAGGGAGATGACAAAGGGTGGGCGGTTCATGACGGGAGGTTTTATGAAGCTTCGACGCCTGGCAACGCCTTGGTGCATGGCGACTCTGGAGTTTTGCGATCCTGTAACTGCGCCGTTCGCCGTCGCTAAAAAAACCCGCCGGCAATCCGGCGGGCTGGGGTGAACGATGCTCCGGTCGGGCGGGTGTCGCCGGCGGGTCGCTCGTGCTCACCCCTCGCGCACGGCGCGGGGGATGCGGATGTCCTCGACCATCTGTTGCACGTCGGCGGGCGGGGCGGGGGTGAAGCGGCTGATGGCCTGCGCGACGAGGATGTTGAGCACCATGCCGACCGAGCCGATGCCCTCG
>JBDRJH010000037.1:0-8584 GCA_043815125.1 Verrucomicrobiota bacterium
AAGCTCCTCATCCTCGACGAGCCCACCGAAGGCATCCAGCCGTCGATCATCGACCTCATCGGCGACACCCTGAAAAAACTCAAGAACGACGGCGAACTCTCCATCCTCCTCGTCGAGCAATACGTCGATTTCTGCCGGGAGATCGCCGACCGCTTCTATGCCATGGACCGCGGCGCCGTCACCATCTCCGGCCCCATCGCCGACCTCACCGACGAGGTCGTGAAAGTGCATCTGCAAGTCTGATTTCGCCATGCATCTGACCCCCCGTGAACGCGAAAAACTCATGGTCGTCGTGGCCGCCGACCTCGCTCGTCGCCGCCAGACCCGCGGCCTGAAGCTCAACTACCCCGAGGCCATCGCCATCATCACCTACGAGATCATGGAAGGTGCGCGCGACGGCCGCACCGTCGCCGATCTGATGAGTTACGGGACGACCATCCTCAAGCTCGACGACGTCATGGAAGGCATCGCCGACATGATCCACGACGTGCAGGTCGAGGCCACCTTCCCCGACGGCACCAAACTCGTCACCGTGCACAACCCCATTCGCTGAGCGCATGATCCCCGGAGAAATCATCCCCGCCGCCGACCCCGACAACCTCGGACTCCCCGCCAATCTCGACCTGGACACCCTCACGCTGGACGTAGCCAACACCGGCGACCGTCCAGTCCAGGTCGGGTCCCACTTTCATTTCCATGAGGCCAACGCCACGCTCGAGTTCGACCGCGCCGCCGCCCGCGGATTCCGTCTCAACATCCCCGCCGGCACCGCCGTGCGCTTCGAGGCCGGTGACACCAAGCGCGTCGAGCTCGTCGCCCTGACCGGCCTGCGCGAGGTCTACGGCTTCAACGCCAAGATCAACGGCAAGCTCTGATCCACATGCCGCTCAAACTCACCCGCCGCCAATACGCCGAGATGTTTGGTCCCACCACCGGGGACCGCGTGCGCCTCGCCGACACCGAGCTCTTTGTGCAGGTCGAGCGCGACCTCATCGCCGAAGGCGGCGGCTACGGCAACGAGATCAAGTTTGGCGGCGGCAAGGTCCTCCGCGACGGCATGGGTCAATCTTCAACCGCCACCGACGCCGAGTCGCTCGACCTCGTCATCACCAACGCCCTCATCCTCGATCCCATCCTCGGCGTCATCAAAGCCGACATCGGCATCAAGCACGGCCTCATCGTCGGCATCGGGCACGCCGGCAACCCCGGCATCCAACGCGGCATCGGCTCCGTCTACCCCGATCCCAAGACCGGCAAGTGCAACCCGATGATCGTCGGCGCCTGCACCGAGGCGCTGGCAGGGGAGGGCTGCATCATCACCGCCGGCGGCATCGACTCGCACATCCATTTCATCTGCCCGCAGCAGATCGATGAAGCCATCAGCTCCGGCATCACGACCATGCTCGGAGGCGGCACCGGCCCCGCCCACGGCACGCTCGCCACCACCTGCACGCCCGGCGCGTGGAACCTGCACCGCATGCTCGAGGCCGCCGAGGCCTACCCGATGAACCTCGGCTTCCTCGGCAAGGGCAACTGCGGCACCGCCGAACCGCTCCGCGATCAAGTCCGCGCCGGCGCCATCGGCCTTAAACTTCACGAGGACTGGGGCACCACGCCCGCCGCCATCGACACCTGCCTCGGCGTCGCCGAGGAGTTCGACGTGCAGGTCGCCATCCACACCGATACGCTCAACGAAGCCGGCTTCGTCGAGGACACGCTCGCCGCCTTCAAGGGCCGCGCCATCCACACCTACCACTCCGAAGGTGCCGGCGGTGGCCACGCCCCCGACATCATCAAGGTCTGCGGCGAAAACAACGTCCTGCCGTCCTCCACCAACCCCACGCGTCCTTACACCGTGAATACGATCGATGAGCACCTCGACATGCTCATGGTCTGCCACCACCTCGATTCCAAGATCCCCGAGGACGTCGCCTTCGCCGAGTCGCGCATCCGCCCCGAGACCATCGCCGCCGAAGACCGCCTGCACGACCTCGGCGCCATCTCCATGATGTCGTCCGACTCGCAAGCCATGGGCCGCATCGGCGAAGTCATCTGCCGAACCTGGCAGACCGCGCACAAGATGAAGGTCCAGTTCGGCAAACTCTCCGGCCCGAAACACCCCGACGCCGACAACTTTCGCGTCCTGCGCTACCTCGCCAAATACACCATCAACCCCGCCATCACCCACGGCATGGGCCACATCATCGGGTCCATCGGCATCGGCAAACTCGCCGACCTCGTCGTCTTCAAACCCGCACTCTTCGGCGTCAAACCCGAGCTCATCCTCAAGGGCGGCTTCATCGCCTGGGCCAACATGGGCGACCCCAACGCCTCCATCCCCACGCCCCAGCCCATGTTCTACCGCCCCATGTGGGGTGCCGCCGGCCGTGCCATCGGCCCGACCAACATCACCTTCGTCTCCGAGGCCTCGCTCAGCGAAGGCCGCCTGACCGACCTCGGCCTCAAGCGCCGCCTCGTGCCAGTCACCAGCTGCCGCTCCGTGCGCAAGACCGACATGGTCCTCAACGACGCCCTGCCGAAGATCGAGGTCGACCCCGAGACCTACACCGTCAAGGCCGACGGCGAACACCTCACCTGCGAACCGGCCAAGGTGCTGCCCATGGCGCAGCGCTACTTCCTGTTTTAAATGTCGCGGATTATCCGCCGACCGCGTCCGGGTGGCACCGCTCCTGCTGAATGATATTCATACAATGATACTCGTTCATGCCCCGCTAGATGCCCCCGACGCCGCCTTGCCGGCGGTTTTGTTGCGCATCGAGCGGCGCAAGCTCGCCCGCCGCGTCTGGCGCGCCTTCGCCGAGGACGGCGCCGAGTTTGGTTTCCAATTGGAGCGTCCCCTGCGTCACGGTCAGGTCTTTCATCAGACCGCCAACACGCGCTACGTGATCGAGCAACTCCCCGAGCCGGTGCTCACCGTTTCGCTGGTCGATCTCCCGCCCTCGGCCGCTTCCGCCGTCGGCTGGGCCGTGGGCAACCTGCACCTCGAGTGCAGCACCGAGCCCGGCCGTCTGCTCACCGCCGACGAACCCGCCGCCCGCCGTCTTTTTGAGCGTATCCAGATAACCTATACGCCGGAGACCGCCGTCTTCCGTGCCGGTCGCTTCTCCCGTGGCGCCGCCACCAGTCAACCCGCCCATGAGCTCGGTCCCAGCCATCAGCACTGAGTCCGCCGCGTGGCTTTGCGGACTGTTGCAGGCGGGCGACTCCTACTACCCGACGGGGGCCTACGCGCACTCGTTCGGCCTGGAAGGTCTCGTGCAGGTCGGCGTGGTCAAGGACGCCGCCACCCTGCGCGACTTTGCCATCGCCTCGGTGTTGCCGGCGCTGCGTCAGCTCGATCTCCCGCTGGCCGCGCATGCCTGGCGGGCACTTGATCCGGCGCACACCGATTGGGATCAGGTCGGCGAGCTCTGCACGCTCAGCCACGTGCTCAAGTCCGCCCGCGAACCGCGGCACGCCTCCGACAACATCGGCCGGCAACGCGCCGAACTCCTGGTCAAGTTGCACGCCCATCCGCTCGCCATCGAATACCAGCGGCGCGTCATCGCGGGCGGCTGGCCGCACTCCGCGCCCGTCTCCGCCGCGCTCGAAGGGCGTGTGCACGGTGCGCCGCTCGTCGCCGTGCTCACCGGTCTTACCTACGCCAGCCTTTCCGGCCAGATCGCCGCGGCCATGAAGCTCATCCGTCTCGGCCAAAACGCCGCACAGTCCCTGCTCACCGAGCTGCTCGCCCGCGCCCCCGACGCCATCGCCCACGCCGCCGAGGTTCCCCTCGAAGAGATCGGCTGGTTCAACCCCTGGCTCGACGTCGCCTGCGCCCGTCACGAGACCTCCGATTTCCGCCTCTTTATCTCCTGATTTTGAAACCCATGACCCGTCCTCCTCGCATCGGCATCGGTGGTCCTGTCGGCTCCGGCAAGACCATGCTCTGCCTCAAGCTCTGCCAGAAACTCCGCGAACGCTACTCGATGGCCGTCGTCACCAACGACATCTACTGCTCCGAGGACGCCCAGTTCCTGACCAAGCACAGCGCGCTCGCGCCCGAGCGCATCGTCGGCGTCGAGACCGGTGGCTGTCCGCACACCGCCATCCGCGACGACACCACCATGAACGAGCAGGCCTGCAACGGCCTCGAGCAATCCATTCCCGGCCTGCAGCTCATCCTCGTCGAAAGCGGCGGCGACAACCTCACCGCGACCTTCTCCCCCGAGCTCGTCGACGCGTTCATCTACGTCATCGACGTTGCCGAGGGTGACAAGATCCCGCGCAAGGGCGGCCCCGCCATCCGTCACAGCGACCTGCTCATCATCAACAAAATCGACCTCGCCCCGCTCGTCGGCGCTGACCTCGACATGATGGCCCGCGACACCAGCAACCAGCGCGGCACCCGCGCCTTTCTCTTCTGCGACCTCAAGCGCGAACACAACCTCGACTCCGTCATCCAGTGGATCGAGCACGAGGTGCTCTTTGCTGCCAAACCCGCCGGTTGATGATCTCCGCGTCTGCGACGTTTCACGGTCAGCTCACGCTCGGTGCCACGCGCCGTGCCGACGGCCGCACCGTGTTGTCGGAGCAGGCGTTTCGCGCCCCGTTTCACCTCGGCAAACCCTACTGGGACGCCGACACCGGCACGTTGCTCGTGCAGGTGGTCAACCCCACCGCGGGCATCCTCTCTGGCGACCAGCTGTCGTCGAGTGTGCGTGTTGATTCCGGTGCGGCCATGCTGCTGACCACGCCCAGCGCGAGCCGCGTCTTTTGTATGCGCGAGGGCAGGGCGGTCTCCCGTCAGGAGTTCACCGTCGGCGCTGATGCCTGGCTCGAGGTTTTGCCCGAGCCGCTGGTGCCGCATCGAGGCAGTGTGTTTCACCAAACCACCGTGCTCGACGTCGCGACCGGCGGCTCCGCGCTCTACGCCGATCTGCTCTACCCCGGCCGCATCGCGCACGGCGACGCCTGGGAGTGGACCCGGCTGACCTTGCAACTCGAGGTGCGCGCGGGTGGGGCGTTGGTCTTGCGCGAACGCTTCGACCAGACCTCGCAGGAACTGCTCGCGCTCGCCCGCATGGCCGGCTTCGGCGAGACGGTCATGTTTGGCAACGCCGTCTTCATACCCGCCGCTCCTGACGACGGGGCGGGGTGGCGCGACGCCTTGCACGCCCTGCAAACCGACGGCGTTTGGATCGGTGCCAGCCAACTGCACGGCGGAGCCGGCTGGAGCATCAAGTTCATTGCGCCCGACGGTATTCGTCTGCGCCGCACCCTCGCGGCCATCCGCTCCACGCTCGCGCCGGTGGCGCCTCACCTCCGATGCGATGCGCGCAAACTTTGAACGGCCACAAAAAAAGCGACGCCGCGGGGCGCCGCTTATCGCGAATCATGTTGGCCCCGGATTCAGGCGGACGCCAGCAGCAGTGCGCCGATCACCGCGATAAACATGCCCCCGGTCTGCGCGATCCAGCTACGCTGCGCCAGGACGAGCCGGCCCAAGCCGAGGCCCGCCGCGTGCAGCAAGGCCGTGGCGGCCACAAAGCCCAGCCCGTAGGACAGCGCGCCGGACGCGGCGGGCAACTCCGCGCCGTGCGCGAAACCGTGGAACGCCGCGAACAGAGCCGTCACGCCGAGGCCGGCGTAGAGCGGCAGGCGCTTGGCCAGGACGATCATCAGACCGAAGACCAGCAGCGAGGCGGCGATCATCTGCTCCACGCCGCCGGGCACGATGCCGTTCATGCCGAGTCCGGCCGCGACCGCCATCACTCCGACGAAGGTCGCCGGCACCAACCAGCGGGCGCGTCCGCCGAGCTGCGCGGCCCACACGCCGACCGCCACCATGGCGAGCAGATGGTCAAGGCCGCCGAGCGGGTGGGCGAAACCGCCGGCGAAGTCCCATTCAAAACCGTGACCACCATCGTGGCCCGGGTGGGCGTGCAGCGAACCGGCACTCAAAACAAGTCCGGACAACAAGGCGGAAACGCGGGCAAAGGAAGAGTTGAGCAGCTTGGTCATGAATGGGCTAAGAGCCTGCAAGATATGTGCCACGAGGTCAGGTTAAATTTAGGGTGTTTCTCCACGTTTTTCGCCCCGTCGCGGCAACATTCCTGCTTAGGCGCTGACCGCGTTTCGTAATAAAAAAAACAGATTTCTTCACACTTTATCCCGTTCCGCCCGTGTTCACCAAAGTCCTCATCGCCAACCGCGGCGCCATTGCCTGCCGCGTCATTCGCACCCTCAAAAAAATGGGCGTCCGCTCCGTGGCCGTCTATTCCGAGGCCGACGCGCATTCCCTGCACGTCGCCCAGGCCGACGAGTCCGTCTGCATCGGCCCCGCGCCCGCGACCGAGAGCTACCTCAACTTCGACAAAATCCTCGGCGCCGCCAAGGCCACCGGCGCCCAGGCCATCCACCCCGGCTACGGCTTCCTCTCCGAAAACGCCGACTTCGCCGAAGCCTGCGTCGCCGCCGGCATCGTCTTCATCGGACCGACCCCGCAGCAGATGCGCGACTTTGGCCTCAAGCACACCGCCCGCGCCCTCGCGCAGCTCAACGGCGTGCCCATGCTGCCCGGCTCCGAACTGCTCTCCGACCTCGACACCGCCAAAACCGAGGCCACCCGCATCGGCTACCCCGTCATGCTCAAGAGCACAGCCGGCGGCGGCGGCATCGGCATGCGTGTCTGCGCCGACGAACCCGCGCTCATCGACGCCTTCGAATCCGTCAAACGCATGGCCGCCTCCGCCTTCAAACAAAGCGGCGTCTTCCTCGAAAAATTCGTCGCCACCGCCCGCCACATCGAGGTGCAGATCTTTGGCGACGGCCAGGGCAACGTCGTCGCCCTCGGCGAACGCGATTGCTCCGCCCAGCGCCGCAACCAAAAGGTCGTCGAAGAAACCCCCGCACCCGGCCTCACCGCCGACATGCGCGCCGACCTGCTCGCCACCGCCAAACGTCTCGCCTCGGCCGTCGGTTACCAGTCCGCCGGCACCGTCGAATACGTCTTCGACGTCGCCTCGCTCAGCTTCTACTTCCTCGAGGTCAACACCCGCCTGCAAGTCGAGCACGGCGTCACCGAGGAAATCACCGGCGTCGACCTCGTCGAGTGGATGATCCTCGCCGCCGCCGGCGAACTCGACCTCGCCGGCTACACGCCGACCACGCGGGGCGCCTCGATCCAAGTCCGCCTCTACGCCGAAGATCCCAACAAAAACTTCCAACCCTCCAGCGGCGTGCTCACCGCCGCCGAGTTCTCCAAAAACGCCCGCGTCGAAACCTGGGTCGAGCGCGGCAGCGACATCCCGTCGTTCTACGATCCGATGATCGCCAAGATCATCGTCACCGCCGACAACCGCACCGCCGCCCTCGCCAAACTCGCCGTCGCCCTCGCCGAGACCAAGGTCGCCGGCATCGAGTGCAACCTCGACTACCTGCGCCAAATCACCGCCAGCGACGCCTTCGCCGCCGGCGACGTGCACACCAAGTGGCTCGCCACCTTTCCCTACGCGCCCGCCACCATCGACGTCGTGGAACCCGGCACCCAGACCACCGTCCAGGACTACCCCGGCCGCGTCGGCTACTGGTCCATCGGCGTGCCGCCCTCCGGTCCGATGGACGATTACGCGTTCCGCTTGGCCAACCGCCTCGTCGGCAACCCCGACGACGCCGCCGGCCTCGAAATCACCCTCACCGGACCGACCCTGCGCTTCAACCTCGACACCACCGTCGCCCTCTGCGGCGCGGCCTTTGAGGCCGAACTCGACGGCAACGCCTGCCCGCTCTGGACCGCCATCCACGTGCGCGCCGGCTCCACGCTGAAAATCAAAACCATCCAAGGGGCAGGATGCCGCGCCAGCCTCGCCGTGCGCGGCGGTTTCGACGTGCCCGCCTACCTCGGCAGCAAGTCCACCTTTGCCCTCGGCAAGTTCGGCGGACACGCCGGCCGCGTGCTCCGCCACGGCGACGTGCTCCCGATCGGCCGCGTGGAAAAACCCTTCGCACCGGTCGTCACCGCGCCCGCGTCATTGATTCCTGAATACGGCGAGCACTGGGAGATCGCCGTGCTCTACGGACCGCACGCCGCGCCCGATTTTTTCACCGAGGAATTCATCGGCACGTTCTTCGCGACCGACTGGAAAGTGCACTACAACTCCAACCGCCTCGGCATCCGCTTGATCGGACCCAAGCCCGATTTTACCCGTCCCGACGGCGGCGAGGCCGGCCTGCATCCGTCGAACATCCACGACACCGAATACGCCATCGGCACCATCAACTTCACCGGCGACATGCCGGTCATCCTCGCCAAGGACGGCCCCTCGCTCGGCGGCTTCGTCTGTCCCGCGACCATCATCCAATCCGACCTCTGGAAAATCGGCCAACTCCGTCCCGGCGACACCATCCGCTTCGTGCGCACCACCTTCGCCGAGGCCCTCGTCGCCGAAAAACGCACCGACGCCGCCATCGCCGAGCTGACCGACCTTCGACCTTCGACTTTGGACCAGGGACTGATCGCCGACGCGTCCGCGTCGGCGATCCTCCGCACGCTTCCGGCGACCGACGCGCGCCCGGCGGTCGT
>JBDRJH010000038.1:0-2938 GCA_043815125.1 Verrucomicrobiota bacterium
CCGCCTGGAAACGCTCTCGAAACACGTCCATGCCATCGCCGAGCGCGCGCCCAAGGTGCCGGCCAACTACCGCGAGCAACTCATGAAGCGCCTGCGCGACGCCGGCCTCGAACTCGACCTCGACGACGACCGCGTGCTCAAGGAGATCGCCCTCTTCGCCGACCGCTGCGACATCGCCGAGGAAATCACCCGCCTGCGCAGCCACCTCGACCAGTTCACCACGCTGCTCAAATCCGACGGCGAGATCGGCCGCAAGTCCGAGTTCATCCTCCAGGAGATCGGCCGCGAGGTGCACACCATCGGCAGCAAGGCCAACGACCTGGAGCTGTCGCGCCACGTCATCGAGCTGAAAAACGAACTCGAGCGCATCAAGGAACAGATCGCCAACGTCGAGTGAACGACAGGCCTGGGGACGACCGATCTCCCGCCGGGGTGGATTTTAAACCACGAAGCTCACGAAGGTCCACGAAGCCGATCCGCCGCGGGTTTTGTGGAACCGCAAAAGACGCAAAAGTTCGCGAAAACCAACCTCGCCTGAGCGCCGAAGCTTTTGCGTCCATTCGCGTCTTTTTCGGTTATAGCATTTTAAATAAAACGATAGCCGCCGTTTCTGGTGATGAAGGTAGGGGCCGAGCTCGCTCGGCCCGTTTGTCGTCATGGGTAAAGCGACTCTTCCGGTGAATCCACGGTCAACGGGCTTTGCAAGCAAAGCCCCTACGAATCGGCTACAATTTTACTTAAAGTGCTCTAAATCCTATTCGTTTCTAATCGATGGACTTCCCCATGCCGATTCGTCACAAGCCCTGCATGAGATCGCTCTTGCTGGCTGTGGTAGTGGTTTTCTCCGGTGTTTCTTTGTTGGCCACAGAGCCCGCCCTCACGCCTGCCGAGACGGTCCGGGCATTTTTGACCTACCAGTATGGTGGAGACAATTTGCGCATTCAGGAAATTTGCCTGCCCTCGCCCGACGTCTGGATGCTGCGCGGCGCAGACCAGCCCGACAAACTCAAGTTGGTCGAAAGCCTGAAGCCCAAGATAGGAACCAACGGCCTGTTCATGGAGATGGTTGGCCGGGATGTCTGCATCGTCCACGTGAGGGACGGTAAGGTGGACCCGCGTTTTAACTTGGAGACGGTTTATCAAATGCACCGGCAATTGATCCTCCATTTCATGTATTACGCCTTACTCCAGGAGAAGACGGAGCTCGCTCGCGTGGTCACTGACGCCGGGAAGGTGTCGTTTGGCGGAGCGCCCAAGGCGAGCTACGGCGACATGGATGTCTATGCCGAATTGTTGCAGATTATCCCGATTCTGCGCTCTAGCGATCCGGAGGCGGATGCGCTCAGCAAGACGGTCACCTATCAGTTGCCGTTGGGCAGCGAGATTTTCAGTCTGCAGCTCGTGAAGGCGGGTAGCACTTGGAAGATTGATACGGACAAAAAAATCACGGTGCCGCTCCGCTATTTTTGGCGCTGAGTCGCCGGCCTAGCATCAAACCAGCCATGCGACTCAAAAACCCCAGGCGTTGGTCGGTGCGACACGCGATTGTCGTGGGCGCGGTGGCGGCGGTGTCGCTCTTCGTTGCGCTGTGCTTTGAGTTTGGCGGAGGCAGCTTTGGCAAGGGCCTGTCCGATGCTGCAGGCTACCTGATTTTCTTTTGGTTCGGCCTTGGTTTAATGGCGGGGTTCGCGGCTGGAGTTGCGGTCATTTTGGGTCGGTTTCTCGGAACCACGCTCACCATGGGCATCGCGGTTGTGCTCTTGGCGGTCATGGTCGTCTTTTCCTATGTCGGCAGCCAGCCGATCAACCGCTTCAGGGATTTGGTGTGGGAGTCGGCCCCGGGTTCGATAACGATCAAGGACTACACCCAGTATCAAAGTTTCAATGACGGCACGACCCGCACCTTCGTCCTGGAGTGCGACTCCAGCCTGAGGGATTCCATTCTCCAGGCCACCGGCCTCGGCAAATCGTCCGAACGGCTCAACCCGCAGATCCTGGAAATTCTTTTTCGCGGCGTAGCCCCGCCGGCTGATGCCGAGGTTTATGCGGGGGGCAATTTGGTATTGGTTTATTTGCCTTCGCAGCATGAGGCCCGGATTGCCTGTTTGCGGTGAACGCAAAACGAGCAGGCAGGCCCTTGGAGAGTCTTGCTCAAAGAACGCGCCCCCTTGGCGGCCGATAATTTTTTCGCCAGCCCGGGAGTCCGACTATTCCGGCAGCGGCGGCGGAGGTAGTGGCGTGCCCTCGGCCAGTCGCTCGACCAATTCCCAGTTCGTGACCTTCCGGCTGAATACCCAGTTGGCGCGGATCTTATTCATGAAAGCCATTTCCTTGAAAATGCCCCCCACAAAGAAACCAAGGAGGCCAAGCAGGAAGGCTCGAGCCTCGAAGTCGGACCAGCGCATCACCAGAAATAAGACCAGCCCGCAGAAGACCAGGTAACGCAAGAGATGAACCGGCTTGCGGCCGATGAGTGAAGTCAGAGGCGAAGGGAAGCCGTTGTCGCGGATGCGCAGGAGACTCTTGGCCAGTTCGGATTCGTTTTGCATGTCGATGAAGTCGTTTGGGGAAGTGATTGGGGGTCTTGGTTCGAAGCCTATCAACAAATTATACCAACCACCGCTTCCATTTGGACTTTCCGTCAGCCTGATTTTTGACCGCGGATATCACGGATGACACGGATGGAAAAGGAGTTGAATGGATCCGTGCCCATCCGTGCCATCCGTGGTTAAAGTCTGAAAGCTTCGGGTGATCGGTATTATCTCGCTGGGAAACTCGGATTTATGGAACAGGTTTCGGGCACAACCCAATCGAAGGCCAGCATTGGGTCGGGGGTTTGGTCTCGGACTCTTCAGCCAAGGATTTTGACCACGGATCGCGCGGATAATCACGGATGCACGGCGATCGGACGCACGCATTCTCCCCGCAGCGAAATGGC
>JBDRJH010000039.1:0-10310 GCA_043815125.1 Verrucomicrobiota bacterium
AGGTCGTTCGCCGCGTTGAGCGTGATGGCGTAGGGATTCCACAACTCCATCTGGACCTCGTATTTGAGGCGCAGATTGCCGTTGCTGCCGTTGCGATAGATTTGGAAGCGGATGAGAAACTCGGTCAGCACCGGCGCCTTCGAGAACATGGGGAACGCCGTGTCGTTGCCGTTCTCCGACTGTTTCTGCGCGTGGAATGAGAGCAGACCGGTGCGGGTGGCGGCGCGTTCCTTTACGAAGTTGCGGATCGCCGAAGGAAACACGTCGGGACTGTCCGACAGATCCTGCCTGAGGCCGCCGTCGGGGAGCATGGTGTGATCGACCAGCACCGCGCGGCTGACCGAGGTCGCGTCGTGAAAGCGCGCGCGCCACTCCGACGTCGGCAGGGCACCCGCGTCGATCAACCGCATCTGCTCGTAGTCGACGACGTTCTTGATCCGCTCGTTGGCGGAGGCCGGGTCGGCGTAACCCGCAAACATCAGCGAGCGGTTCGGGTGAACCGGAGCCAGTTGCCTGAGCTGGCCGCGCAGCTCGGGTTCTTCATCCCAGTCGACGCCGCTGGTGGGCGGGTTCGACGGCGCAGGGGCGACAAGAGTGTTGTCGTAGTCGAGCTCGTCGGTCTGGTCATACAGACCGACGCTGGCCTTCACGCCCTCGTCGCCGACCCAATAGGCGAAATTGCCGACCACCGCGGGGGCCGACGAGGAGGCGTCGAGGCCGGGCACCATGCTTTCGGAAACGGTGATCGGCTGACGTTCCAGTTTCACGCGATCCGACTCGGCGGCCACGCTGTGGTCTCCGACCAGAAAAACCTCATCCTCGCCGGCAGCGCCGACCGGGTCGGGGGCGGACGCCGGTGTGACCGCGAGCGGGGCGGACGCCAGCTGGTTGCCGCTGACGAGCCAGGTGACCGGTGACGCGGCGGTCGGATTCCACACACCGGTGAAGTGACCGTTCTTGCCGGCGGATTGAAGATTGGCCCGGGTCGTCAGCCGCTGATCCGGACCGGCCGACTGCTGCAATTGCCCCACGGCGAGGTTCAACGCCATCAGCGCGTTGGAACGCGCCGCCGCGGACGTGTGCGAAGCGGCGGCGATGCGTGTCTCCACCCGATTCAGCGTCGCCAGAGCCGTCAGGATCAGCACTAGGAACGCGACCAGCACGATCGTGATCAGCAGCGCGAAACCCCGACGACGATCTCGCGGGAAAGTTGAACGGGCGGCGACGGGAGCAGACAAAGACACGACGTGAGGGAGACAGGGGAGTAACGCGGAGTTGGCGACCGGGGCTGGCCGAGCAGGCGATTCAGGCAAACCGCAGATTGCCGCGCCCCACGCTGCGAACAAACGACCGTGCGCTAACACAAGTTAGAGTTCCCGTTTCCGAGCCGGGCCCTAACAAGCGTGCGATTCACGCAGGATGCGAAACTCCCCTCCCGCGTCCAAGCTGCGCCCGTCGGTGTCCGGGTTCGCCCCGGAACCTCGCCAACCCCACCCCCACCCCACCATGCCCCTGACCATCGCTCGCGCCTTGCTGGCGTGCACCCTCGTGTGCGCGTTCAGCCCCCTTGTCCACTCCGCCGGCATCGACAGCCCCGCCGACTGGAACACGAAGTTCGCCTCTTACTACGGCGGCTCGTTTGTTCCCATCAAGACCCCCAACCAGACTCCCGACTCCGACGGTTACGCATGGGGCGGCTATTACTGGATCGAGGCCTACGTCTCGCTGGCCCAGACCACCGGTTCGTCCACCTACATGGACAAAGCCAAGCAGATCATCGACCACATGGTTTCCATGCGCGACGACGTGCGCTTCGCGTCGACCCCGCTCACCCCGGAGTATTGGTCCGGCCCCAGCTACTACCTCTACCACGACGGCACGCCCGCGCCCGGCTGGCGCCGCCTCGAAGGTGGCAAATACGAGATCAACCCGCTGATCGACGGACGCATCTGCGAGATCATCCTGCGCTGGTGCGAGCTGGCCCGCCGCGGCTTCCCCCAATACGAAAGCGCCATCGCCGGCTACCTGCCCTTCGTCAAGCAGACCCTCGACCTGCACCTGCCGGCGCTCAAGGACATCCCCAACACCACTCCCATTCCGACGGACGCCGCCTACAACCACACCCTGCCGGCCAAGGCCTTCAAGTATTGGCGCAGCGAAAAAGACGGTCCGCTCGCCTCCGACCAGCCCATCACCTGGAGCGGCTACATGGCCGTGAACCACGTCTGCACCTATGCCCGCGCGTTGATGGCCTACAACCACCTCAGCGGCACCACCACCTACCGCGACGAGGTCCAGTCGATGCTGAACTACTTCATCAACTCCCTCGACACCTCGCGGCCCACGATCGCGGTCTGGAAATACAGCCCGCTCAACGACGCCAGGTGGGACGACGTGGATCACGCCACCGTCTCGCTCGCGCTCGTGGAAGAAGCGTATCGTGTCGGCGGATACGGTATCGACGGAACGCACGTGGCCCGCCTCGTGCAAACCTTCCACACTTTCTATCGGGACGCGGACAAGGACGTCACCTTCCGTATCGACGGCACCGGCTCCGCTCAGGGAGGACAGGCCGCGACCGCCGCGACCGGCGTCAAGTCGTGGCTGTGGTTGTCGCAGTTCGACCCGACCATCCTCGCCAAGGTGCGCGCGACCTACGAGAAGTTCTACCAAAACACCAACTGGCCGCAGGTCATGGCCGGCTGGGCCAACCTCGTCTACTGGGAAAGCCTGGTAAACACCGGCACCGCCGCCTTCGACGACGAATCCTTCGGGCCTCCCGGGCCGCAGGCGCCGGAGGGACGCCCGCTCTTCACCGACGCCGTCAACCGGCTCAAATCCCCCTACGCCTCCAACATCACCTGGAGCGACTCCACCGCCGGAGCCCACGAAGGCGCCACCCATCGGGTCGTCGACTACACCATCACCGCATGGCAATGGGCCTTCTTCCAGGCCAGCTTCTCCCCCGCCGAGAACGGCGCGCTCTGGGGCGGCATCCAGATCGCCTACAAGACCACGGGCAACGCCGCCTTCTCGCTCACCCTCAGCGATGGCACCAACACCATGAGCGCCTCGTTGCCCGCGCAGGCCGCCTACGGCACGCGCACGATTAACTGGGCCGACTTCAGCAACCACACCGCCGTCAACAAGACCGCCCTCACTCGCTTCCGCATCATCGCCAACGGCATTCAGTCCGGCACCGGGCAAATATCCTTCGACGACGTCAGGCTGACCGGCTCGCCCGCGGTGCGCCCGCTCTTCACCGACGATGTCAACCGCCTCAAATACCCCTACTCCTCCAACATCAGCTGGATGGACTCCATCAACGGCGCCTTCGAGGGCGCCACCCACCGCGTCGTCGATTACACCATCGGCGGCTGGCAGTGGGCGTTCTTCCAGGCCGGCTTTTCTCCCGCCGAAAACGCCGCCGACTGGGCCGGCATCACGATCGCCTACCAGCACACCGGTCCTGCCGCGCTGTCCCTCACCCTCGGCGACGGCGTCAACACCATGAGCGCCGCCCTGCCCGCGCAGGCCGCCTACGGCACGCGCACCCTCTACTGGTCCGACTTCGGCAATCAGGCAGCGGTCAACAAGACCGCCCTCACCCGGTTTCGCATCATCGCCAACGGCATCCAATCCGGCACCGGGCAGATCGCCTTCGACGACGTGAACCTGGTGCAATAGCCCGCCGGCATCGGCGCAGATATCTTGGGGCCGGACCTTCTGTCCGGCCCTTTTTGCATGTCGTCATCCGTCGTTCACAGAGCCGCACAGGCCGCTTTTGGCTTTGCCTACCCGGGCGCCCCCCGCACCCTCGTTGCGCGCCCCCCACGCAATGCCCCCCCGCCCCACCCAGCTCGATATCGCCAGAAAAGCCGGCCTGAGCCGCCCCACCGTGTCGCTGGCCCTCAACGGCAGTCCGACCATTTCCGCCAAGACCCGCGCCTACGTGCGACGCATCGCCAACGAACTCGGCTACCAGCCCGACCCGATGCTGTCGGCCCTGTCCCGGTATCGGAATTCCAACAAGACCAAGGACTATCGCGGGATGCTGGCGTGGATCAGCTACTCGCCCAAAACCTTCCCCTGGCACTGGATCACCCCCTACGCGGCCTACCATGCCGGAGCCGTGAAACGCGCCCACGACCTGGGGTTCGACATCGAGACGTTCGACCTCAAGCAGCAGCGCCTCAGCCCCAAGCGGCTGGCCGGCATCCTGGAAACGCGCGGCATCCGCGGCATGTTGGTCTGCCCGCCCTCGGAAATGGACGCGTCCTACCGGTTTCCCGTCGAGCACCAGGCCTTCGTCACCTTCGGCTACAGCGTGCAGACCCCCGTCATGCACCGCGTCACCGCCTCGCACTACCGGGCGACCAAGACGGCCTTTGCCCGGCTGATCGACGCAGGCTGCCGACGCATCGGCTTCATCGGCAGCCGGCAGGTCAACATCAAGACCCAGGACCTGGTCCTGTCGGCCTACCTCAGCGCCTGCCATAACCAGAAACTGGATATAATCCCTCCGCTGATCGACGACCCGATCACCCCGGAGGCCATCCTCGCCTGGCACCGTCGGCACCGGCCCGACGCGGTGATCATCACCTCGCCCATCTGGCCGGCGATGGAGGAAACCGGCATCGCCATCCCCGGCGAGCTCTGCGTGGTCAGCCCGATGGTGCCGCGCCACTTCCCGGAGCTGACCGGCGTCATGGAAAAATCCGAGCAGATCGGCGTGGCCGCGGTCGACACCCTGCTGCAACTGATCCAGCACGACGACCAGGGCGTGCCGGAGCATCCGCGCAACATCCTCATCGAGGGCGAGTGGAACGAAGGCTCCACCGTGCGACCGGTGACGGTCGCCTGAGCACCCGCCTACACGGACCGCTCAACGCGCGTCCCACTTTTTGTAGCTGAACACGGCCAGGATGTCCGCCCGCGTCATGCCCCGCACGTGGCCGTCGCCAAAGAGCATGTTGAGCTTTTCGCCGCCGCCATGGCGAAAGCCCAGCCGCGTGCTGTTCGCGCCCGTCGCGTCAGACAGCGCCACCCCCCACTGGACCGAGTTATACGGGTAGGGGTGGTTGCCGTTGGCGTTCATGTCGAAGATCCACGGCGCCTTGGGCAGGTTCTCGATGGTGGTCAATTTGCGCGATACCGTCTCCGTCACATAGCTGCCGGCGGGGGCGATGCCCATGAACGCGCCGGCCGCGCCGTAGGTGTTGCTCAGATCCTTGCCGGTCGCCCCGTGGTAATCGGCCGCCGGGCAGGTGAACACCTCGTGCAGTTTGTTGGCTTCGCGCCGCGGCAGGTAGGCGTCCAACTGCTTGGCCCACTCACCGGCGACCAGTTCGGACGTCGGCGTCCAGTTGTAGGTCGGCGGGAGGGTGTTTTTATGATCCGTGATGTAGAGCTTCAGCGACACGCCGATCTGCCGCAGGTTCGACATGCACTGGGAGGACCGGGCGGAATCGCGCACGCGACCCACGATGGGAATCAGGATCGCCGCCAGCACACCGATGATCGCGATGACCGTGAGCAGCTCCACCAGCGTGAATGCGGCGCGTCGGACACGCGAAAGACTCGGGGCAATGCAACGGGGTGGCATCATAGGATCAGGGGAAACGGGGTGCTGAAATGAACGTGGCATGGCGATGAATGACAATCTTGGGGTTGGGGTGCCGAACGCCTTTTCGCGGGACCACCGGATCCGGCAACTAGGGTATGCCTCACAGGATGCGAACCGCGGATCGGATCCACAAAGCCCCGGACCCTAACACAGGTTAAGTCCCGGCCGCCACGGCGGGCCCGCCAATCAGGCGATGCGGCTGAACAACGCCTCCGTGACCTCGTGCTCGAGGCCCAGACCCGAGAGGTAGCGCTCCAGTTCCTCGGCCATGTATTCGCCCATGCGGTGGCACTCGCGATTGATGCTGCCCGCGATGTGCGGCGTGATGACCACGTTGGGCAAGTCCCACAGCGGACTGTGCTCGTTGCAGGGCTCGTCGGTGGTCACATCCAGAATCGCGTCAAGATCGGGGCGCGCCCGCAACACATCGCACAGGGCCGCCTCGTCGATCACGTCGCCCCGCGCGGTGTTCACCAGCGTCGCGTGCGGCTTCATGGACGCCAGCAAGCCGCCGTCGATCAAGTGCCGCGTCTCGGGCAGGCTCGGGCAGTGCAGGCTGATGACGTCCGCGGTGGCGAACAACTCCTCCAGCGCCACCAGGCGCACCCCGAGCCCGGCCGCGTCGACCGGCGACACGAAGGGGTCGTAGGCCACGACGTCCAGCCGGTGCTCGCGCGCCAGCGTGCCGGCCAGACGCCGGCCGACCTCGCCCAGCGACACGATGCCGACGGTCGAGTCGAAGATGCCCGCCGCGTGCGCGGGCTTGCGCCAGTTGCGTTCCGCCTTGGCCGAGCGCTGCGCGCGCCAAAATTGTTTCAACGCGAGCAGGATGACCGCGTGCGCAAACTCGGCCGTCGGGATGGCGTTGGCCCGCCACGACGAGGAAACGCCGACGCCGCGCTCGCGAGCGAGCTCCGTGTAAAAGCACCGCACCGAACCGGACGCATAGAAAACATGCCGGAGATTCGGCGCCGCCTGCAAAAACGCCTCGTCCAAAGGCACCATGCCCCAGCCTGAAATGATGTATTCCACATCCCGCAGCCGGTGCGCGTGAAGGCGCCAGTTATCCTGCGTGAGCAACACGTCGAGCGGATCGGTCAGCTCGGCAATGCGGCGCCTGGTGCCCGGCGAGAAGATTTTATCCAAAACATCCTCTCTCAGAAGGTAGGCGCTGCGGGGTCGGTATCGCATGGGTAACGACACTGGTTGAGGCCTGAACCCGACACCGGGGCAATAGACGCGGAGTCTAACGCATGTCAGATCGCTCGCACCGCGGATCCACCGGCGGCGCGCACCTTCGGACGCGACGCCGTGCCCAGGATGGTGGCTCCCTCGTTCCACTGGCCCTCGAGCAGGATGGTGCGCGGGTCGCGGGGCACGCCGCGCTCGTCGTGTTGGATGAGTTGCACCAACGTATCGACGGCGGTCGCCCCGATCTGCTCGGATTTTTCAATGATGCCGGTCAGCTCGGGGTGCATGGCCGACACCATCGGACTGGCGACACCGAGTTCGCCCGGGATGCGGATGCCGGAACGCTGCACGGCCGGCCAGATCGGCGAGGTGATGATGACCGCATCCGGCCGGTGGCGCTCGTGCCACTGGCGAAAACGAACCGCAAAGTCCTCCGGCGTGTAGGCGTCGGCGAGCAGCTCCGGAAGCGGCTCGATCCCGTGGTTGACGCAGCCGCCGAGATAAGCCGAGAGACACAGGTCCTGCGTCTTGATGTTGACCTGCACATGGCCCGCAAAGCCGATGCGCCGATAGCCGCACTCGATGAGCCGGTTGAAAATCGTCTTGGTCGCCAAAAAATGCGACGAGGACACCCGGTGCAACGCGGGCGTGCGCACGCTGTAACCAAAGGTGATCAGGCTGTAGCGATCCACCGGAAACTCGTAGACCTCGCCTTGCTGGACTGGCGGACAGATCAACAACCCGCGGATGCCGCGGGCGGCGAGAATGCCATCCAGCCGCCGCCGGCCGAGCTGTTGTTGCTGCACGTCGATCAACTCGACGTCGAAGCCGAGGGCGTTCGCGCGGGCGCAGGCGCCGGCATGGTAGGCCGCGTAGGTGGTGATGTGCCGCCACGGAAAGGCCGCGGGCGAGTGGCTGATCCATGCCAGGGTCTCCTTGTAGTTCGGACGCCCCTGCAGGTTCCGGTATTTGGAGAGTGCGGACAACATGGGATCCGGCTGATAACCCAGTTCCTCGGCGACCTGCCGCACGCGCGCGCGAGTCTCGTCCGAGACGGCCGGGCTGCCGTTGAGCGCCAGGGAGACGGTTGGCCGGCTCAGGCCGGCCTTCAGGGCAATGTCGAGTTGGGTGGGGCGTCGGGGCATGGCTCTGTTTTTCGCGAATGATGGGGTGTCGCGGAAAAATGCTCGGACAAGCGGCCGCGGGACATAACTCCAATGAATCTAACATGTGTCAGGCTTCGCCGGTTTGTGGTTTCGCACCCGCCCGACGAATGCATCATGCCCTCAGTCCCCCACCCCGCCCGATGCCGCTACGTCCCCTGACCCTCCTGGCCTTGGCCATTGCCCCGATTTGTATTCATGCTTCCGATACTTCGGCATGGCGCAGCGAGCTCTTCCCCGAAGAATGGCGTCCCGAAAACGTGGAGACGGACGGACGCTTCCTGCACGACTTTTCCTACGCGGGCTATCGACGCGGCGAGGCCGAGCCTCCCCGCGTCGACGGACCGGTGCACGACGCGGTCAGGGACTGCGGCGCGGATAACACCGGCAAGACCGACGCGACCGGCGCCATCCAGGCCGCCATCGACGCCGCACAGTCCGCGGGCGGCGGCGTCGTGTTTATCCCCGAGGGCGACTACCTCTGCCTGGGCGGCATTCGCATCGTCCAAAAGGGCGTCGTGCTGCGCGGTGCGGGCCCCGGGAAAACCCGGCTCTTCTTCCACGATGAGAGCTCCCCCAAAGGCATCAACATCCTGATCAACGGCGAGTCGTCCTCAGACCTGGGGACGATGCTGGTGCGGGACGTCGACCGCTTCTCCCGCGATCTGTTTGTGAAGGACGCAGGCGGCTGGTCCGTGGGTGACGACATCGACGTCGGCTGGGTCATCTCCGACGCGTTCATCGAGGAACACGGCATGACCGGCGTCTGGAAGCCCCACAACGGCAAGTGGCTCTCCTTTTTCCGCGTCAACATTGTCGCCATCGACACCGGCGTCACGCCCAACCGCATCACGGTCGACGTCCCCCTGCGCTACCCCGCCAAACTCCGCGACGCGGCCTCCATCAAACGCCGCACCCGCTACCTCGAGGAATGCGGTGTCGAGGACCTGTCCATCGCCAACGCGTTGCCCGATGCGCTCGTGAACCAAAAACCGCAGAGCGTGCGCCGCGAAGCCATCCGGCTCAACTACGCCAAAAACTGCTGGATCCGCAACGTCACCACCTTCGCCCCGTCCAACGACCGCGTGACCAGCACCCACCACCTCTACGACCGCGGCATGGTGATCCAAAACAGCAAACGCATCACCGTCACCGACTGCGTGCTGCAAAACGCCCAGCGGCGCGACGGCGGCGGCCACGGCTACCTCTACGAAATCCTCGGCTGCAACGACGTGCTCTTCCGCGACTGCGCCGGCATCGGCGGCCGGCACAACTTCACCGTCGGCTGGCTCTTCGGCAGCGTCGGCAACGTCTTCCTCCGCTGCCACAGCGCGAACGGCAGCCTCAGCGACTGGAAAAACGCCCTGGGCCCGTCGGACTTCCACCACTCGCTCGCCATCGCCGCGCTGATCGATTCATGCGTGATCGACGACGGCTGGGAGGCCATGAACCGCGGCTCTATGAGCGGAGGCGCCGGCCACACCGCCACCGAGTCCGTGTTCTGGAACTGCCGCGGCAACGGCGTCATCCGCTCCGCCCAATACGGCTGGGGCTACCTGATCGGCAACGCCGCCAGCCTGCGCATCATGGCGGAGGTCGACCTCGCCAAGCCCGATCTCAACTGGCTGGAAACCCAATTCAAAGGGACCTTGCCCATAGACTTCGTCGAGGGCACCGGTCGCGGCGACACTCTGGTCCCGCAATCGCTCTACGAGGAACAACGGCGCCTCCGCCTGCGGGCCAGGTAGGGGTCTCGCTCGCGAGACCCGTTGGATATCATGACGGGAAGAAAACCATCCCGACTCCAATGACCCTCAACGGGCGTCGCGAGCGACGCCCCTACAAAAAAAGCGCCCCGTCGACCGGTGTCGGCGGGGGCATTTTTTTATCCGGATCGTGTCCGGGACCGCGGCTAAGGCGGTTTGGCTACGACGTCACTTTTGGCGGAGTCGGTGGCCCCGTGGCCACGAGAAACACCATGAGGAAAACCAGCCGTTTTGCAGGCCTCGATTTTGTAATCGCCCGCCTCTTTTTGTAATCGCCGCGCGACGACTCAGCCGGGCGCCCGGAGCATTTTTTTAAGTTTCTCCCGGGCCCGCGCCAGGCGCGTCTCGACGGCCTTCACCGTGATGCCCTCGACCGCCGCGATCTCGGCCTGGGACAGGTGTTCATACTCCGAAAGGATCACCACCGAACGCAGGTGCGCGGGCAGCGCGGCGATGGCCGCACGCACCCCGGCGACCCGCTCGGCGCGCTCGGCGGCGGCGTCGGGCGCATCCTCACCGGAGGCCAGGGCGAACGCCGTATCCAAATCCTCATGACGACGCAGC
>JBDRJH010000040.1:0-3895 GCA_043815125.1 Verrucomicrobiota bacterium
CTGCTCGCTCCCGACGCGGGCAAAAAACACCTCGAACTCGCCTACCTCATCGAGGCCGGCGTGCCCGAGCTGCTCGTGGGCGACGACAACCGCGTGCGCCAGATTCTCTTCAACCTGATCGGCAACGCCCTCAAGTTCACCCACGCCGGCTCCGTGCTCGTCACCGCCCGGCTGCAACCCCGCGAGGCCGACGGACCGCGCGTCGAGATCGCCGTCAGCGACACCGGCATCGGCATCCCCGCCGCGCGCATCGGCCGGCTGTTTCAACCCTTTTCGCAAATCGACGCCTCCACCACGCGCGAGTTTGGCGGCACCGGACTGGGCCTTGCCATCTGCCAGCGTCTCGTGGAACTCATGCACGGCGCCATCGTCATGCAGTCGACCGAGGGTGAAGGCAGCATCTGCCGCTTCACCCTCCCCGTCCACACGCCCAAGCCCGGCGCGCCCACCCCCGCCGGCTCGCCCGCGCTGCCGCCCTTCACCGACCTGCGCGTCCTCGCCGTCGTCAACCATACCACCAGCCGCACCATTCTCGAGGCCCTGCTCGAAGCCTGGGCCATGCGGGTGACGCTGTGCGACTCCGCCGAACAGGCGCTCGCCCGGCTCTCCGCGGAGCGGCCCGACCTCGTCCTCGTCGAGGGCGGCCCCGACTCCGGCAAACTCGCGCGTGCCCTCCGCGCACACCAAGACGGCCACGGACTGCCCCGGCTGCTGCTGCGCGCCATCGGCGACAACACCCCGGCGCCCGACTTCGAGGCCTCCCTCTCCAAACCCCTCAAGCCCGCGCAACTCCACCAGGCCATCGCCTCGCTGATTTCCGGCCAGCACGCCAAACCGGTCGACCGCGAGGCCACCCGGCTCGACGCCGACTTCGCCCGCCGCCACCCGCACCGCATCCTGCTCGCCGAGGACAACCCCCTCAACCGCCGCGTCGCCCAGCTCATGCTCGAGCGCCTCGGCTACCGCGACGTGCTCTACGCGGCCAACGGACGCGAGACCGTCGAGATGACACTCAAACACCGACCCGACGTCATCCTCATGGACGTGCAGATGCCCGAACTCGACGGCAACGCCGCCACCGCGCGCATCCGCGCCGAGCCCTCCGGCGGCCCGCGCCCCTGGATCATCGCGCTCACCGCCGACGTGCTCGCCTCCGACCGCGACAGCGCGCTGATCGCCGGCATGGACGACTACCTCATGAAACCCCTGCACGCCGACGCGCTTTGCGCCTCGCTTGCCCGCGTCCATCTGCGTCAGTTTCCGTCTTCGTGAAGCCACCCGAAGGCGCAAGACCCCGTCCCCTCGCCATCATCGCCCGGACCGCGTTCGTCACCCTCTCCGTGATCGCCGCGGCGGGTTGCACGCTCACTACGGCGGCTTGGTTTGTAGACGAACCCGCTATCTTTGCGCAGCTCTCCCCGTTCCGCCTGCAATACGCGGTGCTGCTCCTGGGGCACACGCTGTTTTGCGCACTCATGCGACGCACGCGCACGGCCACGGTCTTCGCGACGTTCGCCGCACTCAACGCGCTCGCGGTCCTGGCGTTGCATCGCGGCGGCGAAGCGCAACCGCCCCACCCTCATGCGCTCAAGATCGTCTACGCCAACGTGCAGTCGGAAAACACCGACACCACGCCGTTGCTCGCGCTCATCGCCGCCGAATCCCCCGACCTGATCGCATTGCTCGAAATCAACGCGCGATGGGACGACGACCTGAGCCGAGCGCTTGGGCAGGACTTTCCGCATCGGTTCGTCCAGCCGCGCGAAGACAACTTCGGCCTAGCCCTCTACTCGCGCCTGCCGCTTGCGGACAAAACCGCCAAATACCTCGCGTCCCCCGACTTCGCGTCGCTGGCCGCCACCGTGCGAACCTCCGCCGGCGAGGTGCGCCTGCTCCTCACCCACCCGCCGCCTCCGAGCGATTCGTTCAACATTCGCCTGCGCGACCAGCAGATCGCCGCCATCGGCAAATGGGATGGGCAAGACGCACACACGACCCCGACCGTTATCCTCGGCGACTTCAATGCCACGCCTTGGTGTCCGCCGCTGTCCGCACTGCTGGACAACCATCGCCTGCGGCTGGCGTCTCGCGGTCACGCGATTTACGCCGCGACTTGGCCGACCAACCTCCCCCACCTGCGCATCCCCATCGACCATGTGTTGCTGGGAGGACGGGTGCGAACGAACGACTTCCACGTCGGCCCGGCCATCGGCTCCGACCATTTTCCTCTGATTGTGGACTTGGGTCTAAATCTGCCATCCCCAGAATGAACTGCCAATGACCACCCAACCGCCGCCATTGCAACCGCCCGCCTTAACCCCGGAGCCGCGCAAACCCGATACGCTCTGGCCCACGCTCTGCCATGTCTGCGCGCTGGCCGGCGGCGTGGTGCCGTTCGGCAACATCATCGGCCCGATCGTCATCTGGCAGGTGAAGAAGGACGAGCTGCCCGAGGTCGTCGCGCACGCCAAGGAGGTGCTCAACTTTCAGATCACCGTGATGATCGCCCTGCTCGCCTGCCTGCCGCTGATGTTCGCGGGGGTGTTGTTGTTTTTCCCGCTTTTGCTGATCGGCCCGCTGATCGCCGCCATCACCATCGGCGCGCTGGTCTGCACGATCATCGGCATCGTCAAGGCCAGCGAGGGCAGGTTCTACACCTACCCGATGACCATCCGGTTCATCAAGTGAGCGGACGGCCCGCGCCGGTCACCCCTTCACCAGCGTCACCACGCACTCGAGGTGGCGGGTCTGCGGGAACAGGTCGAAGGGCTGCACGTCGGTCAACACGTAGCCGGCGGCGGTGAAGTGTTTCAAGTCGCGCATCTGCGTCGCCGGATCGCAGCTCACGTAGACCACCGCGCGCGGACCGTAGGCGAACAACTGGTTCAGGAAAACCTCGTCGCAGCCCTTGCGCGGCGGGTCGATCACGATAGTCGTGTCCGCCGCGGGGAACTCCAGCCCGCCAAAAATCGCCGAGGCGTCGCCGGCCAGAAAGCGCGTGTTGCCGATGCCGTTGAGCTCCGCGTTTTGCTTCGCGAACACGATGCTGCTCTCGCTGATCTCCACGCCGGCGACCTGCTCGAACGCCGGCGCGCAGGTGAGCGCAAAGAGCCCGCTGCCGCAGTAGGCGTCGACGAGAAAACGCGCGCCGCTGGCCGCGGCCTTGTCGCGCACGTAGCCGGTGAAGGCGGGCAGGATGAACGGGTTGTTCTGGAAAAAATCGCGCGCGAGGAAACGCAGCTTCAGCTCGCCGACCGTCTCGGTGACAACCTCGTCGTAGTCGGTCGTCACGTGGCCGGACGCGTCGCGCAGCAGCACGGTGGCGGAGCGTTTGTAGCTGTCGCGGCGCGACTGCACGTCGGCGCGGACGGCGATCAGCTTGGTGTTGATCGCCTCGGTCGCGATTTCGCAACACGGCACGTCGACGATGTCGAAGCGCGTGCCCTGCCGCAAAAAGCCGATCGGCATCGCCTCGTCCTTCGCCAGACGGTTGTTCGCGGCCGGTGGATTGAAGTGCGGCGTGATCTTCGAGCGGTAGCCGTATTCCACCGGCGAGCCAATGACCGGGTTCACCGCGTGTTCCAGGCCGGCCATGTGACGCAGCAGCTCCTCGACCTGCTGGCGCTTCCAGACGAGCTGCGCGGCGTAGTTGAAGTGTTGATACTGACAGCCGCCGCAACGTCCGAACAGCGGGCACTTCGGATCGGCGCGCTCGGGCGACGGCGTGAGCACCTCGACAAGGTCGGCCTCGGAAAAGTTCTTTTGGTTGCGATAAACCCGCGCCCGGACGCGCTCGCCCGGCAGGCAAAAGGGCACCATCACGACCCACCCGCCGGCCCGCGCAGTCGTCCGGTCCGCGCCATCCGCCGCGCCATCCGCCGCATCGTCCGCGCCG
>JBDRJH010000041.1:0-5499 GCA_043815125.1 Verrucomicrobiota bacterium
TGACGCTCGGCGCAGGATATTATTTGGCCAAGCGGTCGTTTCATCCGGTCGCCGAGATGAACCGCCAGCTGCAGAACATCGGGGCGCACAGCCTCAATCAACGCGTGCAACTGAAACAGGCCGACGAGGAGTTTCGCGCCATCGAAAACAACATCAACGCGCTGCTGGCGCGGCTCGACCGAAGCTTCCGGCAACTGAGCGAGTTTTCCGCGCAGGTCGCGCACGAGCTGCGCACGCCGCTGACGCTGATGCGCCTGCAAGTCGAGGAGGCGGCGGGGCGCATCGAGCCGGCGCTGGCCGAGTCGTTGCAGGACGAGTTGAGCCGACTTTCCGATTACGTGGCGCAGTGTCTGTTGCTGGCGACGGCCGAGCAAGGACGGCTGACGCTCGACATCAAGCCGGTGCCTTTGCGCGCGCTGGTTACGGAGATGATCGAGACCTACGCACTGCTAGCGCAGGCGGAAAGCCGCGAACTTACGGTGATGGCGGCGGAGGAAATGTGCGTGGAGGCGGACGCGCGCACGCTGCGACAGATTTTGCACAATCTGCTGACCAACGCCCTTCGCCATGGGACGGGGGCGTTGACCGTGACGATTGCACGCGATGAAAACGGCACGATCTGCCGGGTGGAAAATCGGGTTGCCCCAAAATCGGCGTCCACCGTCGGCGGCGGCACGACGCTCGGACTGCGCATCGTGCGGGCAATTATCGCCCTGCATCCCAGAACCACTTTCGAGGCGGGACAGTCGGGAGACGGGTATCGGGCTGAAGTGCGTTGGAATTGACGCCTCTGGGCACCAGCCAGGCCGCCTTCGAATCAGACGCCGCTTCGGGCTCAGTGCAGCGCCCGCCACACCAGCGCGACCAGCCCGTAGAGCACCATGCCAATCACCGCCCACATCACCGCCTAGGAGGCGCAGAGGGTGGCGCACGCGCCAAAACCGCCCCTCGTCACGAAAGTTCCGCCGTCGCCTTTTTCAGTTTCAGCACGAACTCGGTGGTGTCAGGATCGGTATTCTCGACCAGCCGCAGTTCCCCTCCGTGCGCCCGTGCGATTTCGTAGGCCAACGCCAAGCCCAAGCCATGACCGCCCGCCGCTCGCGCGGTGTCCCCGCGCATGAAGCGCCGAAACAGATTGGCGCGGAGGTTCTCCGGTATTCCCGGCCCCGTGTTTCCCACGGCCAAGAGCACGTCGTCGGAAGCCGTGGTCAGGTGACACCATACCCGGCCGGACGGCCGGTTGTAACGCGTCGCGTTATCCAATAAATTAAGCACCACGCGTTTCAGTCCATCGACATCAGCGCGCACCCAAATGCCCTCGGTCACTTCGGTCTCCAATAGGACTCCGCGCGCCTCGGCCAAAATCGCACCGTCTTCGCACGCCTCGCGAACCAGCGCGGAAAGATCGACGCGGCCAAACTTCGGATCGGTTGGCACGGAAGCGTCCAACCGGGCAAGCAGGAGGAGATTTTCCGTGAGTCGCTGCAAACGGGCCGTGGCTTCCTGCACCCGTAGCAAACGAACCTCGCATTCAGCCGGCATGCCCTCGGCACGCAAAAGCCGCTCCAGCTCGCCGCTCATGATTGTGAGTGGCGTGCGCAACTCATGCGAGGCGTCGGCGGTGAATCGCCGCGACTGGAGGAATCCCGATTCGATCCGCGCCAACATCGCGTTGAGCACTTCGCCGAGGCGGCGCAGTTCATCCTTGGCTTCGGGCAAGGGCACGCGCCGATGCAGCGCCCCGGCGTCGATTTCCTCGGCCGCCCTCTTTAGCGCGCGCACCGGTTCCAGCACGCGCCCCGACCACCACCACCCGGCGGCGGCAGCCAGCGTTATCAACGTGATGGCGCCCGCCAAACACACCATAACCAGTTCACTCAATACGTCGTCCACTTCTTCGAGGTCATAGGCGAGGACGTATCGGCCTCCCCTTGCCTCCACCCAAATGGAGCGCCACGCGCGATCCTCCGACCGCCACAGGAACGGCTTGCGCTGCGTATGGTCTAGGGTTGCCGCCAGCAGCCCGGAATCCAGCGCGCCGTCCGCCGACGGTGCCGAGTGACTGGTCAACAAGCCAACCGCGACAATCCGGGTATGTGAGGGCAGCGTGGGGTTTTTATCGGAGACGGAAATGTCGGCGACCTGCGCCGCGTAGCTCTTCAGCTCCAGATCCACCTCCTCGAAAAGCTCGGCGCGCATATGGGCATACACGGCGACCGCGAAGAGCACGACTACCAGACCGGCCAAGGCGGCGGCTCCCGCCGCCAATCGAATTCGGATCGGCCAGCGGGAAGTCATGGCGTGATCGAGACAGCGTAGCCCAGGCCCCGCACCGTTTGCAGGAGAGCGGGGGCGTGGCCGTCGTCGATTTTTCGACGGAGCCGCTGCACCGCCACATCGACGACATTGGTTCCCGGCTCGTATTGCAGATTCCACACCTGCTTGAGGAGTTCGGTGCGCGTCACTGGCCGACCCTCCGCACGCAACAGGCACTCCAACAACGCGAATTCGCGGGTGGTGAGATCCAGCCTCTGGTCGGAGCGGCGCACCTCGCGCGTGATCGTGTTCATCCGCAGATCGGCCACCGCAAACAGATGCGTGGGCTCCGTCGCGTGCCGGCGTAGGATGGAGCGCATGCGCGCCCGCAGTTCCGATGCCGCGAAGGGCTTTGGCAAATAATCGTCCGCTCCCAAATCCAGCCCTTCGACCCTGTCCTCGATCGCGTCGCGGGCGGTCAGCACCAGAACCGGCAATCGCCGCCCGCTGGCACGCAGGCGACGCAGCACCTCCCACCCGTCCACTCCGGGCAGCATGAGATCGAGCACGAGCGCATCATGACGATGGGTGCCAAGAGTCACCAACCCGTCGTCGCCGCGCGCGCAACAGTCCGCCTCGTGACCTTCGTCACGCATCGCCTCCGCCACCAAATTGGCCACCTGGGCATCATCCTCGATCACAAGCACGCGCATGGTATTGCCAATGGAGATGCTCAACGGAAGCCGGGTTGGCGAGGGGTTAAGCCGGCCCGGCTCATTACATTGCTGTCATGCTTCTAACGTCGCGGCGCTTGGCGGGTCTTTCCCCTGCGAATGAACTCTACTTTGTCTTCCCCCGCGCGTGCAAAAGTCCCCGGCGTCACACTACCGCAGCCGCCACCCGTTGGTTATCACCGCCCCCGTTCGGTGGCCAAACCCGTCATCGGTCGCGCCGGGTTCGAACGCATCCGCAAGCCGGTCGCGCTGCTCTGCATCGCAGCCTGGATCTACGCCGCGTCGCGCTTCCCGGTGCTGCACGGGGGCGGCGTGGAGTGGGCCGCACTTCTGGGGCATTTGCTCGTGGCCGGAGCGGTCTTTGGTCGCATCTGGAGCACGCTGCACATCGGCGGTCACAAGAACGGTCGTCTGTGCCGCAGCGGACCCTATGCGCGTTGCCGCAACCCGCTCTACTTTTTCTCGTGGCTGGGCGTAACCGGCATCGCGCTCGTTTTTCGCGAGCCTTGGCTGGTGCCGCTGGCCTGGGCGGCGTTTGGGGTGAGCTTCGCGCCCTTGATTTGGGCGGAGGAAAAACGGCTGGCGCTGTTGTTCGGTGCCGACTTCACCCGCTACAAAGCGGATGTGCCCCGGTTCTTTCCCCGGCTCGGGTCGCTTAAAATCGCGGACGGAACGGAAAGCCAAACGCCCGGAAAACTGCGCCAGATTGAACGCGCCTTGGCCGACGCTCTCTGGTTCCTGATCGCGGCCGGGCTGATTGAGACGCTGATCGCGACTCATGCCTGGGAACGATTGCAGGAGGTGATGCGTTGAACACCGAGCCATCTCAGAAAATTCCCGCCGGGGGAACTCGCCATCGCTTGCTCGCCGGGCTGCTTGGCTGGGCGCTCTTGGTCGGCACCGGCACGCGCTTGGCGCTGTGGATTCAGGCGGGCGACAACCTTCCCCCATCGAGTCGTCTGGCGCTCGCTTTCGTCTGGGGCGCGGTCGCCGACGCGGCGACCGCGCTCGTCCTGCTCGCCCCTGTCGCCGTGCTACTCGCGTTACCGCCCGCCCGATTTTTCCAGCGAACCTGGGCGCGGGGCATGGCACACGCCGGGATCATAGTTTACATCGCGGCCACGTTGTTTGTCGCCGTTGCCGAGGTCTTTTTTTGGGACGAGTTTGGCGTCCGGTTCAACTTCATCGCCGTCGATTACCTGATCTACACGCAGGAGGTGCTCGGCAACATCCGCGAGTCGTATCCGATGGGACTCATCTTGGGCGGTTTGGCCTTGGTCACCGCCGTCATCTATCTGCTGTGGGTGCGAGGCGGGCGGGTGGATAGATGCCTCGATGCCTCGCCGTCGCCCTTCGACAGATGGCGGGACGGCACGGCATGGCTGCTCGGCGCGGGAGTGGCCGGAGCGTTCGTCGCTTTGGCGCCGACTCCCGATTTCCCCAACGCCTACGCCGTCGAATTGGTGAAAAACGGGCCCGCCGCGTTTGTGGAGGCATTCCGGGCCAATCAACTCGACTACGAGCGCTTTTATCCGGTTCAGCCGATTGACGCGGCCTTCGCGCAGGTTCGCGGAGAACTGGGTTTGCCCGCCGGGCCTCGCGATCTGTTGCGCACAGTGGCCGGACGTCAGCCGGAGCGTCGATTGAATGTCATTCAAATCACCGTGGAGAGCCTGAGCGCGGAATTTCTCACCCGTTACGGTCAGAAGCGCGGACTTACGCCGAATCTCGACGCGCTGGTGTCGCGGTCGCTCGTTTTCGACCGTCTCTACGCCACGGGGAACCGCACCGACCGGGGCATGGAGGCTCTGACCCTATCCGTGCCTCCCACGCCGGGGCGCTCGCTTATCAAGCGCCCGGACAATGAAAACCTCTTCACCCTCGGGTCAGTGCTCGCGGCGCGAGGTTACGCCACCGCGTTTCTGTATGGTGGATATGGATACTTCGATAACATGAACTATTTTTTCGGCCAAAACGGTTATCGCATCGTGGACCGCGCCGCAGTGCCGAAAAGCGAGGTGACGTTCGCCAACGCGTGGGGCGCGTGCGACGAGGACTTGTTGCGATGGACCTTGCGCGAAGCGGACCGCGACCACGCGGCCGGAACCCCTTTTTTCCACTTCGTCATGACCACGTCCAACCATCGGCCCTATACTTATCCGGAAGGTCGCATTGATCTTCCGTCCAAGGTATCGCGCCGGGCCGGCGCGGTGAAATACACGGACTACGCCATCGGCGAATTCCTCCGCGCCGCCTCCACGCATCCCTGGTATCGTGACACCGTGTTTGTGATCGTGGCCGACCACTGTGCATCCAGCGCGGGCAAGACCAACCTGCCCGTGAATCGCTACCACATCCCGATGCTCATCTTCGCGCCGGGCGGACAAATCGCCCACGGCGTGGTGGACACGCTGTGCAGCCAGATCGACTACGCGCCGACCTTGCTTGGCCTGCTCGGCGGCGACTACCCGAGCCGTTTTTTTGGCCGGGATCTTCTGGACGCGGAAGC
>JBDRJH010000042.1:0-3230 GCA_043815125.1 Verrucomicrobiota bacterium
CGCCAACCAGTTGCTCCCCGATCAACCTCGTGAGGTCGATGTGGACAGTCTGGTCCAGAAGCTCTTCGGCTTCACCCCCACTTACACCGATCCCGGCGACGGCATCCTGGGCTTCATACGCTTCGACGAAGCCAAGCCCGCCGTCATCATCATCGCCGAATCGCTGGCCAAACTCGGCAGCGACACCACGGAGCACCGCCGGCGCTCCACCCTCGCCCACGAGATCGGACACGGCCGGCTGCACGCCGGCCCCTTCACCGAACTGGTGCAGGCCAAACGCAGCGGCTACGCGACGGAACTCGTCCGCTCGCCCGGCACCACCCAGGCCTCCTTTGCCTGTCGGGCCAAGGACATCCGCGACAATGAGCGCGACAAGTCCCCCGCCCTCTCCGGCCTCGCCCAATGGGAGCGCATGGCCGAGTGGCAGGCCAACCGCTACATGGCCGCGGTGACCGCTCCGGCGCGCTTGGTCCGCATGGCCGTGGCCGAGGCGCTGCACACCAGCGACGAGCACGCCCACTTCGCGCTGACCGCAGAGCTGCGCGCGCGGCTCGCCCCCGAGATTTCCGAACGGTTTAACGTGAGCCGCCAACTGGCCGACATACGGCTGGCCGAGCTCTTTCCCGAGCCGACCGGACAGGCCGATTTTTTCACTTTGTCAGCCCCGCCGCGCGAAGCGGCGCATGGCTGACTCTCCCTTTCGCCCAGTTGGTCATCTAACGGGTCAAATCGGACACGCGAGATCGGCGAGGCGAGAAAAACAAAAAATGGATACTACATCCACATACAACCCTAGCCTGGGGGACACCGAAGCGGATTCGGTGCTCACCGCCCTGGGTCAACTGGAACAGCAGATGCCCTTCCTTATCGGCCTGAGCCGTGAGGATCGGTTGAGGCTCGCCAAGGTCGGCGATCGCACGCGTCCGTTTCTGAACGATGCCATCGCGACGGCTCTGGCCAATCCCGGCATCGTGCCGCGGTCGGTCGACATCGACAGTCTGCGCGCCCGCGCAACCGCGCTCAAAAACCTGAGCGAGGTGAAGCGGGCGTTTGGCCAGGTGCTCGAAAAGATCACCGACTCCGAGACATTGCTGGCGAGCGAGCTGTTCGCCGTCACGCGCTCGATCTACCAGGTGATGAAGACCCCGGCCACCGTGCCCGGTCTGAACGACCAGCTGGATCGGCTCGCGCAGCGGTTTGCCCGCAAAGCAAATCGTCGCCCGGACGAACCCACGGAGACCGCGCAAGCGGCCTGATGCGAGCGGGAACACCAAGCAAATCCTAACTGGATTTGATCAATGCAAGGCGGTCGGGTTGCACCCCGGCCGCCTTTTTCGTGCCGAACGACGTGGAGGCTACCCTGCACTTCGCCGCAGGAAAGACAAGCCCGCGCGTGCGTGGAGCATTTCAGATGAAGTCGTCGCCGTTTGGAAACGTAGGGCCTCACCTTGGTGAGGTCGTGACGACGCAAATCCACGGCTGAGGCTTGCGTTTGCCCGACGCGGCCGGACACAAGGTCCGGCCCTACCATACGGCCATGTCTCTATTTAAAATGCGTCAGCCGGCCAGGTCGGCGAACTCGGCGACGGACTTGACGACCCAGGCGCGGTCGGTGCGTTTGGCGAGGCCGGCGAGCACTCCGCCCGGCCCGAGTTCGAGGAAGTCGGCGGCGCCGGCGACGAGGGCGTTGCGCATGCAGTCCTCCCAGAGCACGGAGGAGACGACCTGCTTGACGAGCGCTTCCTTGATGGCGGCGGGCTCGCTGATGACGTTGCCCGTGGTGTTGGTGAGCACGGTGAGCTGCGGGGCGTTGAAGGTGACGCCGTCGAGGAAGGTGGCGAAGGCGGCCCGGGCGGGCTCCATGAGGCGCGAGTGGTAGGCGCCGGCGACGTTGAGGGGGATGATTTTCTTGATGCCGCGGTCCTTGGCGGCGGCCACGGCGGCGTCGACCTTGGCCTTGTCGCCGGAGACGATGATCTGGCCGGGGGCGTTGAAGTTGGCGGCCTCGATGTCGAAGGCGGCGCAGAGGTCGTAAACGGTCTGGCGCTCCTCGCCGAGGATGGCGGCCATGCCGCCGACGGACTGCTCGCAGGCGAGCTGCATGAGGCGGCCGCGCTCGGCGACGACGCGCAGGCCGGTGGCAAAGTCGAACACGCCGGCGGCGGTGAGCGCGGTGATCTCGCCGAGGCTAAGGCCGAGGGCGGTGGTGACGCCGTCGAGCTTGCCCTGCTCCTTGAGGATGGCGTGCAGGGCCAGACCGTGCACGAAGAGCGCGGGTTGACAGACTCCGGTCTGGGTGAGCTCGGTGTCGGGACCTTCGAAGGAGACCTTGGAGAGGCTCCAGCCGAGCACGGCGTCGGCCTCGTCGTAGAGCGCGCGGGCGGTCGCGGAGTTTTCGTAGAGGGACTTGCCCATGCCGACTTTTTGGGCGCCCTGACCGGCGAAGAGGAGTGCGGTTGCCATAGAGATAAAGGGGCAACGCGTAAGGCTTGGGCGGGTCGAAACCAAGCCTCAAATCATGGGGACGCGACACCGCCCGGAGACCGGCGAAGAGGCTTGGCCGGGCCGGCGTTCCTCGACCGTGAGGGGGGCGGCGTGGACTCCCGAACGGATGCGGCGGCTCCGGTTCAGCTGCTCTTGAAGAAGATGCCCTTGAGGTTCATCTCAAGCGCCTGCGGGTTGGGCGAGAAGCGGAGGGCGTCGGCCTTGCTGATCTTTGCCGACTGCACGAGGCGCAGCAGGTCGCGGTTGAAGGAGAAGCTGGTGGAGTCGATGCCGCCCTCGAGCAGGCCCTGGATCTTCTCGTTGTGGCCCTCAAGGATGAGGTTCTTGATGGTGGCGTCGGCGTTGAGGATCTCGTTGGCCGGCACACGTCCGCCGCCTTCGAGCGCGGGGATGAGCTTTTGGCAGATGAAGCCGCGAAGGGTGCCGGCGATCTGACGCCGGGCCTGCGCCATGTGCTCGGGCGGGAAAAACTCGAACAGGCGCGTGAGCGACTGCGCCACCGTGGAGGCGTGCATGGTCGAGAGCACGAGGTGACCGGTCTCGGCGGCGGAGATCGCGGTCTCGAAGGTTTCGCGGTCGCGCATCTCGCCGATGAGGATGATGTCGGGATTTTGGCGCAGCACGGCCTTGATCGCCAATTCGAAGTTGGGCACGTCCAGGCCGATCTCGCGTTGCTGGAAGACGGACTTGTCGTCCTGAAAGGTGAACTCGATGGGGTCCTCGAG
>JBDRJH010000043.1:0-2323 GCA_043815125.1 Verrucomicrobiota bacterium
AACGTCTATGACGCAACCCTCCCCGCCCCATTGGACGTCTACTACACCCGCGCTGGGCTTGTGAAGTCCGGTCTGTGACGCGAAACCCCGTTCGCGGGGGGCCCGCCCCGCCGCGACCGCATTACCCCAGCCCCCGCCCCAACGCCCGTCGTCATGCCCCCCCGTCGGCCAACCCCAGCCACCACTGTTCGAGAACGCGGTTTCGCGTTGCTCATCACCATCACGCTGGTCGCGTTTCTGGTGCTGATTCTGGTTTCCCTCGCCACGCTCACCCGGGTCGAGACGCAGGTGGCGGCCAACAGCCAGCAACTCGCGCAAGCCCGCGGCAACGCGCTCATGGCGCTCAACGTCGCCATCGGCCAGCTGCAAAAATACGCCGGCCCCGACCAACGCACCACCGCCCGCGCCGACCTCGAAAACGGCGCCGGCGTCAACAACACCCACTGGGTCGGCGTCTATGGCAGCTCCCTCGCCGCCGACTACGACGCCACGCCGGGCACCCTGCAAACCGCGCACACGGATCCTTCCAAGGTGGCCGCCAACGGCTCCGGCGCGCGTCTGCTCAACTGGCTGGTGAGCGGCAACGAGGGCGTCGCGTTTGATCCCGCGCCCACGACCGGCGACGTCGGCGCCGCCGGTGAGATTCGCAACGCCCCCGCGGCCGGCGCGATCACCTTCCTGCCGTCGGCCACCGTCTCCGGACTCGAGGCAACCTCCACCGCCACCGACCTCGACATCACCATCGCCGACTCCACGGGAACCGACCGGCCCGCCCGCCTGCTGCTCGGCCAAAACAACGCCTCCGAAGCGCCCGGTTCCAACGGAGCCCCCATCGACTTCGTCGTCGCGCCCGCCATCGACATCAAGGTCGATGCCTCGCTGATCCCCGGTATGGGCGCCGGCGGCGACATCACCATCGGACGCTACGCCTGGTGGGCCGCCGACGAGGGCATGAAGGCGCGCGTCAACCTGCCCCTCGCCGGCAGCGACACCACCCTCAGCCCCGCCGCCCGACTGGAAGAAAAACAGCGCGCCTTCACCCTCTCCACCCGCACCGCCGTCGAGTTCATGGCCAGCGACACCCCCGGCTGGGCGAACACGCCGCCCGCGCTCGATGCCAACCGCATCGACACCCTTTACGCGCCGGAGTCCGCGCGCCTCGCCGACATCATCGACCAGGGCCAGCTCCCACTGACATCCGACAACCCCGCCGCGCTTTCCGACGCGCTGAAGTTTCGCTTCCACGACATCACCTCCCGCTCGATGAGCGTGCTCTCCGACACCTACGCCGGCGGGCTCAGGGAAGACCTGACGCACATCCTCGCCGACCCGACCACCGGTCCGGCGGGATCGGACCTGCTCTGGCAACCCGACAACGCCGCGGAGAACACCTCCTTCATCCCCACCTGGGGCCACCTCCGTTCCTTTGAGGCCAATACCACCAACGCCAGCGGCAAGATCGTGCCCCGCCTGCCCGCCTACGGTGCCGGCGTGGCCGGCGATACCGGCGTGTCGCCCGTGATGACCTACGTGGGGCTCGGCTTCCGCTACACCTCCGCCGACATCCCGGCCGCCGGCATTGCCATCAACTTTGACATCCATCCGATCATCGTCCTCTGGAACCCCTACGACAAGGTCATGGCCGGCCGCACCTACGAGGTCGGCATGGGGTTCCTCTCCGCCGACCCGCGCCTGCTACTTCAGGTCAACAAGATCGACACCTCCCTGCCCGATCCGCCCGACAATTGGCAAACCCGCGAGATCCGCGACCTGCGGCTCGGCGGCGCCGTGGTGGCCAGCGGCGCGGACACCGGCGGCGTGCTCCAGTATTTTCGTTTCCAGGTCAACTGCCCCGACATTCCGCCCGGCCAAAGCCTCGTCTTCACGCTGCAAAACTCCGGCGGCACCTATTCGCCCGGCACCCCCACCCTGGTGCCCGGCCTCAACACCCACCACCACGTCTCCCTGTCCAGCGCCACCATCGCCGCCGGCGAGGAGGACCTCGACTACCGCGTCATCGGGCAGGGCGGCCTCAACTCCAACCACCACGTCTGCGCCTACCTCGGCGACGGCACCGCTCCGCCCAACACCGCGGCGGGCGTCTGGGACCCGTTGCTCAACCGCTGGTATCAGACCGTGCAGCGCGTCGACTACCCGGGCATCAGTATCGATGGCAATATCAAGACCGGCACCGGCGACACGCCGGCCAACGCCGCCATTTACGGCGACGCCGCCCCGCTCGACACCGCCAACCCCGTCTACGAACCCCAGGTCAAGGCGCTGCTCATGAGCGTCTTTTCCTCCACCGGCAAAGGCTACACGC
>JBDRJH010000044.1:0-3721 GCA_043815125.1 Verrucomicrobiota bacterium
CACGGCCCCCGCCCGCGTCGAGCTGGTGGACGCCGAGACCGCGCGGGTCATCGCGGTGGACGCGACCGGCGACGGCGACTTCCGAGGCATCGGCGACGTGCTCTTCGAGGACCGGGACCGCGACGGCTTCCCCGACATCACTTATGCCCCCGGACAGACCGCCCGCCCGGTCGAAATCCAGGTGTATCCGTCCGGCCGTTACCCATCGATCGACGTCAACCTCGACCTGCGTAATCCCGACGGCTCCTGGACCGCGGGCTCGACCGACCGGCTGATCGGCAAGGATTGAGCCGGCGGCAAAATGAACCGCGCGCTTACAATTCTCTTTCTGGTGACAGCCCAAACAGCATTCGCGGGCGACTCACCATACTTTTCTCTTGGGCCCATCGGCGTGGGTGAAATCAGCAACCAGATTCTGTTCTACCTTGGCGACGATGTCGTCAGGACACCAATACCAGCGACCCGAGAGTTCCTGTTCATAAGCCTGACCATAGTCGCCAGCCTGATCGCATTTTTGGTTTAGCGGAGCAGGTCGGCTTCACCAGCAAAAGCGAAAAGATGAAGCAGGCGGAACGGAACGTCGGCATCGATGGGGTCCTCCTGACGCACGACGACGGCGGTGTCGGCGGGCCCGCCCTACCTGCCGCGCCGCGGGTTTGCCGACGGGAAGGGTTCAGCCGCGGAGGGTGCCGGCGGCGGATTCGGCGAGGAAGCTTTGGTAGGTTTTCTCGATGCCTTCACGCAGGGCGGTGCGGGCGGTCCAGCCGAGGTTGCTCAGGCGGGAGACGTCCATGAGCTTGCGCGGGGTGCCGTCGGGCTTGGTGGAGTCCCACTCGATCCGGCCGGCGTAGCCGGTGACGGCGGCGACGGTCTCGGTGAGCTCTTTGATGGTGACGTCGGTGCCGGTGCCTAGGTTGACCCAGTCGGGCGGGTTCTCGAGGCCGAGGAGAAAGGCGCAGCCGTCGGCAAGGTCGTCGACGTGCAGGAACTCGCGCTTGGGCGAGCCGGTGCCCCAGGCGGCGACGGTCGGCTGACCGGCGAGCCGGGCCTCGTGGAAGCGACGGATAAGCGCGGGCAGGACGTGCGAGTTGGTGGGGTGGTAGTTGTCGCCGGGGCCGTAGAGGTTGGTCGGCATGGCGGAGTGGAAGCAGACGCCGTATTGCTTGCGGTAATACTGGGCGAGCTTAAGGCCGGCGATCTTGGCGATGGCGTAGGCTTCGTTGGTGGGCTCGAGGGGACTGGTGAGCAGGCAGTCCTCGGTCATGGGCTGGGGGGCGTGCTTGGGGTAGATGCAGGAGCTGCCGAGGAAGAGCAGGCGGCCGACGCCGGCGCGGTGGGCGCCGTCGATGGTGGCGGTGGCGATGGCGAGGTTGTCGAGGAGGAACTCGGCGGGATAGGTGTTGTTGGCGTGGATGCCGCCGACCTTGGCGGCGGCGACAATGACGGCGTCGGGTTTTTCCTCGGCGTAGAAGGCGCGCACGGCGGCCTGGTCCATGAGGTCGAGTTCGCGGCGGGTGCGGAGAACGAGTTCCACGCCGGGTTCGTTTTGAAAGCGGCGCACGAGGGCCGAGCCGACCATGCCTTGATGTCCTGCGATGTGGAGTTTCATGTGAGGTGTAAAGGTGTCAGCGAAGGGTGAAAGGCCACCGGGGGAAACCTCTTTTTTCAGGGAGTGGCCGGCGGGACTTGCAGGCCGGGGCCGGCCGCGCAAGGTGGGTCGGCATGTGGGTCACGCTCTTCGTCGCGCAGTCGCTGGACGGTCGCATCACCCGGCACGAGGAGCCGGGGGACGCGTTTTCGTCGGACGCGGACAAGGCGCAGTTTCGCGCGGCGATGCGGTCGCACGACGCGTGGATCATGGGCGGGGAAAGTTTTCGGTGGATGTCGTCGCAGCGCGCCCCGGGCGAGCCGTGGCGGCCGGGTTTGCGCCGGGTGGTGTGGACGCGCACGCCGGAGGCCCATGCCGCGGAGGCGGTGGCGGGCGTGCTGGAGTTCACCGCGGCGTCGCCGGCGGAGATCGTGGCGCGACTGGCCGGGGCGGGTTGCCGGCGTTGCGCGTTGCTGGGCGGCGGGCAGGTCTACGGGGCGTTTTTGGCGGCGGGGCTGGTGGACGAGGTGGTCGTCACGGTGGAGCCGCGGGTGTTTGGCCGGGGGCGTCCGCTGACAGGCGAGGTGGCGCAGGACACGCGGCTGCGGCTGGTGGAGTGCGCGCCGCTGGACGACGGGGGCGCGGTGCGGCTGCGCTACGAGGTGATCAAATCATGAAAAACAAACGACTGCATTGGGCGGTGTATGCGCCTGCGTTGATCGTCGGCATCACGGCGCTGGGCGCGGTGGTCGGAGCGGTGGTTTTCCCGTTGTGGGGACTGCTCTTCGGTCTGGAGCGCGGCGCGGGCGAGCTGGCGATGACGGGCGCGCGCACGCTGGGGTTTTATTTTTTGATCTGGGCACCGGGCATCGCGCTGGTGCTGTGCGTGAAGCGGGCGTATGAGGCGCAGGCTTCGCGGGAGCGCCAAAACCCGACCGACTGACACCGCTTGGCAAGCGGCGCTCCTTGGGGCGGTGGTCCCCGAGCTCACGCTCGGGGCTACGGGGAGGCGTCAGATTTGGAAGTCGCCGCCGGTGGTCTCGTGCAGGCCGCACTCGCGCTTGAGTCCGCCGAAGCGGGTCTGCTCCTCGGTCTGGCCGGGTTGGAGCGGGGCGCTGCTGTGCCAGTCGCCGACGGAGACGTAGCCCTGGTCCCAGAGCGGGTGGTAGGGCAGGTCGTGCTTGGTGAGGTAGCGGTGGAGGGTGCGGTTGTCCCAGTCGATGATGGGGTGGACCTTGGCGATCTTGTTCTGCACCTGCACGACGGGCAACGCCTCGCGGGTGGAGGCCTGGGTGCGGCGCAGTCCGGCGAGCCAGGCGGTGGCGCCGAGGTCGCGCACGGCGCGGTCCATGGGCTCGACCTTGTTTTCGAAATTGTAGGCCTTGAGACCGTCGAGTCCCTGCTCCCAACGCTTGCCGTCGATGGCTTCCTGTTGCGCGGCGGTGCGGCGGGCGGCGTAGGTCTTGAGGTTGAGATCGAGGCGCTTGGTGAGCTCGGCGGCGAAGCGGTAGGTCTCAGGGAAGAGGTAGCCGGTATCGATGAACACGACCGGGATGCGCGGGGCGACTTGGGTCACCAGGTGCAGCATGGCCGAGGACTGGATGCCGAAGCTGGTGGTGAGGATCAGGCCGTCGCCGTAGGTGGTGACCGCCCAGCGCACACGATCCTCCGCCGAGGCGGTTTCCAGGGATGCGGGGGCTTCAGGGACGACGGTCAACGACATGCGGCAAATACCTAGTTAGTTTATGTCCTAAGTAAAGATTGTGCTGAAAATTTATCGGCGCACGCAGGCAACTTTCGGGTGAATAATCGGTTGGGTTTGCTCGCGAGTCCGGCCGGGCGGGGTGCGGATCAGACTTCGACGGGCTCGGCGTGGGCTTTGACTTGCCGTCGGTGCAGGCGGGAGCGGTGCACGCCGAGCAGGCGGGCGGCGGCGGAGATGTTGCCTCCGCTGACGGCGAGGGCGCGGGCGATGAGCCGTTCCTCGGCTTCCTCAAGGTTGAAGGGGAGGTCATGCAGACCGCCGGCTCCGTCGTTCGTGCCGGCGCCGGTGGTTGTCGGCGGGAGGCTGCCGCCGGCCACGGCCTGGGGGGCGAAGACGATGTGGTCGCCGCGCAGCTCGCCTTCGCCGGC
>JBDRJH010000045.1:0-2481 GCA_043815125.1 Verrucomicrobiota bacterium
TGGAGCTTCGCTATGATCGCGAAAGCGGCGTCCTTGTCGTCGCACTCAACGGCGAGACGGTTTTCGATGAGGCGCTTCACGGGGACGACGGGTTTCGCCCCGCGCTCGATTCTGTCGGCTTCAAGTTCAACGGTCCCCTGCTGCCCTCGGGTTCGCCCGAGGTGTCGGAGTTTTCCGTCGCGCTGACGGGTGACTTCCCCGCTCGGGCCACGCTGCGGCTGGACGACGAGTTGGGCGTTTACGCGCCCGGGGTCGTGCCCGTCGCCCGGGTTGGTGCCAAGGGACTGCCCGGCGAACGCGCGACGTTGTCGCTGAGCGCGGTGGATTTCTCCGGTCGCGTCGTCTGGAGTCTCGACGACGCGCAAACTGTCGGGCGAGGCGGCGTCACGGCGACGCACCGGGTGGAACTCGGGCCGCGGCACGGGTATTTCAAGCTACGCTGCGTGGTCAAGGACGCGAGCGGCGCCGTGCTGGCCGAGGCGTCGCGGCCCTTCGCCGTCATCCCCGAACCTTCCGCCGTCGTCCGCACCGAGGCGAATCCCTTCGGGGCGATGGTGTATCCGCATATCGCCTATCCTGCGCGGGAGAAGGAGATCGACGCCCGCTACATGAGTCGCATCGGACTGCGCTACGTCCGCACCCACCGGCTCAACTGGCTGCATGTCCAGTCCGGCCCGGACGCGCCCTTCAACTGGACCGACGCGGATCGCGAGGTGGACATCTACCGTCGCCACGGTCTGCGCATCATCGCCACCACCGGCTGGCCCGTGCCGGCGTGGGCGTCCTCCGCCCGTGATCTCGCCTTGCCCGAGAGCAAGGGCAACTTCGCGCCCGCGCCCGAGGCGATGGAGGACGCCCGCCGCTTCCACCGCGAACTCGCCGCCCGCTACCGCGACGACATCGACTACTACGAAATCGGCAACGAGGTGGACGCCCACTTCTGGCTCGGTTCCGCCGGGCACTATCGCGAGCACGACATCCCCGGCGTCCTGGGTGATTATCGGGATTATTTCGCGGCGCTCTCCGGTGCCATCCTGGACTCGGCGCCTCGGGCGCGCATCGCTCCCGGCGTCACGGGCGCCTTGGAAGGCCACAGCTACCGGCCTTGGTTGACCACGCAGATGGAGCAGGGGCTGGGGAAACTCATGACCGCCTACGGCCCTCATTACCGGGCCGACATCGGTTATGCCAACGAGGTCATGGCGCGTCACGGCGTCCGGGTGCCCGTGATCTTAACTGAGATTGGCGGCTTCTCGCGCAACCCAGGCGGCTCCGACCCCTTCGGCGCGGAGATGCGCCGTATCATCCGAGACGATTATCACCAGATGGCGACGCAGCTCACGCACGACAACGTGCGCGCGCTCTGCAAATTCATCCTGCGCGAGCAACCCACCTATGGCGGCGAGGGCGTGATTCATGCCGGCATGCTAGCCGAGGATTTCTCGCTCCGGCCCTCCTATGTCGCCTACGCCACGCTGGTGCGCAGCCTGGCGGGCGCGAAGTTTGTCGGGCGCATCAACCTCACGCGTTCCGCCTCCGCCGGTTGGGGCGAGGGCTTCGCCTTTGAGCGCGACGGGAAGCGCATCAACCTTCTCTTTCTGCATGCCGCGACCCCGGGCGCCCTGCGACTGCGCTCCCCGGCGGGGGAACTCGTCGTCATGGACGTGATGGGCGAGGCCACCCGCCTGCCGGTCGCGGACGGAGCCGCCGAATTGTCCATGCCGTCCGATTTGCCGCTCATCGTCGTCGGCCCCGTCGAGGGCGAACCGGGACCGGCCGAGATTCCGGGCGACACGCTGGTGAAGGAGATAGAAGTGGCGCTTAAGAATCCTGATTTCGAACAGAACGCGTCGGACGGCGTGCCCGGCTGGGGTATCATGGTGGACGAACAGGGCGCGAGGGGAGGGCGGTCGGACCGCTTTGCCGTCGCCATCGATCGCCAGGTTTTCCACGGAGGCGCGCAGTCGGTGCGGATGGACGCGCCGCGGCCGACCCGGTGGTATGGCATCACCCAGACTCTCCCGCCCGATCAAATACCCCGTCCCGGTCCGGGTGAATACCTTGTATTCAAAATTTCAGCACACGCGAAAGGCGAGGCGATCCACGGCAAGGGCCTCGGCTATACCCTGGCCTTGAGGCGTCCCTCGGGAGAGCGCCTCGTGTTTTTGGGCAGCCCCTATTTCGGATTCGGCGGCACCTACGACTGGAAGGAGCTGGCCGGCGAAAACCGCCTCGACACCTGGCCCGAGGGCGCGGAGCGCGTGACGCTCGATCTGCTCCTCGGCCTTTCAACCGGCACGCTGTGGCTGGATGACGTGAGCGTCACCGTCCAGCTCTGGCGACGCGGCGGTTGAGGGACCGCGACGAAGCCTGATTTACCCCAAATTACCCCATGAAAACAGCCCCCATCCCCCCTCCCGTCGGCCGGCCGGTCTCGCCCCGTTCCTCCCGATGGTTCGCAGCCGTTCTGGCCGCGTTCGC
>JBDRJH010000046.1:0-11958 GCA_043815125.1 Verrucomicrobiota bacterium
TCGTGCGCGACCGGTTGCAAACCCAGCTCGCCGCGCGCGGGCTGCACGCCGACTACGAACGCGCGCTGATCGACCCGACCGGCACCCTGCTGGTCGAGCGCCTGCGCCTGGGTGCGACCGACAGTCCCGACCCGCTGCTCACCGGCCGCACGGTGCTGGTGCGGCTCGATCCGTGGGCGCTGCTCACCGGCCGCGTCCGGGTCGATACCATCGAGGGCTCGGGGCTGGCCCTCTACGTGCCCGCCGTGGTCTCGCCAAGCGGCCGGGCCGAGGCCGTGCTCGACGACGGCCAGTTTCGCGTGCGACTGGAGCCGACGGCGAACCTGCTCACGCTGGACGCCGTCAGCGGACGCATCGCGGGCCTGCCGGTGGCGCTCGACGGCGACCTCACGTTGCCCGCGCCGCGTCCGCGGGCCGGCGCGCGCCCTCTCGATTTCAGCGCCTACCACCCGGTGGCCCGCCGGCTCGTCACCATCGGCGAGCAACTCCGCCCGCTCGGCGATCTGACCGTGCGCGGCCGGTTCTCGCCGGGGCGGGTCGAGCTGGTCGCGCGCGCCGCGCGGATCGATCTGGCCGGGTTGCCGCCCTCCGCCCTGCCGGCGATCACGGGCGAGGCACTCAACGCCACGCTGGGGTTGTCGGTGCCGTTGAGCTTCATCGGCCGGCCGGTGGCCCGGGCCGGCGTGGAACAGTTGCACGTCGAGCTGCCCGGCTCCGGGCTGCCCGCGCTCACCGCCGAACGCGTGCAGGCCCGGCTCACCGGGGCGCGGCTCACCGACTGGCGCGACTGGTCGGCGTTTTCATTGGAGGCCGGCGCGGACACGTTGTCGGCGTTTCCCCTCGGGTTCACCTCGACCGGCCTGCGGATCGGCGTGGAAGCCGACGGACGGATCTCGGCCGGTTTATTGACCCGGGTCGACGGCCAGCCGTGGCGGGCCGACTACCTGGGCGAGCCGACGGGCGGCCCGGGCGTGGTGACGCTGGAGGCGCGGCCCACCGCCGGTTTGTTGCAAAGTCTGGAGCCACTGGTGCCCTTGAGGATCCCGTTGACGCGCCTGCTCTCGCTGGGGCCCGCACCGGAGCTGCGCGCCAAGGTCGATCTCGCCGCCGGCGGCCGGCCCCGCCGCGTGGAGGGCCGGCTGGCCGGTGGCGGCGCGGTGGCCTACGGGGTCGCCATCGACGAGGCCGCGGCGGACTTCCGCTGGGAGGGCGACGAGCTGGAGTTCAACGACATCCTGCTGCGCATCGACGAGAGCGAGGCGCGGGGAAGTTACACGATGAGCCTGGGCACGCGGGAGTTTCGGTTTTTGTTGGCCGGCCGGCTCGACCCGCCGGACATCGGCGGCTGGTTCCAGGGCTGGTGGGGGCGCTTCTGGAGTGACTTCGATTTCAGCGCGCCGGCCACGGCCGACGTCGAGGTGCGCGGGCGCTGGGGCGAGCCGCTCGGCACGGCGGTCTTCGTGGCCGCGGAGGCGGACGCGGTCACGCTGCGCGGCCAGCCGCTGGAGCGGTTGCACACGCGGCTGTTCATCCGGCCGGGTTGGTATGACGCGCTCCATGTGCGCGCGCAGGATGCGGACGGCGGCGTGGCGGAGGGTCGCTTCGGCCTGGCCAAGGACCCGGCCGGAGGCGACTGGGACTCGTTGGACTTTGACTTCGACAGCACCCTGCCGACGTCCGCGTTGATCCGGCTGCTGGGCGCGGGGGCCGAGCCGGTGTTCGCGCCCTATGTGTTCACGCGGCCGCCGCACATCCGCATCAGCGGCGAGGCGCGCGGATCGGACCACCGCGACGTGCGCTTTACCGCGTCGACCGGGAGCCCGTTTTTGTTCGCCGGCTTCGGCGTCGAGTCGTTGCACGTCGAGGGTCGCCTGGCCGGGCCGGTGCTCACGCTCGACCCCATGCGCGCGGGCGTGGCCGGGGGCGAGCTGACGGGGGCGGGCCGTCGTTTCCGGCCCCGAGGGCAACCGCTGGCTGGCGCTCGACCACGCTCTGACGGGGGCAAGCGTCGACACCATCCTGGATCTGCTCGCCGCGCGCGAGGCGAGCAGCGAAGACGCCAAGGCCGAGGCCGCCGCGCCGCGCCGGCCGGGCGGCAAACTCGATCTGACCCTGCAGGCCAACGGCCCGCTGGATCACCCGGAGGCGTTGCAGGGCTCGGGGCAGGCCGTCATCGGCGGGGCGCATTTTGCCGAGATCAATCTGTTGGGGGCGTTGTCCGACGTCTTCAAGTCCACCGGCCTCGGCTTCACCTCGCTGTCGTTGGAGACCCTCAGGACCCGCTACACGCTGGACCGCGGCGTGCTCGATTTCGCCTCGCTCAAGCTGAGCGGTCCCTCCGCGGTGGTCGAGGCCGACGGGCGCTACGTGATCGAGGGCGGGCGGCTGGATTTCAGGGCCAAGCTGTCGCCTTACGAGGAGCGCGGCGGCGTGATCGGCAGCGCCGCCGACTTCGTGCTCTCACCGTTGTCCAAGGCCCTGGAGTTTCGCCTGGGCGGCACGTTGGAAAACCCCGACTGGTCCTTCAGCTACGGACCGCGCGGCTGGTTGCGCGGCCTGACCGGCGAACGCGAGGCAGGCTCCCCCGCGGCACCGGAGTCGCGGGCCGGGGACAACCGCTAGGCGAGCGGGCGACGGTTAAATGCGTTGCCCCCCGCGGCGGCGGGCCCTTTTTCTAGGTTCCTAAACATGGTGGTCATTCCCAGCATCTCACGGCGCGATTTGTGGCTCTCACGCCTCTCGACCGCCTTGGCCGTGGTGCTGCTGGTGGTCGGTGGCATCGAGCTGCTGTGCTGGCAGATCTGGCCGCAGTCGGACCGGGTTGTGTTCATCAAGGCCAACACCGCCTTCTGTTATCTGGTGCTGGGCGCCGTGCTGTTGTTGATTGAAAAACGCCACGAGCCCCTGCGTTGGTTCGCGCTGGTTCCGGCCCTGGTCAGCGGGCTGACGCTCTTCGAGATCATCACCCGCATCAACCTGCGCATCGACAACCTGCTGCTCTCCGGCCAGCAAATCGCCTCGGGCGTGGAAATCAGCTCACGCATGACCCCGATCAGCGCCATCGGCCTGCTCGTGGGCAGCCTAGTGCTCCTGCCCTCGCGACACCTCAAGCCCACCACCAACATCGCGCTGAAAGCCCTCAGCGGTTCGCTGCTGCTCTCCGCCGGCTTCGCCAGCCTGCTCGGCTACCTGCTCAACCTGCCGGCCATCTACTCGTGGGGCTCCACCGGCAACCTCTCCCCCGGCGGAGCCTTTTTGCTCAACTGCCTCGGCGCCGCGCTGCTGCTGCGCGCCTGGCGCGGCCACCGGCTCTCCGATCCGGGCATCCCCTCGTGGCTGCCGCTGCCCGTCGCCCTCGCCTCCATCACCGTCACCCTCATCGTCTGGATCGGACTGCGCGACCGCGAGCGGCTCTACCTGTTCACCACCACCCAGAACACCCTCAACAGCTACGCCTCGGCCGTGGCCCTCCAGTTCGACCGCGAATCGTCCGACATCGAACGACTCGCCCGGCGCTGGAGCCAGCTCGACCCCATCACCGCGGTGGTGCAGGAAGCCGACGCGGTCACCTTCATCGGCGACGCCACCGGCATCCGCACCCTTTCCTGGGTATCACCCGCGGGCGAAACCCTGTGGTTCTACCCCTCGCGGGGCAACGAGACCCTGCTCGCGTTGGATCATTTTTCCGACCCAGTCCGTGCCGACGCCATCAACCTCGCCGCCGAGAACGACCGGGCCGTCGTCTCCGGCAGCCTGCGCAACGCCGCCGGCCGGCCCGGCTTCGTCATCTACGCCCCCGTCCATCAGAACGGCCGACTCGCCGGCTACGTGGCGGCCGGCTACGACTACGCCCGGTTTTTCCAAACCATCGACAACCAGCTCGACGTCTCCCGCCAGCACCACCTCGCGCTCTCCATCTCCGGCGTCACCCTCTACCGCGCCCCCAACGGCGTCGGACCGGAGAACTTTCGCGACGCCCTCGCCACCGTCATCAACATCTACGAACGCCGTCTGCGCGTCGAACTCGCGCCCTCGCCCAGCCAGATCCGCGACACCCGCCGCTACCTCCCCGAGCTCGCCCTCGGCTCCGGCCTCGGCATCACCCTGCTGATCGGCCTGAGCGTGCACCTGGCCCGCTCCGCCTTCAACGGCATGGACGCCGCCAAACGCTCCAACCGCCAGCTGCTTGAGGAAAACGAGGAACGCCGCCGCATCGAGGAACGCCTCAAGCTCTCCGACGAACGCCTGCGCCTCTCGCTCGACGCCACCCAGATCGGCATCTTCGAGTGGACCCCCGACAACGACCAACTCTACATCAACTCCGGCTTCTGGGCCCTGCTCGGTCAGCCCGACCACCTCTCGTTCACCACCACCGCCGAGTGGGCCGCGCGCATCCACCCCGACGACGTCGCCGCCTTCAACGAGTCCATCGCCCGTCTGCGCAGCGGTGAGGAAAGCTTCAACTCCCCCGAATACCGTGTCCGCGACGCCGAGGACCAGTGGCACTGGGTTTACGCCCGCGGTCGCGTCGTCGCCCAGCACCCCGACGGCCGCGCCAGCCGCGTGGTCGGCACCGTGCAGGACATCACCGAACGCCGCGCCGCCGAAGCCGCCCTGCGCGCCAGCCAGGCCTCCGCCCGCAAACTCGCCCTCGTCGCCAGCCGCACCGACAACCTCGTCATCATCGCCACCCCCGAGGGCCGTATCGAGTGGATCAACGAATCCTTCGAACGCATCCTCGGCCACACCCTCGAGACTGTGCAGGACAAGCCGCTGGTCGACTACGTGACCGGCGCCGACACGCCCGAGGCCACCCGCCGCCTCATCCTCGACGCCCTCGCCCGCCGCCGCGGCCTGGTCTGCGACGTCACCAACCGCTCCCGGTCCGGCCGCGACTACCACCTGCGCCTGGAACTCCAGCCCGTCTTCGACGAGCAGGGCGCCATCGAGAACTTCATCACCATCCAGGCCGACATCACCGCCCGCGTGCAGACCGAGCTCGAGCTGCGCCGCGCCAAGGCCGAGGCCGACGAGGCCTCCCGCGCCAAGAGCGAGTTCCTCGCCTCCATGTCGCACGAGATCCGCACCCCCATGAACGGCGTCATCGGCATGACCTCCCTGCTGCTCGACACGCCGCTCTCCGCCGACCAGCGCGACTGCGTCAACACCATCCGCGTATCCGGAGACTCACTACTGACCATCATCAACGACATCCTCGACTTCTCCAAGATCGAGGCCGGTCACATGGACCTCGAGCACGTGCCCTTCGACCTCGCCGTGTGCATCGAGGAGACGCTCGACCTGTTCGCCGCGCCCGCCATGGCCAAGGGCATCGAACTGGGCTACTGCATGTCGCCCGACACGCCGGCCTGGGTCGACGGCGACATCACCCGCCTGCGCCAGATTCTGGCCAACCTCGTGAACAACGCCGTCAAGTTCACCGACCGCGGCAGCATCTCCATCGAGGTGCGGACGACCGCGCCCGGCCGCCTTGAGTTCAAGGTCGCCGACACCGGCATCGGCATCCCCGCCGATCGGCGCGACCGCCTATTCAAGCCGTTCTCCCAGGTCGATTCCTCCACCACGCGCAAATACGGCGGCACCGGCCTGGGCCTGGTCATTTGCGAGCGCCTCTGCCGGTTGATGGACGGCGAGATCCAGGTCGACAGCACACCCGGTGTCGGCTCCACCTTCACCGTCGATCTGCACCTGGAGGCCTCCGACGGCATGCCGGACGCCACCCCGCCGCTGCCCCCCGCGCTGATCGACCGGGACGTGATCGTGCTCGATCCGAACCCCGTCAATCGCTGCCGCTACCACGCCGTGCTCGCCGCCGGAGGCTCGCGACCGGTCACGATGAAGACCTCCGCCGAAGCCCTCGCCCGCCTCGCGGACGCCGCGCATCCCGTCACCGCCGCGCTCATCGACGGCGCCTTCGCGCAGGACTCCGCCCTCATCGCGGCACTCGACCTCGCGGGCTGCAAGGTCGCCTGGCAAGTCAGCGCGGGCAAAAACACCGCCCAACCGCCCTCCGGTCCGCCCCCGCCCGTCACCCTCAACAAACCGGTCAAGACCCAGTCCCTGCTGCGCGCGCTGCAACAGCTGTGCAACCCCGCGGCGGCCGGCACCCCGGCCCTCCCCGCGGCCGACAGCGCGCCCATCCTGCTCTCCGTGCGTTTCCCGCTGCGCGTGCTGCTGGTCGAGGACAACCTCGTCAATCAGAAGGTCGCCCTGCGTTTCCTCGACCGGCTCGGCTACCAGGCCGACGCCGTGGCCAACGGTCTGGAGGCGGTGGCCAGCCTGCAAAGCCGGCATTACGACCTTGTTTTCATGGATCTGCACATGCCCGAGATGGACGGGCTTGAGGCCACCCGTCGCATCCGCCGCCTGCTTTCCGACAACGAGCAGCCCCGCATCATCGCCCTCACGGCCAACGCCCACGAGGCCAACCGACAGGAGTGCCTCGAGGCCGGCATGGACGGTTTCATCACCAAGCCGATCAAGCTCGGCGACATCGAGCAGGCCATCATCCGTCACGGCCAGCCGGCCTAAGGCACTCCGAATAACGTCGTGGGTTGGGTGTGGGGGCCTTGGTCCGCGCCGCGTTGGGCGTAAACAAACCATAGTCGTATACCCGCGTCCGCTCAGCCTCACCAAGGTGAGGGCCTACAGTCAGCTCGTTCACCAACCGATGGCCGGCTTTTCCACGGCACACCGAACGGGGGGCCGCAAGCGACGCCCCGACAATTCCGGATTGCCTGCCCCCAACCGGCAGCCGGGCGCTACCGCGGGCGACGACCGCCGCGCATTCCGCGGACCAGCCGGCCGGCGGGCTTGGGCTGCGCGATCTCGGCCTCCGCCAGGGCGTTCTCATCGAACAACGCCGAGTAGACGTAGGGGAAACCGTCGAGCTTCTTGCGCTCGATGCTCGCGCCGATGAAGCGCTCGATGGAGCGCGCGTTGCGCACGTCGTCCTCGGTCACGAGGGTGAACGCGTCGCCGGTGGTCTGCGCGCGGCCGGTGCGGCCGATGCGGTGCACGTAGTCCTCGGCGTTCTCCGGCACGTCGTAGTTGATGACGTGCGAGACGCCCGCGATGTCGAGGCCGCGGGCGGCGATGTCGGTCGCCACCAGCACCTCGAACTTGCCGGACTTGAAGCCGTCGAGGGCCTCGACGCTCTCGCGCTGGCTGCGGTCCGAATGGATCACGCCGACGGTGTGCTGCTGCGCCTGCAGGCGGTGCGCGATGCGGTCCGCGCCCATCTTGGTGCGCGTGAAGATGATGATGCTCTTGAAGTCGGTGCGGGTGAGCAGCTCGATCAACAGGTCGAATTTCTGCGGCGCGACCACCGGGTAGAAGGCGTGGGAAATCGTCTCCGCCGGCGAGCGACGCTGGCCGATCTTGATCTCCACCGGATCCTTGAGCGCCCAGCCGGCGAGCTGCGCGAGCTCGGGCGGGAGCGTGGCGGTGAAGAACAGGGTCTGGCGGGCGGCCGGGCACTTTTGCACGATGCGGCGCACGTCGGGCAGGAAGCCCATGTCGAGCATCCGGTCCACCTCGTCGAGCACGAGGATCTCGATGGAGTCGAGGCTGCGCGTGCCCTGCTCGATGTGGTCGAGCAGACGGCCGGGGGTGGCCGCGATCACGTCGACGCCGCGCTTGAGGTCGTCGCGTTGCTTGCCGTATCCAACACCTCCATACACGACGGTGACGTCGAGGTCGGTGTATTTGGCGTATTTGTGAAAGGCCTCCTCGACCTGCAGGGCGAGTTCGCGGGTGGGCTCGAGCACGAGGCAGCGCGGCTTGGCGCCGTGCGCGCCGAGGCGTTGCATGATCGGCAGCGCGAAGGCCGCGGTCTTGCCGGTGCCGGTCTGGGCCGAGCCGGTCACGTCGCGCCCGGCGAGGACCACCGGGATGGCCTGCGCCTGGATCGGTGTCGGGGCGTCGTAACCCATCTCGGCGACGGCGTAGGCGACCGCGTCGCCCAAGCCGAGTTTGCTGAACGCGGTGTCCTGCGGGGGAATGTCGACCGGCACGGCGGGCTTGATCGAGGGACGCGCGATCTCCTCGTGGCGCTCGGGACGGGCGGGCTTGTCGGCGCGAGGCCCCCGACGTCCGCGGGGACCGCCGGCCTCGACGGGACGGGGGCCGCGCTCACGGCGGGGGCGGTCGCCGCCCTTGCGCTCGCCGCCGCCCGACTGCGGACGATCGGACTGCGGGCGCTCGGACTTGGCGGGGCGTTCGCCGGACTTTTCGTCGTCACGCGGACGGCGCTTGCGAGGGGGTTTGGCAGACTGGGCCGCGGCCTTGACGAGCGCTGGGTGCGTGGAGGCGGGCTGGGATTCGGGAGTCTTGCCGGACGAAGGAGCCAGGGTCTGGCGCAGCTTCGAGATTAACTTTTTGAGCATGTTGGGGGCCGAGCTTTGGTCTTTTGACCCTGTTGGCAACCTTGGATGCGGCAGGACCCGGGCTCACCGGCGACGGCGCATTCGGCTCGCCAGCAAAGCCCCCGCCAAAAACCCGCCCGCGTGCGCCCACCAGGCCACCCCGGCCTCGATGTCGGCGTTGCCCATGAGCACGCCCACACCGTTCAAAGCCTGCAGCACGAACCACAGCACCAAAAACACCACCGCCGGCACCGGTATGATCGGCACCACCCAAGGCACCAGCGTCACCACCCACGACCGCGGGCACAGGATCAGGTAGGCGCCCAGCACCCCCGAGATCGCCCCGCTGGCCCCCACCATCGGCACTTCCGAGCCAGGCCCCGCCAGCACCTGCGCCGTGGCCGCCGCCACGCCGGTCAGTGCGTAAAGTCCCAGATAGCGGACATGGCCCAGCCGGCACTCCACGTTGTTGCCAAACACCCACAGGAACCAGCAGTTGCCCAGCAAGTGCGACCAGCCCCCGTGCAAAAACATCGACGAGAACACCGTCCCCCACTCCTCCGCGCTCCGCCAGCCCGCCAACAGCCGCGCCGGCACCAGCCCGTGGCGCACCACGAACGCCTCCAGCGCCGCCTCGCCCTGCGCGGCCACCGCCAGCTCCTTCACGAAGACCGCCAGGCACGCCCCGATGAGCAACAACGTGATCACCGGCCGGCGGTGGTGCGGTTCCGTGTCCCAAAGCGGCAGCATCCGCCCAGCATCACCGCCTCCGCGCGCCGGTAACAAGGCGCAAATGAGCGTCTTGCCCGTTTCCCGCGCCGGACTGGCTTGCTCCTTGCTCAGGCGCCACCCTCCCGACAACCTCGCGCCTTTCATGTCTCCGCGGACCCAGAGCTCGCCCAAACTCCACCCGTCGCAACTGCGTTCCCTGCGCAGCCGGCTACGCCTGTCCATCCGCGACGCCAGCCTCACCGACCTCTCCCCCAGCGCCCGCGAGACCGGCCCCTTCTGGGACCTCGACCCCCAGCCGCTCGTCATCTCCTCCGAAGAGTGGAGCCTGCTCTCCGCGGCCGTCACCCAGCGCGCCCGCCTCGTCAACGCCCTCCTGCGCGACCTCTACTCCGAGCAACGCGTCCTGCACGAAAAGATCCTCCCCCCGGAGCTCGTGCTCGCCGATCCCTACTTCCGCCGCCCCTGTCTCAACGTCGACCCCGGCCGCACCAACCCCGCCAATCTCCTCCGCTTCGACCTGGTCAAGGACGACGCCGGCTGGCGCTTCACCCAGACCCGCGCCAACACCCCCATCGGCCTGAGCTACGCGGTGCAAAACCGCCGTTTCATGACCCAGGAGGCCGGCGACCTCTACCGCGCGCTGCCCGACTACCACAGCGTCATCAATTTCCCCCTCGTCCTGCTCGACGCCCTCCGCGCCCTCTCGCCCCGGCAGGACACCGCGCCGTCGATCGTCGTGCTCACCGCCGGTCCGCGCGACCCGTTCTTTTCCGAGCACAGTTTCCTCGCGCGCAAGATGGGCCTGCCCCTCGCCCGCGGCGACGATCTGCTCGTCATCGACAACTGCGTCTACTTCAAGACCGTCGCCGGCCTCGAGCGCGTCGACGTCATCTACCGCCGCCTCAACGACGCCTACATCGACCCCGTCGTCTTCTCCACCGACCGCGAGACCGCCGGCATCCCCGGCCTGCTCCAGTGCATCCGCACCGGCAACGTCGCCCTCACCAACGCCATCGGCGCCGGCGTCGCCGAGAGCCGCGCCCTCGAGCCCTACCTCCCGCAGCTCCTGCGCTACTACTTCTCCGAGAAACCCCTCCTCCCCTCGCTGCCCACCTACACCCTGGGTGATCACGATCAGCTCGAGCACACCCTCGACCACCTCGGCTCCCTGCGCATCCGCCCGGCCCACGACCCCCTCCCCTGGCAAACTCCCGTGCGCGGCCTGCACACCAACCTCGTCACCGCCCGCGGCCTCGCCCCCGCCGTTCGCCAAAACCCGCACGCCTTCGTCGCGCAACCCCTGCCCGGCAAGGGCGCCTTCACCCTCAGCTCGTTTGTCCTCTGCCTCGGCCGGCGCTTCGACGTTTTCCCCGGCGGGCTGATCCACCTCGGCGACGAAGGCCCCGACCGCGACCGCGTCGGCCACACCGCCGATGTGCTCGTGCAACTCGACGCCCACAGCACCGGCAGCATCGCCGACCTCGAGTCCGCCGACACCGGCGTGCGCGTGCATACCCTCGGCTCCCGCGCCGCCGAGCACCTCTGCTGGCTCGGCCGCTACCTCGAGCGCGCCGAAAACACCGCCCGCATGCTCTCCATCCTCGAGGACGTCGCCATGGAGGAGGTTCCCGCGCGCGACCGCCGCCGCTGGCTGCCCGTCTGGCGGGGCCTGCTCGAAGCCACCGGCCACGCCGCCGAAAAACTCAACGCCCGCACCGCCCCCGTCACCACGCTCGGCCCCGACCTGACCTGGCGCATGACGCTCGACGCCACCAATCCGAGTTCAATTTTCTCCTCCGTCAGCTGGGCCTACGAAAACGCCCGCCAGCTGCGCGACCACGTCAGCCCCGAGGCCTGGAGCGTGCTCGTGCGCCTGCGCGGCCGGCTCGACCCGCTCCGTCACGGCTCTGATCGCGCGTCGGCCGCCGGTGACGCCCTTGCCGCCGTGCTGACCGAGACCAACGCCTTTTTCAGCACCGCCGAGCGCACCATGTTGCACGACGCCGGCTGGCAGTTCCTCCGCATCGGCGCCTGCCTTGAACGCGCCTCAATGACCTGCGCCGCCCTCCGCCCTATCCTCGGCGCGCACGACGAAAGCCTTCACCGCCACCTGGCCCCCGTCGACGAAAACGCCTACCGCGACAACCCCGAGCTCTCCGCGCTCCTACGTATGCTCGGGTCGCAGGACGCCTACCGCCGCCTCTACCAAACCCGCAGCCAGCCCCGTCAGGTCGCCGAACTGTTTTTGCAGGAACTCTACGCCCCGCGCAGTATCTTCCACCTGCTACACCAGATCAAAAACAGCCTCAAGGCCATCCATCACGACCTCGGCGAGACCGAGCCCAACGCGCCGGTCAGCCAAGTCGAGAAGGACCTGCACTTCCTCGCCTCGCTGCGCCTCTCCGACTACTTCACGCCCGAGCCCGTCACCCCCACCATCGGCGACCACCTCGGCGAATTGCGCGGCCGGCTCGACGCGTTGCACCCGTTGCTCAGCGACCACTACTTCAGCCATCAGGCCCGCCTCGGCCTCACCGCCGACCAGATCGAGTTGCCGTTGTGAACGCGCCCGGGCTGCGCCGTTTTCCAAGCGGCGGATTTGCCGCGCCTGCCTAGTGCCACGGGTCCCTGCCCTAGGGAAAGCCGGATGCTTATGCCGCCGGGTTCAGCCGAAGGTGTTTTTGCGCAGGCCGCGCAGGGTGTTCAGGTCGCCCCAGTCGGTCAGGTCCGGCAACGGTCGCGGTGCGGTGCGTTCGCGGCGGCCTTGGGTGCGCCGGTAGGTTTCCAGATGAGCCGCGACAAATGCCTGCGAGCCCAGCACCGCGCCGTCGGTGAAGTA
>JBDRJH010000047.1:0-6307 GCA_043815125.1 Verrucomicrobiota bacterium
ATGCTGGGAGATGGGTGAATGTGTTCGAAGTTGAACCGCCATGGGCGGCTCGCGGGAAAAGCAGAGTTAGAGTCGGCGGCGGAGGGCTCGCAATCCGTTTTTCCCGTCATAAGCGACCTTTGCAGCGACGCCGCGGCCGACATTAGCGCCGCTCACGCGGACGCGGCGGGCAAATCGTCCTTGCGGGCGCTCCCCCACCCTCGTTTTGCTCCCCTCTTTACGCCCATGCACCTGATCGAAGACCTCCAATGGCGCGGCCTGCTGGCCGACTGCACCGACCTTGACGCGCTCAACAAGCGCCTGAGCGAGGGACCGATCACGCTGTATTGCGGCTTCGACCCCACCGGCGACTCGCTTCACGTCGGCCATCTCATGGGCCAGCTGATGCTCCGCCGCTTTCAACTCGCAGGCCACCACGTCATCGCTCTGGCCGGTGGCGCCACCGGCATGGTCGGCGATCCCTCCGGGCGTTCTTCCGAACGCAACCTGCTGACCCGCGAACAACTCGACCACAACATCGCCTGCATCAAAGCCCAGCTTGCCAAGCTGCTCGACTTCGAGGTCGCCGCCAACCCCGCCCGGCTGGTCGACAACGCGGACTGGATCGCCCCCTTCAGTTTCCTCGAGTTCCTGCGCGACGTCGGAAAATACTTTTCGCTCAACGTCATGCTCGCCAAGGACTCCGTGAAGTCCCGCATGGAGGGCGACAGCGGCATCAGCTACACCGAGTTCAGCTACCAGCTGTTGCAGGCCTACGATTTCCTGCACCTGCGGCGGACGTTTGATTGCGAACTGCAGATCGGCGGATCCGACCAATGGGGCAACCTCACCGCCGGCACCGACCTGATCCGCAAAAAACTCGGCCACGAAACCAACGCGTGGGGCTGGACCTTCCCGCTCATCACCAAGTCCGACGGCACCAAGTTCGGCAAGACCGCCTCCGGCGCCGTCTGGCTCGATCCGCAGAAAACCAGCCCCTACAAGTTCTACCAGTTCTTCGTGAACACCGAGGACGCCAAGGTCTGCGAATACCTGCGCAAGTTCACCTTCCTCCCCCGCGCCGAGATCGAGCAACTCGAGGCCGCCCACGCCGCCAACCCCGGCGCCCGCGAAGCCCACAAGGCCCTCGCCCGCGAAGTCACCGCGCTGGTCCACGGCCAGGCCGCGCTCGACGCCGCGCTCAAAGCCAGCGCCATCCTCTTCGGCGCCGAGATCGGCGACACCTCCGAGGAGACGTTCAACGATGTCGTCGGCGAAGTGCCCACCGCCACGATCACCGCCGAACAACTCTCCGCCAACGACGGCGCCGGCACTGCGCTCACCGAGCTGCTGGTCCACTCCGGCCTGGCCGCCTCCAAGGGCGCCGCGCGCAAGGATATCGAGGCCGGCGGCGTCTACGTGAACAACGTCAAGTGCGACCCGAAGTCCCCGACCCGCGCGCTCAGCGCCGCCGACCTGCTCTTCGGCAAACACATCCTGCTGCGCAAGGGTAAGCGCAACTACGCGGTGCTGACATTGGCGTGACAGTCCGGTGCCCCGGCAATGACGCGCATTCCTCCGGCCTGTCGTTGAACGCGCATCGCCAGCAAAACCCGGGGCCGGGCCACTGTTTTGCCTGAAACGCCCTAGAACTGCTCGCGGCACTCATCGCTCACGGGATTGGTGAGCGTGCCGATACGCTCGATCTCCACGTTCACCGTGTCACCGTTTTTCAAATACGCCGGCGGCTTCATGGTATGACCTGCTCCGCCGGGCGTGCCGGTCAGGATGACGGTGCCGGGAAGCAGTGTCTTGCTCGCGCTGAGAAACACGATCAGCGCTCGCACGTCGAAAATCAGGTCGGACGTGTTGCCCTCCTGCCTAAGCTCGCCGTTGACCGTCGTGCGCAAGGCCAGCCCGGAGCCGTCGCCAAGCTCGTCGGCGGTCACGAGCAACGGGCCCAGCGGACAAAACGTGTCGAAGGTCTTGCCCTGACAAAACTGGCCGCCGCCGAGTTTGAACTGCCAGTCGCGCGCCGACACGTCGTTGGCCACGGTGTAGCCGAGCACATGCTCGAGGGCGGTCTCACGCGTGGCGTTTTTGCAGGCCTTGCCGATGATGACCGCCAGCTCGCCTTCGTAGTCGACCGCCTCGCTGGCCAGCGTGCGCGGGATCTCGATGGGACCGTTGGGATACTGCACGGTGTTGCCGGCTTTCATGAAGACCAAGGGATGAGGCACCAACGCGACGCCCAGTTGCTCGGCGTGTTGGCGGTAGTTGAGGCCGATGCCGAAAATCGCCGCGGGCGCGACCGGCGCGAGCAACGGTCCGATCTCCACGGCGCGCGTGCTCACGCTCCACTCGCTGAACAGATCGCCGTCGACGGCGCGCGCGGTGCCGTCCGGTTGCAACGCCGCCCAGGCCGGGCCGTCGGGTGTGTGGTGTCGGATGAGTTTCATAAACACTGCGCCAACACGTCGGCGAAGACCGGCGAGTCGGCCGCCGGGGCCACGATTTGCAGTCCGGTTGAGAATCCGTCCGGCAACATCACCGGCACCGTCAACGCCGGCAGTCCGGCCACGCTGACCGGCGTCGTCAGACGGAAAATGCGGTCGCGCGTCGCCTGCGTGCACTCGGCCTTCGTCGGCGCGACGCAAGGGGTCGCCGGCAACACCAGAAAATCGTAGGTCTGCCAGACCTCATCGAGAGTCGACTGCAGGCGCTCCAACGCCACGCGGGCGGCGGACATGGCCTCCGCCGTCACATGGTGCCCGGCATCCACGCGTGCCCAGACCACAGGGTCGTAAGACGACTTCCATTTATCCGCCCACGCGGCGTGAACGGCCCAGGCCTCGGGAGCGCGCAGGGCGTTGAAGATCGCCGGTGCCTCGGCAAAGACCTCACGCAAACGGACTGCCAACGTGCTCTCCATCGGCTCGGCCATGGTCAACGCGGCCTGTGTCTGCGCTGCGTCCAGCGCCGGGTCCACATCGGCAAACGGCAACCAGGCGCCGCGCGGTTTGCGACCGGTTGGTTTCGATCCCAGCAACGTCGCCAGTGTCGTGGCCATGTCGCCGGCGTTGGCAGTGAACCAGCCCGCGGTGTCGAAGCTCGGCGCCAGCGGAAACGCATCCGCGATCCACGGATGATGCGGCGTCATGCGAAAGCCAAACAGTCCGCAAAACGCCGCCGGCACGCGAATCGATCCTGCCGTGTCCGTGCCGAACGCCAGCGGCACCACGCCCGCGGCCACCGCCGCCGCGCTGCCGCTGCTGGAGCCGCCGGAGGTGCGGCCGGGGAATCGCGGATGCTCGACGTCGCCGTGGTGCGGATTCTCGCCGGTGATGCCGTAGGCAAATTCGTGCAGATGGGTTTTGCCCGCGAGAATGGCGCCGGTCTCGCGGAGCCGCGCCACCAGCGCGCCGTCGTCCTTCGGCGTCGGGCGCACTTGATTGAGAAACGTCGATCCTGCGCGCGTGGGCCAGCTGGCGACATCGAAGACGTCCTTCACGACAAACGGGATTCCGGCCAACCCTTCGTCCGACTTCACATGAGCCAAGCGTCCGGAGATCTCCGCCTCGCAGGCCAACATTGCGAAAACGGCTCGTCGTTGCGCCTCGGACAGCAACGCCGCTTGGGTGTGGACCCGGCGGGCGGCCTCCTCCGGCGACAGTCGTTTCCAGTCGGCGAACGTCATGTCGCGCTCACTCGAAGCTAACGGTGACCTGGATTTCCACGGTGGCGTTTTTCGGCAGGCCGGCTACCGCCACGGCGGCGCGCGCGTGTTTGCCGGCGTCTCCGTAGAGTTTCACGAACAGGTCGCTGGCGCCGTTGATGACCTGCGGGCTGGAGTCGAAGCCGGCGACGGCGTTCACGTAGCCGCCGACGTATAAAAACTCCTTCACGCGGTCGAGGTCGCCGAGCGCGGCCTTGATGGCGGCGAGCACGTTGAGCGCACAGACCTGCGCGGCGGCGCGGCCGGTATCGATGGTTTGAATACCGGCGCCGACCTGGCCGGCGTGGGTCACGATGCCGTCGCGCATGCTGATGACGCCGGAGAGGATGAGCGTGTTGCCGTTGATGCGGTGCGGCACGTAGTTGCCGCCGGCGGCGGGCGCGGCCGGCAGGGTGAGGCCGAGTTCGGCGAGTTTGGCTTCGATGGCGGACATGATTTAAACGGTTATGAGCGGTGGGTTTTTAGCCACGGATTGCCCGGATGCGCACGGATTACAGAACGAGAAATCAGCAGGTTGGTTATATCCGTGTCATCCGAGTAATCCGTGGTTGTTCGAAAATGCGTATCCCACTCAGTCGAAGATGGCCTCGGGCAGGCAGGCGGTGATGGTGGTGGTGGGCACGTTGACGAGTTGGCTGATTTTCAGGTCGAGCACGACGCTGCAGAGCGTGTAGGCCATCTCGGGCGTCACGCCGAGCCGTTCAACGATGAACTCGATGGCGCGGCGCACGACGCGCTTGCAGGCCTCGCGTGGATTCTCGTCGGACTCGATGAAGAGGTGCCAGGGCTTGGTCGCGTAGCGGGCGGGCGTGAAGCCGCCGGGGAAGATCGCGTAGGGGCCCTTGGGCGCGCGGGCCTTGTGGAGTTTCAGGGTGAGCGTCACGTCCATCGGAGCCTCCATGCCGTTGATACAGACTTCGCCGTCGCCCTGCGCGGCGTGACAATCGCCAGCAAGCAGGCCGCCGCCGGGGGTGAACACCGGCAGGAAAAGCGTGGTGCCGGCGGTGAGTTGGCGCACGTCGAGATTGCCGCCGAAGGCACCGGGCGCGCGGGTGCGAAACTCGCCGGGTTCGGCGCGTTGCAGGCCGATGATGCCGGCGAAGGGATGCAGGTCGAGCGTCGCGCCCGGGAAACTGCGGGTGAGCGTTTCCTCGAGTCTCCAGGTCATGAGGTGGGCGTCGGGAAAATCCTCCGGCAGCAGGCCGAGTCCGGGGATGAGGCTGGTCCAGGCGAATCCATGATGTTGATACGCCTCGATCTTGATTTCGAGCATGTCGCCGGGCGCGGCGCCGTCGACAGCCACGGGGCCGGTGAGCGCGTGCACCTGGAGCGGGTCGAACCGCGCCTTGAAGTCGGCGACGGTCCAGCCGGGCTGCACCTGCCAGCCGCTGGAATCGGCGCATTGAAACGTGACGGTGTCGCCGGGCGCCACGGTCAGGCGCGGCGGGGTGGTGTTGTCCCAGCGATGCACAAGCGGTTCGGAGGTGAGCGTGTGGTGCATATAAAATCAGGATTTCCCCGCGGGGGTCGCGAGTTCGGTTATACAAGCGGCGTAACCGGCCGCCAACTGCGCAATCCACGCCGCGCCTTTCTCCGCGGTGGCCGCGGTGGCGTCGCCCATGACGCCGGACCGCGACAGGTCTTGCGAAGCCCAGGCAAAGGTCGCGGGCGCGCCCTCGGGTCGCAGTTCGCCGGGGTCGTCGAGGCGCGCCGGGTGTTCGCGGACGGCCTTGGCCATGTCGACGAGGTGAGGCGCGGCGGCCAGCAGCCACGAGGTTTCCAGCTCGCCGGCGTGAAAACCGTAGGCCGCCTCCTGGGGAGGGAGCGGCGGGTCGAGTTGCACGTCGGGTCGCAGCAACACCGCGCGCAACCCGCACACCGCCTCGATCTCGCGCAGCGTGTAGTGCAGCACGGAGGTGTTGCCGCCGTGGGTGTTGAGGATGGCCAGCGTCGTGAAACCCCACGCCGCCAGTTGGCGCGCGATGGCCAGCAACTGGAGCCGGAGGGTCTCCTTGGAGATCGTCAGCGTGCCGGGAAACCCGGTGTGCTCGTTGCTCTTGCCAATCGTGATGGGCGGGCCGACGTAGCACGAAGCCTCGTCGGGCAGCAGCGCCAGCACGCGCTCCAGCCACACCTGGCCCATCAGCGCGTCGAAGGCCAGGGGCAGGTGCGGGCCGTGTTGCTCGATCGCGCCGGTGGTCACGATGACCGGCGCGCACGCCTTGTCGGGCAGCGCGGCGATTTGCGCGCGCGTCATCGCGCAGAGGTTGCGTTGACGACTCATCCCCGGACCTCCAGGCGACCGCCGGCGGCCAGCGGAGGCCTTCGCGCGATCTCGCCGAACAATGCGGCCAGGCGCGCGCCAGCCTCGCTCCAATCGACCTCGTTTGACGCGCCGCAATCGATTCGCAGCGCGCTCAAATTAACACAAAACATCTGCAGCCCGCGTTCAATGCGAAGGTCGCGCGCGGCCACGTCGCAGAGCGCCTCGTTGCAAGGACTGGCGTTGCAGAGCACCACGCGCGAAAAACCCGCCGCCGCCACGGAGGCGCACACCTCGTCGATGAACGCGTGGGCCGTCGGCGGATCCAC
>JBDRJH010000048.1:0-5124 GCA_043815125.1 Verrucomicrobiota bacterium
CCGGACAGGGCGATGGTGGACATCGGGGCGCCGGAGAGGCCGTAGAATGCGGGCGGTGATCCGACGTCGGGAACGAACTCGACGTGGACCCGATGCGTGTGCCCCATGCGGTCGTACTTCGCGGCGAGGCGTTTCGCCACCACGACAGCTTCTTCCTTCGTCTTGAAGTACCGCGGGGCTTCGATGGCGGGGCGCCAGCCTCCGGACGGGACCTGTTCGATGATCCGCCATCCTGAGACAGCGAGGCGCTGACGGGATGGTTCGCCGAGCGACGGGCGCGTTCGCTTCCCGAAGTGCGTGTCCCCGCAGTACGCGCACCTCGGCATGCTTTCCGCACGCTGGTAGTGCGCGCAGCCGTAGACGAGACCATGCGCCATGTCCTCGATGAACGATTGCTTTTCGTTGGCGTTGCAGAAGTGCAGGTTGTGGGTGTGGGTCCCGCAGCGAATCTTGAGGGAGGTCATCGTGTCGTCTCCTTCGGTGAGTTCTTCATCAACCACCACGCCGTCCCCGTCGCCAGCCCGGCCCCTGCCGCGATCAGCATCGCGCCCCACGGCACGTCCTTCAGCGAGAGCCCGGCGAGCCCCCGGCTGCCCTTCGCGACGTCTTGGAGCGCGAGCACGTACTGGTCGATCGCCACCCCGTCGTTCAGGAAACCGGCGACGATGTCGCGTGAGGCGACCTTCGCGGCCAGGACCGCGTCCTTCGGCTTTTCGCCGCGGACCAGAAGCTGCCGCAGCGCCTTCTCGACCGTCTCGCTGGCCTCGCCGGAGTCGTTCTCCGGCAGCACCGCGACGAACGACGGCAGGAGCGCCATCTGCCGCAGGATCGTATCCTTATTGACCACGCACCCTGGAACCTTCGGGAAGTGCCCGATGGGGCGCGGGACCGGCGGTTCGGCGGTTCCGTTGCGGAGGTACTGCGCGATCTGGAACAGCCTGGCGACCTGGTGCAGGTAGACATCGTTCCAGCGGCGTCGATCGGCCGGCGTCATCCGAGGCGCCAGCTTCTTCGTGACGATCCAGATCCGGGCCAGGGCGACGTGCCGTCGCGCGAGGGCCTCGACGTAGACGGCGACGGTCCAGTCCGCCGCGTCGTCGCCGGCCTTGGCAAGGGACTGCGGCATGGTGCTACGTGCGGAAGGTGACGGTCTTCTCGTTGGGCTTGCCGCGGTTGAACGTCACCGTGCGGGCGCCGGACAGCCCGTTCCCCTTGCGGGACCGCGGCGAGCGACGCGGGACCATGCGCGGGGCCGACAGACCCTGGACCGACGAGGACTGCCGCCCCTTGAGCGCACGGAATCCGAGCAGCGCGAGGCCGACGCCGAGCAGGATCTTGCCGATGCCCATCCCGCCCTCCACGGGGTCGGACGTCTGCACCGGTTCGCAGCGAGCGAAGCGCGACCCGGCGGCGACCAGGATCTCTCCGGGACCGCAGATCGGGTCGGTCGGCAGCGACGCCTCGATCGGGACGCACACCGAACCCACGAGCCGCTGACCGGCCGGGCACGTCACCGTCGGCCCCGGCGCCTCGACCGGAACGCACGTCGATCCGACGAGACGTTGCCCCTTCGGACACGTCACCGTCGGCGGCGGGGCGGCCGTGCGCGTCGCTTCGAGGTACGCTTCGTCACCCCACCTGAGCTTTTGGCGAAGATCCGCCTGCGCCTCCCGCCATTCCTCCACCTCCCATGCGCCTCCGGGAGGGGCGGCGATGTAGCGCGTCGTCATCGAGACGACCAACTCGTACTGGGTGATCGCGGCCGTGCGCTTCTGCGACTGGTAGGCCGACAGCGGGGGGATCGGAATCGCCTTGGCGAGAGCCAAGCGCCGCTGCGCGGCGTTGAGGATGTCGGTCAGCGTCGCGGTCGTGGCGATGGGTTCCGTCGTCGGCGTCACCGGCGGCCCCGGCTGCACTGCCCCGCCGTTCGACGCCGCGGCGCGCAGCGCGGGCCACGTCGTCAGGTTGCCAACCTGACCGTCCACGGGCGAGAGCCCCTTCGAGCGCTGGAACGCCTTGACCTCGGACTCGGTTGTGCGGCCGAAGTCGTAGTCGATGTTCACGGTCACGCCGTCGGGCCGCAAGCGGGGCCGGAAGCCTGTCGCCATCAGCAGGCACTGGAGGGCGCCGACCTGGTTGTTCTTCTGACGGGGCGTCGTGTACTTCAGGACCGACGGGTTCGCCAGCGTGGTCGGAATCGCCACCGCGGTTCCATTCTTGTCCACGCAGGACGGCAGGCCCCCGAGCGCGTTGAAACCGAGGGATCGGATCGAGATTGCCATAACGCGAATCTACCTGACGACTTCGGGGTTGTCTACAAGCACTTGACACAGAGTTTCCGGCAGAGTAGCGTTGCCATGTTGGTTCAAAACATGAGCATCCGAAAGGACACACCATGAGCGGAATGTCGAAGCAGGCTCTCGCGTCGCTGAACGAACTGAAGGGCGACGTGATGCGGTGCGTCGCGATGGCGAAGTCGCCCAGCGGCGTCATCCGCTGCGGCGAGTACGCGACCGGGCCGGGGGCGCCGAGCGCAGCGATGCGCAAGCGGGCGGGCGTCGGCACGGTCAAGCGGGGCAAGCGGGGCAAGGCGAAGAAGACCGTCACGCGGCCCTACAGCTACTCCACCAAGAGCTACCGCGCCGGCAAGACGCCGTGGGCGAAGGCGGCGGCCAAGCCGAAGAAGCGCGCCAGCAGCAAGAAGAAGGCCAGCCGCAAGGGCGGCGCCAAGCGCAAGACGCCGAAGCGCGGGAAGGGGGGCCGGTTCGTCAAGAGCCGGTAGCCCATGGCGTCCCGCCGTGCATGCATCGCCGTGAAGCCCGGCGGCAAGGACGGTCGCTGCGTGTGCAGCGCCTACGGGCCGCCCGGGACAGGTCCCGGGTTGAAGAACCTGTGCCAGAAAGCCGGGCTGCCGATGATCATCGGCACCACCCACATCGGAGGAACGAACATGTCGAAGTCGCTTCAGGGTCCCATGGACTTCCCGCCCCTCTCCGGTTCCGGGCTGGAAGCCTACCTGCCCACGCCGGAGCAGTTCAAGGAGTCGCTGATGGTCGCTGCCGGGGCCGGCGGGTCGATCCTGATCGGGTCGTTCCTGCTGCCGCGGGCGCCGGCGTTCTTCCAGAACCTGCCCCCGCTCGCCAAGGCCGGCATCGTGCTCGGCGTGGCGATCCTCGGCGGCGGCTTCGCGTTCCGGTTCTCGCCGCAACTCGCCGTCGGCCTGATCGGTGGCCTCGGCGGGCTCGCGGTCGCGACCGCGGTGAGCGGCTACGCCAACGTGCCGATCACGCTGGGCTTCGCCGACGGTGGGAACGCCGTCGCGGAGGCCGCCGTGGCGCTCGCGGGCCTGCTGCCCGAGGAGCGGCACCTCGGCGCGCTCGGCGCGGCATCGGTGCGCAGCGTCGACCGGAGCACCATGTCCGGCTTCGGCGTGACCGTTCGCAAGGTCCAGGACCCGGCCCTCGGGTCGTGGCTGTCCTAACCCCCTCAACCTGATCAACAGCGCAAGGAGCAAGAACATGCCCGGTCTCATCCCCGTGGAAGGCAAGGACGGCTGGTTCCAGGACCCCGTCACCAAGGAGATCTTCGACATCGCGACCTCTCGCGAGGACGACAAGTACGACACGGTCGGCCTCGGCACCGTCGGCGTCGCGTACGCGGTTCCGCTCGGCCACGAACTGGAGTTCTTCCGCGACGTGACCTCGAAGTTCCTGATCGACACGAACTTCAAGACCTCGCGCCGGATCCCCAAGGGCGAGGTGATGTACCTGGAGCGCGTCGGCCTCCAGGTGCTCAACGCGTTCGGCAACATCACGCCCGAGCCGTCGGACATCAAGAAGATCGCGGACTCCGCGTACTTCAAGTTCCAGCTTTCCGACCACGACATCTCGGAAGGCCCGGCGATCAAGTACCCCTCCGGGTACGGGCTCGCCGGCAACAGCGTCGAGACCGACCAGGGCATCGTGAGCATCGGCACGCCGGCCACGGCGGCGGCGGCGAAGCTCACGGAGGAGCAGCGCATCGACGGCGACACCGACGTCGAGGGCACGCTGACCTTCCAGCGGCGCACCTGGGCCGTGACCGCGGGCTTCGTGACGACCGGCGCCGGCACCGAGACGCCCACGCTCACCGACTCCTGCGCGATCCGCTGCTGGCTGCACGGCCGGATCCGCGCCGCCTCCACCCACAACTAGACGGGAGGCGCGGTCATGGACCTGCGCGAAGCCGTCAAGCTGCTCGGTCTTCCCGTCGCGGGGCGGGAAGACCTCCAGCTTGTCACCGAACTCCGTGAACGGATCATGGAGGCGTCGGACAAGACCATGGGCGCAGAGCGAAAGCACGTCCTGGACGTGCGGGAACTCTCGCCCGAGGTCTTCCGGATCGATCACTTCCGGTTCTGGTCGCTCATCAGCACGACGGGCGGCATCACCACGTCGGCGGAAGCGATCAGCGTCCCACCGAAGCACGACTTCGTCCTGAAGCGCATCGCGGCCTACGTGCAGGAAGCGGCGGCCGACCAGACCCCGGACAACTGGGCCAGGGTGTTCTTCAACTGCACGGAGGAGGGACGGGGGTTCAACGTCTTCTCCTCGAAGATCTGCTTCGCGGAGCTTCTCGGCGCCCTGAGCCCGTCCCATCCCTTCGTGTGGGAAAACGGGTTCTACCGCTTCCGGGCGGGAAGCAAGATCGTTCCCGAGATCACGGTCGATGTCTCCGCGACAGGCCCGGGGGCGTGGACTGCTTCGACCAACTCCAAGGTCTACGGGATCTCCTTCATCGGCGATCTGGTGATCGCGAAGCAGTGAGGTAGCCATGCGTCTCGGCGAAACCGTGCTGATCCTGGACGGGCTGCGCGGGGGCTGCGACGGGTGTGCAGGCACCGGGCTGCGCGGCGCTGCCCCGGCCACGGTCGCGGCCACGGCGGCGCAGTCCCTGCGATCTGCCGCTGTGGCCTCCGGACAGCAGCAGCTTCGGCAGGCCATCGCCAGGGGCGAAACCAACCTGTCCACAGCGGCCAAGGCCCGCGCCGTCGAACTCGGGCGCCAACTCGCCACGCTCCAAGCGACGGCGGCTCCCAAGGAACAGGTGGTGCAGGTTGCCACGGCCGTGACTCGGGCCGCCAGC
>JBDRJH010000049.1:0-9383 GCA_043815125.1 Verrucomicrobiota bacterium
CCGGCCTGCGGCATCGTGAACATGGGGATGTAGACGTTGAGTTGGTCGGCGCCGGTCGCCGCCGGGATGTCGTCCAGCCCCATGCCGCCGATCCGGTGGGTCTTGGCGTCCGTCGCCAGCTTCGCCACCGTGACGCTGGCGTTGGCGAACTTGTCCAGCACCGTCGCGGCATCGAAGAAACCCGCCTCGACCAGTGCGCGGCCGGTCGCCGTGTTGCCGAGGAAGCTCGCAGCGAACAGCGCGCGGGTGGCATCGTCGGCCGCGAACGCGTCATTGACCACGGCCTTGAGCAGTACCGCGTTGGTGAAGCTGTCCGCGGCGTGGACCGCCAGCGCGACCGCGTCGGTGATCGTGTCGTTGGCGATCTTCGCCCCCGTCACGAACTGGTCAGCGAACAGCGCCCGCGAGTCCGCATCGGCCTGGAAGGCGCCGTCGAGCACCGCCTGAATCAGCACGGCGTTGGTCATCGCGTCGGCCGGGATCAGGCTGATCAGGTTCGCGGTGGTGAACGAGCCGGCGGCGAACTTGTCGAGCACGGTGGCCGTGTCGAAGAAGCCGGTCTGCACCAGCGCACGGGCCGTCGCAGTGGTCCCCAGGAAGTTCGCCGCGAACAGCGCCCGTGTGGCGTCGCGCGCGGCGAACGCCGCGTTGGCGACCAGTTGCAGCAGCGTGGCGTTGTCGAAGCAGTCCGTCGCGAACTTGCCCAGGACCGTGGCCGGCAGGTCGAAGTAGCTGGTCGCCATGAGGGCGCGGCCCGTCGCGTCGGCCGACAGACAGCCGGGGGCGAGGTCCGCTGCGAGGATCGTTGCGTCACGGAGTTGAGTCGAAACCAAGCCTTCGGTGAGTGCCATGGTGTCCCCCTACTCGACTGCCGTGAGGATGAGCAGCCGCAACAGGTCCGTGTTCGCCATGGTGGCGCCCGCGTCGCCGACGGCGATCAGCCAGTTGTTGCCGTTGACCTGGGTCGGGATGACGTCGACGGTCGCGGCGCTCTTGATGCCACCGGCTGCCGAGACGATGCAGGCCGACACCACGATCGGGGTCGCGGTGCTCTCGATGCCACCGACCGTCACCTGAGCCGGAACCGCCCAGGCCGTGACGTTCTCGGCCGTCGCGGTGTAGTTGATCGGCGTCAGGCCGAAACCCACTTCGGCCTGCGCTCCGACGGCCGCTGCCGCAGACAGCACGCCGTTGGTCAGCACTACCGTCGCGGTGAGTTGCGAGTCGGTCGTCATCGCGATCAGGGCGCACACGTCGCCGCCGATGTCCACGGCCTCGCACACGCGGTCGCCGTCGCCGTTGATGGCTGCGACCAGGGCGGTCACGGTCTGCGCGGCGGTCGCGCCGCCGCTGATGTCCACGCGGACGCGACCTGCGGTGATGGCCCCGGGCGCCGCCGCCGTGTCGAGTTCGTACACGCGCGTCACCGTCGGATGCCCGGTGCGCGTGCTGACGATGGAGAGGGTGTTGGCGTCGACGCCGTTGCCCGTCATGCGGACGTAGAAGGTGTCGAGGATGCCGTCGTGGCAGAGGACCGAGGAAGGTCCGCCGCCGCCTGCCGGTGCTGGGTTGAGCATGGTGTTCTCCTTGGGGTTGCGCGGCTAGTCGGCCGCTTCCTTGTGGTGGTTTCCTCTGGCCTTGCCGCTGGTCGCCGCTTTCTCAAGCTCGGCCAGTCGCATCCCCAGTTGCTCGTTTTGCTGTCGCAGTGCTTCGAGTTCCTGCCCGTTGGTCGGTGCCGGTGCCGCCGACTGTCCCGTTTTGGGCAGCGCGCGGATCCGGCTACGGCGTTCGGCGGCGTTCGGCGCCCAGTCCGGGTGCATGATGAGCGCGGCTTTCTCGACGATCCGCCATTCGTCGCGGACCACGAGGTCAGCCTCGAACGCCCGCGCCTGACGCTGGTCCACGGGCATGTAGCGCTTTGTCGTCTCGCCGCCCTTGCGCGCGTACCAGCCGGCCGCGCGGAGCAGAAACAGCGCCGACGCCTGCGGGATCGGATCGTAGAGCGGCAGGATGAACTCGGCGCCGTCGAGCCCGTAGGTGCGCTCGGCGCGTTCGCGCCACTGGTTGCCGGTGTGGTGCTCGACACCGTCGCTGTCGGCGCTGTTCGCTTCGTCCTCAGGATTGGGGACCTGGACGTTCAGTGTCCAGGGCGTCGGGCGCCCGTCCGGCTCGCGGTGAACGATCTCCAGCGCGACCGGCAGTTTCATCTGCAAGCGCGGCTCGAACGTCGAGGCCTTGCCCTTGATGCCGCCGATCGGATCCAGGAGTCGCAACCCGTTGCGTCCGCTCCCCTTGAACGGCAGTCGCAGGATGTCCGTGATGCACCAGTCGCCCCCTGTCCCTGGTCCTACGATGCGCTTGGGATCGGCGCTGCCGCACAGCGAGCACTTGCCGCCGCCCGCGGTTGCGCCGTAGTGGCCGCAAGCGTGCGCGTAGTTCCTCGGACCGAGTGCCTTGCGGACGACCTTCCCGAAATCCGTTGAGTGCGGCAGTGCGAGCAGCCGCTCGATGAGCGGAATCCCATGCGCGGTCTGGTGCGGTGCCGTCAACTCTTCGAGTACGTCGGGCTGTTGGACATGCTGCGTTGCTGCGTTCATCGGCGCTCTCCTCCTGTGCAGGTCTGTGCCGATCCGTGGTTGGACTTCTTCATGGCCGCTAGGCGTTGACGCCGGTCAGGATGCCCTGGTGGCGGGACCGCAGACATGCCAGCGTGGCGCGCGTGCTGATCTGCTCGCGCATCGCGCTGTCGCCGGTGATTGCCAGCGGGTCGCGCCGCAGCACGCGGTGGTTGATGAAGAACCAGTCTGCCATGCTCAGGCCCAGGAACACGGTGTCGAGAAGTTCCGGGATGCCGTAGAGCGGCTTTCCGCCGATGGTGGTGCGTGCGCGATCCACGCCGCCGTCGACAGCCGCGGCGCCTCCCGCGAGCGGCGCGTTGTAGCGCACCAGCGGCAGCGCAGCCTCGGGACCGACCAGGCGAACGTAGTTGGTGACCTGGTTGTTCGGCGCGAACCATGCGTCCGGCGCCACGCCGCGCGGATCGTCGGACAGCTCCTCTTCGAGGTCGCTGATGACGCCGAGCGTCAGCGCGCCGCCGACTGGCGTCAGCGCGCTTGCCAGGTCCAACAGGACCGTGCGGTTCTGCCCCGCGTAGATCGGGACGTTCGTGCCGTCGTCGTCGCCGGCGAGGATGCCGTTGTTGGTCGAGCCGACGAAGATCCCGTTCATCATGTCCTGGATGTCGTCCAACGCTCCGGTGACTTCGCCGATGCCCTGCGCCTCGCTGAACTCGGGGCCGCCCATGACGTTGGCGCCCTGAAGGTCGTCCATCGCGATGCGGCTGACGTCGATGATGTTGCGGAAATTGACCCACGTCAGCGCCATCCGCGCGTACGTCTGCTGCCCGGCAGCGGGCGTCGCGGTCGTCTCGTCGAAGAGCTGCGTGCTGCTGTTGCCGGTGCCGCGGTTGACGTTCCACTGGAACTGTGACCCGCGTCCGAGGCCGACCACATCGAACGGCATCGAGTGCCCGGCGCGAGCTTTGGCATCGGCCATCGCGCGCAGCAAGCTGCGGTTGACGTACTTGACCATCGTCTGCTGGGACTCGACGACTGGCGCGAAGAGGTTGGCGAGTGAGGTTGTGGTCGCTGGCATGGTGTTCTCCCGTTACGTGCCCGGGATGCGCATCGGCGCACCCGCTAGTGGTTGTCGCATGAGACCAGCGACCACCTGGGCGCGCGGATCTTGCGCGACCTCCTGGCGCTGCGTTCCTGGCGTGAGGGGTGAAGTCATCGGAGCGCGGGGCGCGCCACTGCGCATCGTCCCGGCGCCCGATCGGGCGCGCGAGTCGATCAGTGTGGGTCGCGTCTCGCGGTATCGCTGCATGATCAACTCGCGCACGGCTGCCATGTCGTCGGGCGTCATCTCCCCGTCGCGACCCTTGGCCTCGTAGCGCACGGGTTGATCAGCGTCGCGGTCCTCGAAGACCATGCGACGCTTGGTGCCATCGCCTTCCGTGAGCAGGCAGCGGTCAACGTAGTGCCGCAGGTCGGTTCGGTGCGCCGTACCACTTACGCCCAGCGCATCCGCGATGCCGCCCGCAAAGGACGCGAGCCACTGCTGAAACGTGTAGTTGGTTAGCTTCGTCTCGGCCGCCTTGGCCTTGGCCTCGTTCTCGCTGACCTTGGCCTCGTACTCGGCGAGTTGACGCTTGTACTCGTGGACTTCGCGCTCGTAGGCTTCGAGCTGCCGCGCGGCTTTCGCATCGGGCTTCTCGGCCTCGACGCGCGCACGCAGGCTCAGCAGGGCGCGCAGTTCGTCCTGGCCAGCGATGCCCTGCTCTCGCAGGAACGTGGCGACGGCTGCCTGCGAATCTGCGGGCTGGGCAGCGGGTTGATTGGACGTGCCGTTGACAGGCGCGCGCGGCGGCGCTGGCGGCAGCGGCGGAACCGGAGGAGCAGGCGGGATGCCGGCACCACCTGACGCGGTGCCATCCTCGGCGGCGGCGAAGGCGATTCGTGCGTTGGTCAACATGGCGTTCCTCACGCATCCACGAACGAGATCCGCTGCACGACATCGCGCCCGGGTCCGTCCGTCCTTGCGTCTGCTGTGGAGCGGGGTTCGAACCCGCGCTTGACGATCTTGCGGTACTTGCGACGACCGATTCTCACCGTCGGCAGCTCGCCGGCGCGCGCGCGATCAACCTTGGAGGCGATGCCGCGGAGCCCGCGCTCGTACATCTGAACCTCCGCAGTCATGCCAGCTTCGGCGGCGATCTGCGCCTCGCGCACGTAACTCAGTGCCATCGTGCGATCCTTGCCTCGCGGTATCTGGCCGGCTTCGAGGCGCTTGCGCATCTCGGTCACGGCCGAGCTATCGCTCCCCGCCGTGCCACCCCACATGCCGCGGTTGTCCCACGCCCCCGTGCCGATGCCGCGTGCGGTCGTCGTCGCGCCGTGAAACGCAACCTGGCTGATCTGCCGCGTGGCCACGTGGCCGCAGTCGCAGCGAAGCCGCGCGCTGGCCGCGAAGTCGGCGAGCGCGACCAGGGCCTCGAAGCGATGGCCGGCCGAGCACAGGTAGTCGTAGAGAGGCACCTGTCATCAGCAAGCCACCACGCGCAACGGTTGACAATACGCCCCGCCCGCCTATAGCCTTAGCGACTATGGCGAAAGCTCTCAGTGCTGCCCGGCGCGACGGCGAACAAAAGGCGCTTGTTGCCGCGCTCGAACGTACCGCCGGCAACGTCACTCACGCCGCGCTTGACCTCGACCTACGAGGCGGGGCGCCCGAGTTCTACAGGGCGATGAGGCGAGTCGGGTTGGTGATCGCCGACCTGCGGCGGGAGCACGGGTGGTGAGCGGTGGCTGACACCATGACCAGGGTGCGCGAGATGATGAGTCGGGAGGATGACATTCGATCCATCCCGCAAGGGTGAACATCCTCACCGTGCGCGTCGGATGCTTGAGTCCCTGTCCGGCGTGCGGATGTCTTCCGCCGACACCGCCACCTGGCCAGGGATCAGTCTGCGCGACTCCCGGATGCCTATCGATCGGCCAGCCAACATTGTCGATGCCGGAACCGGTAGCGGTACGCGGCGGCAGCGACTAGTCCGTCTCTACCGGCGCCCGGCGTGCGTCAGCGTCGCGCTCCGGCAGCTCTGGCATCGCGGAACGACCGGCCGCCTCGCCGCTGCCGCGGGACGCGCGCTGCTTCTTCACCGCCGCGATCAGCACCTCGCGGTCGGCCGGCGGCATGTGCCCGAGGCGGGACTGCCACACCGCGTCGAGAATCGCCTCGCGCGCCTGATCGGGAATCGGCAGCGCAACGAGTTCCTTGACCGCCGCGATCTTTTCCCCCAGCGTCTCGACGTCGTAGGTTTCGGGGTATGCCACCGACCCGTCGAAACTGTCGGCGTTGCCGTCGTTGACCACGCACGCGATCCGTCGTCCGAGTCGGCGCTCGAAGTCGGCGGCGTTCGCTGCCAGCGTTGTCACGAGCACCGTGCGCTCGCTCGACTCGTAGGCCAGTGCCACGCCGCTGCGCGCCTCGGTGGACTGCTCGGCTTGACCGCGGCCGAGCCCAAAGCGGATACGCGCAGCCTGGACCTGCTCGACTACCTCGGCACGCAGCGCCGCGATGTTCTCGGCAGGCGGTGACACCCATGCGGGTAGGGTCCCGTCCTTCGGCAGATCAAAAGCGTCTGACGTGCCCAGGTCGAGTTTGCTCAGGGCGCCCCCGCCGAACACTGCCAGGAACGGCCACTGCGCGTTACAGAGCGCCTGTATCTCGGACTCCAGGTTGAATACCCGCTGCCCGATCCGCGCGACGTCGTCAACTGGCGTCACGCCCCACATGAGCGGCGAGCCCGGCGCCCGGCGCGCGTAGAGCGTCTCGATCGGCACGCCGCCGTAGCGGTGCTCGGCACCGTCGATGTGGACGCCCGCCGAGTCGTAGCGGTCCCACCGCTCCTCCGTCCAGATCACGGACAGCGGCGGGCGAGCCCTGAGTCCCCAGGGATCCTCTGAATCGTGGCGCGTGTCGGGCTCCAGGATCTTGACGCCAAGCAGCCGCCGGTGCGTCTCGCACCACGCCGGGATCTGGAGTGGGCTCACCCACCGGACGTATGGGCGCTGGTTCTCGGCGCGCTGCGTCGCCAGCGAGATCGCGCCGGCCGCGACCTCGGACTCGGCCGGCAGGCGCGGCCAGTCCGGGATGGCGTGGTACACCCCGAACGTCAGCGCCCCGCGCAGGCCCTCGCCCATGAACTCGGTGGCGTCCGATCCGCGCCCATCCATGTCGCCGTGCTCGGCCCACATCTCAGCCAGCCATGACACGCTGCCGGGGTCGCGACGAATCGGTTGCCCGAGCACGAACGACGCGAGCAGGTCCACGCCGGGCGCGACAATGTTGCGGTAACTCGCCTGCGCCAAGCGCTGGTGGTGCTGCCAGTCGGACTCGCGCGCGAACGGGAACAGGAACGAGTACAGAGTACGCGAGGCAAGGCACTCGATTTCTCGTGGCTCGTCCGCCCCCCCGCCGTCGCTGTACGCCGGCACCACCCAGTCCGTCGTCAGATCCGGGAACAGGTAGTCGATCCCGCCGAGGTATGACAGTTCGTTGAATCGCCACTGCCGCCAGCGCTTCGCGTACTCGGGGTGCACACCGTCCGCGGCCTTCGTGAAAAACGACCGCCCGCCGACGGTGACAGATTGCGCTTGCAGCGGCGAACGCGAGGCCATCGTCAGGCCTGCGTCGCCTCGCGCGGGCCTGGGCGGGTGCCTCGCGCGACGAACTCAAGCGCCGCTAGAGTCCGCTCGACCACATCGGGCTTGATCCTCTTCTGGCGCACTGCCTCCTTGACGGCTGCGATCTGCTGTCGCGCAGTGCGCTGGCGGCGGCGATGCGGGTTGAATGCCGACATGCTACCCCTCGTAGGCGTGGATTCCGAAGTGAACGGACATCGTGGGCGCATTGATCCCCTTGACCCAGCATCGCGCCCACGCGAGCGTGGCAGCGGCGACCGGCGCCAGCCCGAACGTGATCGGCGCCACGCGAGCGCCGCGCTGGGGCACGACCTGCACGGTGCTGTACGTGCCCGCGGCCAGCGCGGCTGCACCACTCACGCCGGTCCCCACCTGCACGAGCGACAGCACCATGTCTCCGGCGACCGCGACATCCTCGACCATGAGGCGACCGAGCCCGTAGCGAGCGACTGCGGCCGGCGCGCCGAGCAGAGCACTGTCGGTCGAGCCGAAGATCGGAACCCAGTTGCCCCATCCATCGTTGCCCGCTATCAGCAGGAACGGGGTGGTCCCGTCCACGTCTGCGGCGTGCGCCGGCAACGCGGGCGCCGAGGCGAGGCCGATCCATCGCTCGTACCCGTGCGCGTGGCGCTGGAGCTCCTGCGCGCGATAGGCGAGCGAGCCTGCTACGCCGGATAGGCCGTTGGTTGACGCAGTGTCGAGCTGCGCGAGGGTGGTCTCGCCTTGCTTGAGCGCCATGGTTACCCCCACGCTCCGGCGGGCTGCGCGGCGGTCTTAGGCTCGATGCCCGCGACGGTGCCGGTCGCATCCCCGCTCGCCGCGTCGCGGATGATCCCGAGAAAACCGCGCGCCGCCGTGCCGTCGGAGTAGAACTCCCAGGTGCCGTTGGCCCCGATGCGCTGGTCGGCTGCGTTGCTGACGGCACCGGCCAGAAGCGCGCTGGTCGGGCCGCGCACCCGCATGACGTTGCTCTCGACGCTGAGCCTGTACCAGCCGACCGGCAGCGCGATGCTGTTGACTCTGGCGGTGACTATCGCTGTCACCGCCCGACCGATACCGCTGACCGGCCCTTCGGCGAAGTGCCCAACGTCGATTGGATCGAGATCGCCTATCATCGCGTGCTCCTGGTGCCCGGTGTCTCGCGGATCACGCGTCCACCTTGCGCCCGGCAGGCGCGCGCTGTCAAGCGGGAGCGGGCGGCGCGGGCGCTTCGGTGGCCATGTCCGCCTTGATCGCCAACCACGAGAACGTCAGCACGTAACTGCACCCACCGCACTGGATCGCGACGAGCGGGAGCGCGTCGGACGTGAGCACGTAGCCCTGCTCGCCCGGCGTCGCGGCGTCCGTCCAGGCGAGCGCCGCGGCGAGGCCGATGAAACTCCAGTCCTTCGCGGTGCAGAGCGGGCACGCCCCAAGCCGGGCGGCGTGCTTGGCGAGGTAGGCCCTGACAACGACCGCGGGGGCGTAGGACGCGGTAGGCGAGGTGGGGTCAGCCATGATCGGGCTCCTGTGTGGGCGTCGTGAGCACTGAATCGACCACCATCTGCGCGCAGTCGTCGCAGGTGCAGATCGTCTGCCAGCGCAGCGAGTCCGGCCAGTCACGGTGGTCCGGACAAGGCATGGCTGTCCGGAGGCCGACGAACTCCTGACGCCCGGGCGCTATCGCTGCGGGTGCCGGCGTCGGTCGCCGCGCGCGGCCAAGGTATGGGAGACGAGCCATGTGGGCCATGCTCATCCTTGCCACGCACTCGCGCACAAGTCAACTTGTGGCCGCCCAGTGTGGCTCGTGGTAGCATGCATGCATGGGCTTCGTCGTTCGCGTTTCGCGCCAGACTCATGCCCTCGCCGCCGAGGTGCGCGCCGCGATTCTGCGCGACGGATGGAGCGCCGTGGGCCTGCCAGAGTCGGGAGCACCGACTGTGGGGCGGATATTGGGACTCGCCTTGGAGCGGCTGGCGGGCGTCATGCCAGCGCTGGATCTGGCACCCGCACCGCTGCCTGTCAGGCCACCGACCCCAACACCGGCAGCGGTCGAACCCCCGCGGCCTCTTCCCCGGCTCTGACGCAGCCGGCGCACGCCTCGACGTGCCGCGCCTCGCACGGCTGACAGCAGACCCA
>JBDRJH010000050.1:0-2315 GCA_043815125.1 Verrucomicrobiota bacterium
CCGCAGCAGGCGACGCGGAATCGCCGCCGACTCGCATGGACCCGCGCCTGGCCGACGTGCGGGTGGTAACCGCATTGGTGCCACAGATTCCGGGCCGGCTCTTCCAACCACGGCCCTGCGGCTAGTCGTTGTGGTGCGGTCGTGGTCATCATGCTGGCGACGGTGCGTCCGGGTCCGCGAGTTCCTGGTTGCGCCGGTCAATCTCCGCCTGCTGCGCTGCGTAGTCCTCCGGCGGCGCTGGCGTCGCCAACACGGTTCGCATGAGGTCCGTCAGTCCTTCGGAGCCCGACGCCACGAGCCGGGCATCGGCCGATGGGATCGCGCGCTCCAACGTCCACAGGGCGACACGCATGGCTACCGGATCGGGTTTGGCCCCCTGTTCCAACGCCTCCTCGGCGCGCTCCACCGCTTTTGCCGCCAAGCCCCTCAACCCCGCTGCCAAATCATCCTGCACCTGCGCTTTCGCCGCCAACACGGCCGCGGGCAAAACACCTTTCACGCAGCCCCCCTCGACGATCTTCTTCGCTGCGCGCATTGGCACTGCAGCCTCTTTTTGGATTCGCCACAGGGTCATCCGCGAGACGCTGTAGCGGTTGGCAATCTCCGCAAGCGTGAGCGCACCGGCAGTTATGTCGGCGATGATGGCCGCGCGGATCGTCGAATCGAGCGGTACTCTACCCATCGCGTAACGATTCGTCACCTTTTGTAACGTAACATGCACAGTTGTAACGTAACGTAACTCTACCCCATGCCCTTCGTTCTGTCAACCTGGGTAGCGATTTTTCTTCGCGGGCTGGATTATCGGCGCTGGCCGAAAACTTGGCCTTTTGGGCAAATGACGCTATGACGTAATCGAGCGTCATTCCCGAACTTCTCTCCCTGCGCGCGTCAATTGGAAAGGGAGCGATTTTGGGTCCAAGGTGCGTCATTCTGTCATTGCCGCTTGTCAACTCGAACCATACATATCTTGGTGGTTGCATAACCTAACTCCTTGCAGCCCACGCTCTTTGCCGGTGCGATATTCGCGGACACCTGTCCTGGCCCGAAGTGCTGACAATAGTCCGCGCCTGGATATCCGCTCGCGCTCGGATATACGGTTGTCATTTTGCCACCGCTCGAAATATTCGCCGAGTTGGCGGTGGGATATACAGTCGTCCGATTCGCCGGTGATTTCGCAAAAAACGCCAAGAATCTCGCTCAAAGGGTCTGCGGAGTCCATAACCTCGCTGCTGTAGGCCGTAACCTCTGGCGGCGTGGGCAGTTGCGACGCGCGGGCCGACGCCAGCCCCTCTACCAACCAGGAGAGCGTGGCGGCACGCTCGTCGGGGTCGTTTTGGAGTCGCGGACGGATCGCCGGGTCTGGGTTCGCGGGCGCGCGCTCGTACCGGACAGCGCGGACGCGGCGGCGCAGCCCCTCGTCGCCGCGGTAGTTGGGGACGCTGTTGGCGTAGACGACGACCAGGCACGACGCCCGCCAATCCTGGCCGCGGCGAGCGTAGAGCTGACGGGACGTGAGCAGGTCGCCACCCGCCACGGCCTTGAGAACGGCGATTGCGGGCCGGTTTGCCGTGGGCAGTTCGGCGGCGATAGCCAGCCGGAGACCGCGGAGCTTTTCGAGAGCTTCCGACGCGGCGCGGTCGCCCTCGGTGAACAGGACTCGTGGAATCGTGCCGGCGTAGCTGCCCAGCGCAGCGGAAATGGCCTCGTAGGTCGTGGATTTGCCCATGCCGGGCGGGCCTATCGCATGGAGGATCACGTCGTCCACGGGCTGGCCCAAGAGGGCCTTGCCGAGGGTCTGTTGGAGCCACTCGTGGACGGTGGACGGAACCGATTCGGCGACGACGCGCTCGAACAGACTGCCGCGCCACGCCGCGGGGCGGAACTCGGTGCGGGTCGAGCGGGTGAGGTAGTAGCCGGCGGAATGCGGGCGTAGCGTCAGGCGGTCGAGCGCCAGGACGCCGTTGGCGCAGTGCAGGAGGTTGGAGTCGGCGTCGAACTCGGCGTTGCGGCGGGCGATGCGGCGATCCGCGCCGGCGAGCGCGAGAGAGGCCAGCAGGGTGCGGCGCTGGAAAAATTTGATGGCCAGCTTTGCGTCGGCCTCGGATTGGGCGGTGGCGAAGAGAACGCGGGCGACGGCGGCGGCCTTTTGGAGGGCGAGATGCTCGGAACCGTGGACCCACAGGCCGCGGATTGGATCGTAGGCGAGCCAATCGGCAAGGTCCACGTCGAAAACGAACTCGGGCACGATCGGGCAGAAGGCGGCGGCGAGGCGCTCGGCGAGCCACAGTTCCGTGTAGGGGGCCGTGTCGCCGCGG
>JBDRJH010000051.1:0-6700 GCA_043815125.1 Verrucomicrobiota bacterium
AATGCCGGCGCATGTGCATCAACTGGTCCTCGATTCGCCCGCTCTCCCGGTTCGCGATCAAAAACGCCAGCGCCGCCTGAAACGACGGCTCCCTCCGCGTGCGCAGATGAGCCATGTAGGCGGAGGCGAAGGCGTTCGGCCGCCAGCCCAGCGACCGCGCCACGCGCAAAACCCGCGCGCGGGTTTCGGCGGGGATTTTCGGGTGGTTGTTGAGCGCGTAGGAAACGGTGGGCTGGCTGCAGCCGCAGGCCGCGGCGATCTCTCGGGTCGTGGGCATGCGCTCAGCCGAAGCGCGCAAAACATCCGATAGCGAGCGGGGCATGGGTGATCGTGATAACCGACAATGGCTTTCCCAATCAAGACCATCCCGTGCGATGAACTTAATCCCCGATTCAAAGAAAAACTTCCCGATCAACAACCGCACCCCATGAAAAACCATCGCATCCCTGTTCTGGTAAAAACCGCTCTCTCGGCGACCCTCCTGCTGGCCTCGTCAGCGCTCGCCCACGCCACAGTTCTCGTGAACGAGAACTTCGAATCCTACACCGCCGGCCAAAAAATCACCACAGGGGGGTCGTGGGCCGCGATCACGACCTTCACCGCGTCCAATTACGTGGAAGTATCAACGAGTGCCCAATCCACCTTCGGCACGGGTTCCCAAGGCATGAACTTCTACCACGGCGGGACGAATGCGAACGGACTGCTCGCAGCGTATAATTTTTCGGAAACCGTCACCACCGGCATCCTAACCTGGTCCTTCGATTTTCGCATGCCCACCGCAGAGAGCCTGTCCAACGTCTTTGTCCGCTTGGTGGGAGGTGGTGCCGCAAACACCGGACCGGCGCTGGTTTTTGACCGTTCCGTTGCAGGCAACGTTTACGCATGGAGCGGCGGAGGCTACGGCAACGGTGGCAATCCCGTGGCCCAGCTCACGACCAGCGACTGGTATCGCGCCGTCCTCAGCGTCGATCTGGATGCCCGCAAATACTCGCTCTCTATTGTCGGCGGGGAATACGAGTCGCTCACCTCCATTTTCAACAACTATAACTTTGTGAACAACACCACGGTCAGCGGCCTGTCCCGGCTGCAAGTCGCGACCAACCTGCCCTCCTCGCCCGGCGGTTCGTTTTACATGGACAACATCGTCATAAGCACGATCCCAGAACCGGCCGCCTGGACCGCCATTGTGGCCACCATCATGCTGCCGATGGCGGCCTTTCGGCGTCGTCGCCGCTGATCAACACCTGCCTGCATGCGGCAACCGCTCATTACCCCGATGAAACTCGCGCCCCCTTCCCGAGGTGGATTTACCCTGATCGAACTTCTCGCCACGATCGCCATCGTCGGTGTGCTCGCCTCGCTGCTCATCGTCACGACGGGCAAGATGCGCGAGTCGGCCAGGAAAACCGAATGCGCGAGCAACATCCGGCAAATCTCCACCGCGCTGCTGCTCTATGCGTCAGCGAATCGCAACCAACTGCCGCCCGTCATGCAGCCGTCCGGCACTCCCCTCGCCGGGACTCCTTGGTCGGCCATGCTCTACCGGGAAGGCTACCTGCCGGCCACATTCTCCGGCTTCTCCTGCCCGAGCGACAGCGTGGCGATCGAATCAAACGCCACCGCCACCACAACCAATCCCCTGTTCCCCTCCGTGGCGCGCAGCTACACCGCCTGCTCGCCCGCCTTCAGTCCCAAGACCGCCAGCGGAGCGCCCGACTCCCGCAAGGGTCTCAATCTCCTGACCACGCTCCGCCCAGCCTCCACCTTCATGCTTACGGAATGGCACTTGGGAGCCCCGCGCATGATTTGGGACAACAGCGCGGCGGTGGCCGGTCGCGACATTATCCAAGGCACCAAAACCCTCGGCTCCGTCAAACACGACAACGGTGCGCGCCACTACGCCTACCTCGACGGCCATGTCGCGTTCCTGCCTGCGACCTCGGCCAATAAAGGCTCTCTCTGGGGTGAATAACCCCCGCCCCCACCCTCCCCATGCTCGCACGATTCCCCCTGAAAACCCTGCCCTCTCTCCTGCTCGGCCTCATCCACCTCGCAGGCGGCGCGCCTGACACCCGAGCCGCACAGCCCATCGCCCACCCCCAGGTCGGCGTCTGCACCCACTTGGAAAAATGGAACCAAGACGACATCCCCCTCCTCATCGCAGAAGCCGGCATCACCTGGATTCGCGACGACTTCTACTGGGGGCGCATGGAAAGGGAGAAAGGTCGCTACGCGCTCACTCCCGAATACGTCAAAAACCTCGCCGCCGCCAAGGCGGCCGGACTCAAGGTCATTGCCATCTTCAACGGCGGCAACCGTCTCTACGACGACCTCTACGACCCCCAAGCCTACGCTCGTGCCGCCGCTTGGTTCGCCCGCGAGACCAAGGGCTTGGTCCACGCCATTGAGATCCTTAACGAACCCGCGAATTTCGGCTACACCAAGCACTACGGAGGGCACTGGAACGGCGTGGACAAAAACGGCAACGTCGATCCCTGGGTCGGCAAATACGTCCACCTCCTCAACACCGCCGCCAAAGCCATCAAGGCCGCCAACCCCGACATCAAAGTCATCGGCTTGGGCAGCGTGGCTCCCGTAAATTTCCGGCAGATCGCCATCGGCATCGCTCCCGAGGTGGACGGTATCACCGAGCACCCCTACAGCTTTCGTCTCCCTCCTGAATACGTCCCCTTCGCCGCCTCCGAAGGCATCCTCAAGCGCGACGGCATCGCCACCGCCGATGCCCGGGGCACCTTCGCCTCGCAGATGCGCATGTATGACGAACTGCTCAAAAAGCATCACGGCCCGAAAGAAAAATGGCTCACCGAATGGGGCTGGCCCACTCATCAGGAAGCCAAGGCGGGAGGCCTCTACGCCGGCTTCACCGAAAACGCGCAGGCCAAATACATCCTTCGCCGCCTCTCCGAATCGCTCGGTCTCGGCGCGACAGTCACCGTCATTTACGACTTCCGAGACGATTTCAACGAACCCTACAACCCCGAGGCCCGCTTCGGCCTCGTGCGCACGGACCTTCGCCCCAAGCCCTCCTATCACGCGGTCAAAAACTTCAACGCCCACATGTCCGGCTGGCTCCCGCGCTCCGGCCTCGAGGTCAACCTGTTCCCCGTTTACACCCGCGTTGATCGCATGCCCGTCATCTGGGATGGCAGCCGCATCGAGAGCAGCGGTCGCCTCATGTCCTACACCTTTGCCGACAGCCGTGGCACCGACCGGATCGTCCTCTGGTCGAGCGAACGCGCCGACGGCGACCTCAATCCCCTGCTCTCTGAAATCGAGATCGTCACCGACCGACCCATTCAACGCATCGTGCGACACGACCTCTTCACCGGCGACAGCACCGACGTCGCGTTCGAACGCAAACCCGGCCGCCTGGTGTTGAACAAATTCACCGTTCCGGACTCCCCCGTGACCCTCACCCTGCATCCATGAAAAACATCCCCCTGCCGATTCGCCCCCTTCTGGCCCTTGTTGCACTCTGCCTGACGGCCACATTCCTTGAAGCCCAGCCCGCCGACTCGCGGCGGGAATTGAAAATCTTCGAGCCCGCGCAACGCTGGCAATTCCTCCCCGGCGCGGAGTTCGCCCCCGGTGGCAAAGGGACGTTCACCCTCGCCCGCGAGGACGGCCGAAGCGTGGGCGTGCTCACCCACGACCTCACCGCCGGCGGCAACTACGTCGGCGGCCTCACCCGGATCGACATCCCCGAGGGCTATTCCGAACTGCGTTTTCGCGTCCGGGCGGACAAGCCCGCGTCCATCGCCATCCGCTTGGCCGACGAAACCGGACAGACGCACCAGACGCCCTTTCGATACGCCGAGGCAGGCGACTGGCAGCTCCTGCGGCTCGATCTCACGCGGCGAGCCCCGCTCCGATTCGGAGGAGCCAACGACGGTCAGACGCACTACCCGCTGAAAAGCCTGACGCTGATCATCGAGCGCAAAGGCCAGGACACCCCGGGAGAAATCCGCTTCGCCGATGTTGTTCTACAAAAGTAACGGCGCGCGGTCATGAGAAAGGCCGGCCTCAAATTCCGCAACCCCGAGACAGACACCCTGTCCTTCCTCAACCTCGGCGACGGCTCCCAAACAACCGCAGGCGGCACCATCCACCTGGACAACATCCGTCTCGCTCTTCGCGCCTCGTGACAGCCCGTGCCCGGCGACTACGGCGGCTACGACACCCGCTGCAACGTCGCCCACAGCAGTGTAGACCGACCTCGTGCGACATTTGGGTTAGTCTGCTCCTATGATTCCAGTTCGCGTTCAAAATGAGCTTGGCGGAGCGGACGGCCCAGCAGGCCGTCCCTGCCATCAAGATCTCAACTTGAACGCGCGTTGGAATGATAAAACCGCCCACTACCAATCGAACCTTGGGACCAGATATCTTGGAGTGGACACTCAGTTTTTGGTTACCTCGACACGACGGACATATTCGGGACTGCTGGACTGATCCGTGCCGATGCGGAAGTCCGCTTGGTAATTTTGTGCATTGCGGAATTTGGCGTCGGTCAGAGGCATTTCAATAGTTCGCCAGAGATTGGTGCCCGTCTTGGTAATCCACACTCGCTTGTAGAGTTCATCGACCGAGTTGTAGTCCACGAAGAGTCGGCCCGTGCCGCTGTCCAGAAAAGTAACCGCTAAGCTCACCGACGACGTTACCGAACCGATAAAACAATCATCAACCTGAAAGTAGAACATCTTGCCGGTTCCGTGAATACTCCGGCATTCGACTCCGTTGATGATAGCGACCGGATTGTAGCATGCGCTCGTCGAACCACCGATCACATGCCCCACCCGGTCGTCGCGGTCAACCGTCCCCAGCACCACAGAGCCGGAGTCGGGGTCCTTGATCACCTCCACGCGGGAAACATATTCAGTGGCGTCGCGCCCGCCAGTGCTGATCCGAAAGTCGGCACCATAACTCTGCCGATTGGTGAAATCCGCATCGAGCAGCCGCACGCTAACCGTCTTCCATCCTCCAGTGTCGGTCTTGGTAATGACGGCCTTTTTGTGATCCACATTGTTGATGGCGTTGTATTGGAGCCAAAGCTCCCCCGAGCCTTGGTCCCAAAATGTCACGGCGACGGTCACCGAAGAATCACCGGCTCCGACGAAATCGTCATTCACCCGAAAATAGAACATTTTACGAGCCCCGACAATGGACCGGCAGGGCACTCCGCCCATGGTCGCGGCCTCGTTATAGGCTTCGCCTCCAGCATTGGACGTGAAGACCGGCTCGACTTTATCCCACAGATTTTCGCTCCGCAGCACTGCCGTTCCGACGTTACTGTTCTTAATCACCTCCACTCGGCGGAGATACTCGGTGTCTCCAGACCGCCCCCCCGTGCTGATCCGGAAATCGGCATGGTAGTTCTGCTGATTGGTGAAATCGGCGTCGGGCAAATAAATGTCGACGGTTCGCCAGGCACCCGTGTCCGTTTTCCTGATCTTCAATAACTTATAGTCATTATCTAAGGCGTTGTATTGCAGCCAAATATCTTGCGTGCCATGGTCCCAAAAGGTCACTCGGAGGGTTACGGACATATCGCCGGCGCCCACAAATCCATCGGCCACTCTGAAATAGAACATTTTTTTGTCACCGGTAATACTGCGGCATTCGAGTTCTCCCATGGTGGCCACCGGGTTGTAGGCCTCGCGATTGACATTGGTGTCGAGCACGTGATCGACAAGGTGCCTGCGGTTCTGCGTTTGCAGGACGACAGCCCCGGAACCCGGCGACTTTTTGATCCGCACCGCCTTTACGATCAACTCCTGCGTGCCCGCCGAGATGCGAAAATCAGCCTGATTGTTTTGTCTGTTGGTGAAGCGCGCATCGGCCAAGACAAAGGTCTTGGTGCGCACCCCGCCGGTATTGGTGCGCAGAGCCCGGATCGAGGTGTAGGCACCGTCTTGGCCGTCATACTGGAGATACCAGTCCGACATCCCGACATCTACATAATCCACCTCTATCACCGCGACACGATCAACGTCTTCATTGGAGTCGCGCAGCCATGTGTCATTGACAGAAAAATACATAACCGTGTTGGCCGGGATGCGCTTTCCTCCATCGAGTAAATCCACCACATGTCTTCCGTCCCCGGCACTCGCCCTGATGTGATACAGCGTGTGCGCATCCTTATACAGGCTCGGGTAGGCAGCTTGGTTTATGAAGTCGGTCGAGGCCGCACCCAGCGCCTGATAACTGTAGTAGGCCGGCAGAGGCGTGCGGCCGGTGGTGAGCACGCCGAAATTACCTTCAGCGGGGTCCGCGGTGGATACATTGCGGAATAGATACCAGAACACCCGTTCGACTCCCAGTTGGCGAAACAGAAGAAAGGTCTTCTCGACCTCCTCGGCCTTCGCGAACTCCTTTGCGTCATCCCCCATCGAGGTGTAGCCCGTTTCGGTAATCCAGATCGGCCGGGATTCGATCCCGTATTCTTCAAGGACCTCCATCATGCCTCCGAATCTACGCATATGTGCGGAGCAATCTCCATTGCCGTAGGAGTGGTAATTAACGATGTCAAAATTGGCACCGGCACCCAGGCTCAGAATGGTGTCGAAGAACGTGTCAGGGCCATAACGAACATCCGTCCCATCATACAGCGCCAAACCACCCAAGATTACCTTATTGTCCGGATTTCCGCGAATGATGACGGCTGCTCGCGACAGGAGAGTGC
>JBDRJH010000052.1:0-9056 GCA_043815125.1 Verrucomicrobiota bacterium
GGGTCGTGCAGCGGGCCGACGACGACGCGCACGCCGCGGGCGGCCAGCGCTGGTTGCTCGCGGCGCGACACGACGGTGACCGCGCGACCGGCGGCGAGCAGACGATCAACCAGATGCGAGCCGAGGAAGCCGGTGCCGCCGGTGACGAGGACGGGGGTGGTCATCCGGGCGGGGAACTGGTCGGGCGTGGTCACGGGTCAGCGTTTGGGGTCGGACTCGAAGCCGTGGTGGGTGGCGGCCCACTGGGCGAGGGTGAGGCGGTGGATCTTGGCGTTGTGGCGCACGTCGACGGGGAACTTGGGGTGGAAATAAAACACGCGGATGCGTTCGGCGTGGCCGTGGAGTTTGCCGAGGGCGCGCAGTTCGCGGGTGAGGCGACGGCACTCGGTGCTGCTGTGGCAATCAAAGCCGGGGATGGGCTCGATGACAACCGCGGGACGTTGTTGCCCGCGGGGCCCGAGACCGACCAGCGCGCAGCGGCGGACCTCGGCGTGGGTGAGGAAGTGCGGCTCGATCTGCTCGGTGTGGAGCACGCCGGCGGAGGTGAACACGCGCTCGGCCAGCCGTCCGCAAAACCACAGGCGTCCATCGACGTCGAGCCGGCCGGTGTCGCCCATGCGGTGCCAGACGGTGTCGCCGTCGGCGACCTTGGAGGCGGCGGTGGCGGCGGGCAGCGCGTCGTAGTCGCGGGTGACGGAGGGACCGGTGACGAGGATTTCGCCGATCTCGCCGGCGGGCAGTTCGCGGGCGTCGGCCAGAGAGGCGACAGGGCCGTCGACGGGTTCGATGATTTTGACGCGGTTGGCCGGCAGCACGCGGCCGACGCAGGTGCCCTGGCCCTGCAGGGTGGCGAGGGCGGTTTCGCCCAGGACCTCGGGGGCGGATATACTGGCGACCGGCAGCACCTCGGTGGCGCCGTAGGGGCTGTGCAGGGTGCCGTTGGGCAGGACGCCGTCCATCGCCTGCCAAAGCCAGGGCGGCACGGGCGCGCCGGCGCAGAGCACCCGACGCAGGGTGGGCAACGTCACCCCGTGGTGGTGGCAATGTTGCGCGATGCGTCCCCAGAGCGTCGGCGAGCCGAAGGACGAGGTGACGCCTTCCTGTCGGATGGCCTGGATGATTTTTTTCGGATCGACGGTCGCGGGGCGGGCCGGATCGATCTCGGGCACGATGGTGGTCATGCCGAGCGCGGGGTTGAAGAGCGCGAAGACCGGCAGCATGGGCAGGTCGATCTCGCCGGGTTCGATGGCGTAGGTCTCGCGGATGAGTTCCACCTGCGCGGCGAACATGCCGTGGGTGTAGCGCACGCCCTTCGGCGCGCCGGTCGAGCCGGAGGTGAAGAGGATGGCGGCCAACTCGCCGGGCGCGGTGGCCGCGGGCGCGAAGGCCGGCGCGGGTCGGCGTGGATCGGCCAGCCGTGCGGTGCCGGCGGCGGAGGCGGGCACGCGGATCCGAACCGTGGAAAAAGCGCGGCGGCAAACGCGGCTGAGGAAACGGGCGAGCGGGATGCCGACGAGCGCGGTGGGCCGGGAGCGCTCCACACAGGCGAGGAAGCTCTTGAGGCCCATGCCGGGGTCGATGACGACGGGCACGGCGCCGAGGCGAAAGAGCGCGAAGGCGGCGGCGATGAGCGGCAGGCCTTGGCGGACCATGACGAGGGTGCGGTCGCCGCGTCGGACGCCGGCGGTGGTCAACCGGGCGCACCAGGCGTCGACCTCGGCGGAGAGTTCGGCAAAGGAGAGCCCGAGGTAATCAATGCGACCGTCGCGAGTGCGGCCGCGCGGGATCTTGAGCGCCGCCCGGTCGGGCTGCAGCGCGGCCATGCGGTCGAGGTGGCGGGCGATGTTGGCGGAGTCGGCGTTCGTCACGGGAAGGCCGGACGGTGGCAACAAAAAGCCCCGCCGGTCAATGCGGCGGGGCTGGAAAGTGACGGACTGGCCGTGGCTTAGTAGCCGTTGAGGGTGAACAGGCCCCAGAGGATGGTGGTCTCGGTGCCGGCGGAGTCGGCGGAGTTGCCGATGGCCTCATTGAGGTTGAAGTCGATGGTGGTCGGCTTCGCGGGCTGGTAGGAACCGGTCTGGACCTTGACGAGGCCGGCACCGACGTTGGTGATGCGCCCGTTGGAGGTTTTTTGGGTGGCGCAACCGGTGAGGAAAGCAGCCGAGAGGAGACCGAGGGTAAGAAGAGTGAGGGACTTCATAGGGGGAATTGGGCGAAGTTGAGGGGTGGGTGGGGTTTTGGCAAGCGGCGATAACGCACGAATTCGCGGGGGCTCAATCGGCCTGAAGGGCGGGGTTGCCGCGCAGGATGTCGGCCTGCCAGCCCATGAGGATTTCGTCGAGCTTGGCGGGGTCGCGGGCGAGTTGGGCGAGCTGGGCGCGGTTGGCGATGAGGGTGGGTTCGAGTTCGAGCTTGGCGGCGATCTGGTCGCGGGCGGCCTTGATGCGGTCCTGACGCTCGATTTCGCGGGGCGAGAGTGGGTTGCGCTCGCCGCGGGGGCGGCGCGGCAGACTGGCGGGGTCGAGGGCGTGGCCGGCGCGGAGGGCGGCGCCGAGGGAGGGGCCGAGACGGCCCTGGCGTTTGCCGAGGTTGACCTGGGCGAGGATGGCTTCAGGGGCGTCGCCGTGTTCGGCGGCGAGGGCGATCTTGGCAAGGAGGTCGTTGTTGCAGACCTTGAAGGGGGGCACGTCGAGTTTTTGCGCCCACTCGTCGCGCCAGTGCCAGATGGCGTGGAGGACGCCGAGGCCCTTGCCGCGCAGGCGGTCGGCCGGGCCGATGCGCCAGGCGAGTTCGTCGTCCTTGGCGAAGCCGGTGAGGCCGGACTCGATCTGCCGGCGGCACTGTTGGTCGAGCCAGTCGATGCGGTCGAGTTTGACCAGTTCGCGGGTGAGGATGTCGCGCAGCTCGAACAGGTGCCACACGTCCATGGCGGCGTAGTCGAGGAGTTTGGGGGTGAGGGGGCGCTTGGACCAGTTGGCTTTCTGGCCGGCCTTGTCGACCTTGATGCCGAAGTGGTCCTCCAACAGGGCCGCGAGGCCGACGCGTTTGCGGTTGAGCAGCTGGGCCGCGAGCATGGTGTCGAACAGGCTCTTGGGCTTAAACTTGCACAGGTCCCACAGCAGGCGGATGTCGAAGTCGCTGCCGTGCATGATGAGGTGCTTCTGCGCCAGTCGTTCCCAGAGCGGCTCCAGCGGCAGGGGGGTCATCAGGTCCACGAGGAAGACCTCGCCGGCGACGTTGAACTGCAGCAGGCAGACGCGCGTGCGGTAGTGGAACATGTTGTCCGCCTCGGTATCGAGGGCGACCTCGTCGACGCGGTCGAGGGCCTTGAGCAGCGGGGCGAGTTGGCCGGGCTGGTCGATGAGCTGGAAGGAGGGCGGGCGCTCGGGCATCTTGGGCTTGTGGGCGGAAGGCGTGCGGCGGGGGAGAAATTTGGAAATCAGGCGTTGAATCATCGGATGGCCGAATGGCGTCGGGCGCGCACGTGGCGGCGGCGACGGGGCTGATAGAAGGCGCAAATCCCCGCCAAATCCAAGCCTGCGCACCGCGCGGGCCGAAAAAAGCCTCCCCACGCAGGCCTTGCAGGGGAGACGGGCACGCCCTAACCCCTTTGGCCGTGAACGTCGTTGTGCTCTGCTCCGGTGGCATGGATTCGGTGGTCGCGCTCCATTGGGCGCGGACGCACCACCACGTCGTGGCCGCGTTGAGCTTCGACTACGGCTCCAAGCACAACCACCGCGAGACGCCGGTCGCCGCCGCCCACGCCGCCGCCATCGGCGCGCGTCACGAGCTGATCCGGCTGGATTTTGTCGACCGGCTGTTCGCCTCCGACCTGCTCAAGTCCGGCGGCGACATCCCCGAGGGCCATTACGAGGCGGCCAACATGCGACAGACCGTGGTGCCGTTTCGCAACCCGATCATGCTTTCCATCGCCACCGGGTTCGCCGAGAGCGCGGGCGCGGAGGGGCTGGTCATCGCCGCGCACGGCGGCGACCACGCGATCTATCCGGACTGCCGCGAGGACTTCATGCAGGCCATGGCCGCGGCCATGCGGCTGGGCACCTACGCGGGCATTCAACTGCTGCGGCCCTTCATCCCCAACACCAAGGCCGAGATCGTGACCATCGGCGCGGGCCTCGGGGTCGACTTCGCGCAAACCTGGTCCTGTTACAAGGGCGGCGCCGTCCACTGCGGCCGCTGCGGGACCTGCGTCGAGCGCCGCGAGGCGTTTCTGCACGCGGGCGCGCCCGACCCGACGGTTTACGAGCACACCGATCCGTTACCGGACAAACCCGCGGCCGCCGGCGCCTGAACCGACCGCCATGTTTATCTCCGAGACCTTTTACTCGATTCAGGGCGAGGGCGAGCTGACCGGCGTGCCGTCGTTTTTCATCCGCACCGCCGGCTGCAACCTCCGCTGCAACTGGTGCGACACGCCCTACGCCTCGTGGAATCCCGAGGGCCGCGAGATCCCGGTCGGTGAACTCGTCGCGGCCGTCGCCGCCACGCCCGCGCGCCACGTCGTGCTCACCGGCGGAGAGCCGATGCTGGCCAAGGGCCTGCCCGAACTCGCGGGCGCACTGCGCGCCGCCGGGCGACACCTCACCATCGAGACCGCCGCGACCATCGCGCCCGGCGGCATCGCCTGCGATCTCGCCTCGCTCTCGCCCAAGCTGAAAAACTCCCTGCCCGACGGGCGCCTGCCGGCCGCCTGGCGCGAGCGGCACGAGGCCACCCGCTGGCAGCCCGACGTCGTGCGGTCGTGGTTGGATGGATACGATTGCCAGTTCAAGTTTGTCGTCTCCTCGCCCGCCGACCTCGACGAAATCGACGCGATGCTCGGCGAACTCGGGCGCGACATCCCGCCGCACAAGGTCCTGCTCATGCCCGAGGCCACCACGCTGGAGCGCCTGCGCGAGCGCTCCGCCTGGCTCGGGGAGATTTGCAAGGCGCGCGGCCACCGCTACGCCCACCGCCTGCATGTCGAGCTGTATGGCAACAAGCGCGGCACCTGAGCGGCCACGCCTCCCCCGGCCCGCGCTGTCCCGCCCCGGCCGCCGTCACGCCCCGGCCGAGGCGCGCGGGATGTAGTGAGTGTTGATGGTGTGGATATACTGGCGCACCGGCTGCTGGCCGTCGCCCTCGGGGGCGGTCGCCAACTGGTTGAGGATGGAGACGCTGGCCTCGGCGATCTCCGTGCGCGGGATGCCGACGCTGGCCAGCGGCGGCCGTGTGAACGCGGAGAAGGCGAGGTTGTCGATGCCCACGATGGCCAGGTCGCCGGGCACGCGCACGCCGCGCTTGTCGGCGCCGCTGATGGCGCCGAGCGCCAGGATGTCGGTCGAGCAAAGCACGGCGGTCACGCCGGCGTCGAGCAGCTCGCCGATGGCGCGTTCGCCGTCCTCAAACGAAATCGGACCGGCCGCCTGCGGGGCGTCGGCGGGATCAAGGCCGTTGTCGCGCAGAGCGTGCAGGAAGGCGGTGTGCTTGGCGTTGTCCGACATGCCGTGGATGAAGCCGATGCGCGCATGGCCGGCGGCGCGCAGCCGCGCCACGGCCTCGTGGATGCCCGCATCCTGCGAGATGCGCACCAGCCCCGCCGCCTCCGGCAGCACCCAGGAATGGTTGGCGATCACGACCACCGGCACCGTTTGGAACAGTTTCAAAAACGCCACGGCGCCCTCGCGCGAGTCCGCGACCAGGATGATGCCGTCGAGACCGCCGCCGGCCGCCGCGCGTTGCAACTCCAACGAGGGCTCCTCGGTGCGCTGGGTCAGCTCGAGGTTCACCGTGTAGCCGCGCGCACCGGCCGCCTTGGAGATCTCCTGCGCGAGCTCCATGTTGTAGTAGTCGAAAATCGCCGCCGAGCTGAAGCTGTAGTAGACCGCGATGATGGAGGTCTGGCTGGCGTTGAGCCGCTGCGCGTGGATGTTCGGCGTGTAACCGTGCTCCGCGGCGAGGTCGAAGATCCGCTGTCGGGTGGCTTCCTTGATGCGCCCGCGACCGGAGAAGGCACGGGAAATCGTGGCGGTGGAAACACCTGCGATGAGAGCGAATTTTCGAATATCCATGGCCAACGCGAAACTCATTGCATGCGGTCAGAAAGGGTCGGGGCCGCGGCAAAGAGGCATGAAAGTAGTAACGCGAACAACCGGTTTGTCCAAGGTTTCTTGCAGGCTCCGCGCAAACGTCGCCGGTCGCCGACCAGCCGGAACGCGACGGACCGGGCGCGGAGCCGGATCGCCGTTAGACCCTACCGTTCAATGAGAAATATTAATCCACTATCCGGCCACGCCTCCGCCGGCCTCCGAACCACGCGCCCGGCAGGAGCTCGGGACGGCGGACCCGACCTCGGAGCTTGACGACGACCTAATTTGCGTAATTAGTTACGCAAATGTCCAAATCGCTTCCCCGTTCCCCTGTCGGCGGCGTCTCCGCGGCGCGCGTTTTCCTTGGTGCCACGTTGTTGCTGGCGATGCCGGCGGGGGTCGGGGCGCGGATCGCCGGGGTCGAGGCGAAGCGCGTCGAGGGCCTGCCCGGGGCGGTCGCGTTGGTGTTTGCCCGCGACGGCGCGCTGAGCGGGGAGCGGCTGCGGGTGTATTTCGACACGCGTCCCCGGGCGGGCGAGCCCAACACCGGCGCGGATTACCTGATCGAGGGTCCGTCGTTCTACGCCTACCCGGAAAACGGCGAGGGCTGGAGTTGGAACCGCGTCGGCGCGCCGATCTTTCAGGAGTTGGACGGCCGGCTGGTGTGCATCGTGACCGACGAGGCCTTCGGGCGTCCGTTCAGCTGGTTCGCCGAGGTCACCACCAACGACTGGGAGGTCGCGCAACGCTGGCCGGGCGACGGCGCAGTGCGCATCGATCCGGCCTCGTTGCCCGTGATGACGCGTCCCGCCTCCGCCGAGGCGGCGGCCGGCGTGGATCTGAGCGCGTTGTTGCAAGCCCGTCCGCGTTCCCTCTCGGTCGCCTGGAACGGCGGCCCCGATCTCTCCGGGTGGACGCCGGCCGACAACGACCCCGACTTCGCCGCGCTCGCCCCCGCGCTCAAGGCCCTCGGCCTGCCCGCCGGGGCGCGTCCGACGTTTGCCCTGCGCGACGCCAAGACCGGCCGGACCGCCGCGCCGCGTCCGCTGGCAACCTTCCGCATAGGCGACGCCGTCGCCTGGAGAGGCCGCGCGCTCGACGTCGACTGGGTGTTCGTGGCCGAGCCCTCCGCCGCCGACGGCGACATCCGCATCTCCGGCTGGCTCGGCGCCGACGACACGCGCGTCATTCGCGTGGAGACGGGGCTCGCGTTGCCCTTGGCCGGCGCGACCTGGATCGACGACCTCTCGAACCGCCGCGTCATCACCGCCGACGGCGGCGTGTTCGGCAACTTCGCCGGCGGGCGCTACGGACTCGACGCCCGCCAGTCGTATTACCCCATCGGCGTCGTCGAGAGCGGTCCCGACACCTGGGTTGTGGAAACCTCGCCGGACGAACCCCGGGTGTTCGCCCTCGCCGCCAACGCCGCGGGCCTGTCGGCGCGCTACGACCTCGCGCTCAGCCCCGAGACCGCCAAGTTCCCCGGACAGGCGACCTTCCGCGCCGCGTTCTACCGCGTCGAGCGCGGTGCCGAGGACGGCTTCCGCGCCGCGCTGGCCCGTCTGTTTCAACGCCACCCCGCCTACGCCGAGCGGCGCGTGCCGCACTCCGGCCTGTGGATGCCGTTTACCGACATCGGCAGCCTGCCCGGCGCGGAGGACTTCGGGTTTTCGTTTTTCGAAAAAGTCGGCGACATCGGCGCGGACGTCGCCAACGCCACCGAACACGGCGCGCTCACGCTGATGTATACCGAGCCGTGGCTGTATTGGCTGCCCTTTGCCGACGACGAGACCCGCACCCCGGCCCGCGCCCTTGAGAAAATGCGGCAAATCTCCGCGCTCGGCTCCGGCTGGGCCCGCGACCTCGCCGCCTCCGGGCTCGCCGGCGCCACCCGCGACGCCAACGGCGACATCCTCACCAAGTTCATGGACCTGCCCTGGAACAAGGGCGCGCGCATGGAGGTGAGCTCCGACCCGGATCTCGCCGCGTCGAGCCCGACCGGCCTCAACCGCGCCGCCGCCGAGTGGAAAAACATCTCCCGCTGGATCACCGACGACCGCGTCCACGGCATCTACCTCGACTCGATGGACGCCATCGTGCAACCCGACCACTCGCCCGCCGCCCTGCGCGCCGCCGACTACCCCGCCACCTACACCCCCGGCGGCCTCGTGCCCGTGATGGCGCCCAACGTCCCCCAATATGAATTCGTCGCCGCCCTCGCCCGCGTGCTCCGCGACCACGGCAAGTTCCTCATGGCCAACTTCCCCCTGGTCGACGCGCCCTTCATCAACCGCTGGATCGACATCCCCGGCGAGGAAACCGACTGGTGGAGCGGCGGTCGCTACAACCCCAACAGCCGCGCCCGCCTCGACTACCGCCGCGCCCTCTCGGGGCAAAAGCCCTTCGGTTTCCTCCAGTCCACCGACTTCGCCACCTTCGAGGGCGAGCCGCTGCGCCGCTACTTCGAGACCTGCCTGTTCTACGGTTTCCAGCCGAGCTTCTTCAGCCACAACGCCGCCGACAACCCCTACTGGCAGGACCACCAACTGCTCGAGCGCGACCGCCACCTCTTCCGCACCTTCGTGCCGCTGGTCCGGCGCGTGGCCGACGCCGGCTGGCAACCCGCGCGCGACGCCCGTATCGAAAAATCAGATACACTTCGTCACGAGCAGTTCGGCCGTCCGGCCGACGGCCTCTGGCACCTCACCCTGCAAAACGAATCCGCCGCGCGCGTCGCCGCCGCGATCACGTTCCCCGCGGACATGGAGCCCGCCGTCTGGCTCGACCCGCGCACCGGCCTCGGCGGCTGGGTGGCCGGCGGTGAGACCGTGCCCGTGTCGCTCGACGCCCGCGGCGTGCTCCTGCTCGACATCATCGCCCCCGCCCGGCTCGACGACGAGCGCGCGTTCCTCGCCGGCTGGCGCTCCGGCGGCGGCGAGGCCGCGGCCGCCCTGCGCACACTCGACT
>JBDRJH010000053.1:0-3965 GCA_043815125.1 Verrucomicrobiota bacterium
GAGAGTTCATGGCAGGCTGCTCAACCAAGATGGCCGCGAGGTGGCTCAACTGGAGGAAAGGAGCTTGGTGGCGGCTGACTTCGCACGGGCGGAGTGGCTTGTGCCCACTGGAGAACTGTCGGAAAACCTCGTGCTGACACCGGAGGTCACCGTTCGCGGCAAGGGTTTTGAGCATATCGGTAAGCTGCCGCCAGTGTTCTTGGTGAATGGTTGGCACCAGAACGCTGTGACCGTAAAGGTGCCGGTCAGAGACTACATTCAATTTCCGAATGAGCTAGCAGTGATGTGGAACGGAGCCCAACTGAGTGCGAGCATCACCTTCGACGCAGCCACCGAAATAAAGTGTGCCACGCTTTTCAGAAATGATAGGCCGGTCATAGCGTTCAATCGAAAGACGGCCGGGCGGACGTTAATGAATCTATACGTCACCAGCACGGAAGATTACCGGATCCGACTACATGGGGGGGAGTTCATCAACGCTGTCAGAAAATTTACGGAGCTGGGCTCGGAAGAATTTAGAGTCAGTAGCCGGCAAGTCGACGCGCGAAAAAACTGGGTCGCTACGCCTGCTGCGTTTGTTTGCGCTATTGACGCCGATAGTTCGTTCGAACTCGAGCTTCCGGGCGAAAAAACGCTTCAGCTAAGTGCATTCGAACTCAACGAGCGTGGATTTGTCAGGCATGGTGGCGTTTATATCGAAACAGCGCCAGTCGATGCCACTATTCAGAACCACGATTTGCTTGATGCGCGGGAAGGGAAATACAAGGCACGTCTTTTGACCATGCCACAGCGACCGGCGGACTTCTTTTATGTGCGGTATGAAACCAAGGACGGTCGGGTGGCGCTCTCATCCGTTGTGTATCCTGTCGTGCAGGTGCGGCGGCTGGTTCCGGTCAAGCTCGTGGAAACGTCAATCAACTTGGAGACCACTTCACGCGAGACTGGGATGAAGGGGGAGTCCGAATACCGTTCCGACGACGTTCCATTTACGCGACCAAAATTGATCGAGGCGAAGGTCCCGATAGGAGCGATCAGGAGCGGTCGCTGGCATTTTGATGGAGATGGACGAGACGTTCTGGGGGACATGCATGTAAAGATGAGCGATTCTCTTTTTACGCCTGCTGATGACGGTGTTGGCATGGTGCTCAAATTGAAGGGGGATGTCCCTGTTGAAATGCGGCTCCGCACGTGGCCCATTGGAAACGCGACCGTGGATTTCTTGCTGAGACCGGAATCCAAGCACGAGAAGGCGCAATCGATTCTCGGGCGAGGCGGGTGGAGCGACGGGGTGAACATAAATCTGCTTCCCGACGGGCGCATTGAGGTGGTGCGCGACGGTGGAGATGATGTCCCGAAGGAAACGTTAATCAGCGAGGAGCGGCTGCCGCTCGACTCGTGGTCCAGGGTGCGCGTAACCAACGACAGCGAACACTTGCGGATTTATATCAACGAGCGATTGGATTCCGAGCGATCCATTGCAGTCGCCCGCTCGTATGGGAACTCGACTTGGTATTTAGGCGGTGGATACAAGGGGTATTCCAACTATCGCGGATGCATCGATGAACTCACCGTAGCGGGGGCTGCATTTCAGCCCGGAAGCCCTGACTACCCCGCGGTGGATGGCCGGCTTGATAATCCCCGCCAAGAATGAGCCGCGAACTCCATGCCCCTGAGTCGGAAGGGTGGGGGAGAGAAACCCGGAATACATTGTGCCGGTGCAACCCTGTCAGTGAGTCAGTAACGATGCCGCACTGAGGAGCAAATCATCGTTGGTAAGGGCGGTTGATTTGACTTACATCTGGCTAATACCATTAATTATTGTGTCGGGCCAAGGCAGCTGAACTAGCACCGCCTTCAGGGGGGAATTCCCCAAGAGTTTTTCCAGCGGGACATTGGACGAAATACGGATAAAAAACTGTTCCTCCCGCTGGTTCAGGCCCTTTACCCACAAGTCGGTAATGGCTGCATGCCAAGGCGGGACATGGCCGGTGCCATAGGATTTGGATTCGTTGCCGACCAAGTGCCAGAACCAAACGTATTCCGCTTGGCCGTTGGCCTCAAAGAGGCGGTCTTGGATCGCGGGAATGGGCTGATTCTCGATCACCATATCGGTGATCTGTTTGGATTGGATCTTTTCCCAGCCGTTGCCCACCCAGCAGACATCGGGCGTGTGGGCGGCCACCAGGCGGTGCGACATTTTGCCGGGCACCCAGTAGGCAATGTAGACGGAGAGCCGCTGGTTGCCGTTGCTGTATTCGACAAAGGTGCCGTCGGAGTAATTGAGCAGCTCATCCACCGCCTCCTTCATCTCGGGCGTGTCGGCAATGGATTTCTCGGTCATCGTCCAGCCCGGAGGGGCGGGCGGCAGTAGTTTGGCTACTTCGCCGTGAAAGCGCGGCTCCGGGACGCGGCTCCCTCCATACGCAGCCAAACCTATCGCCAAGATGAGTAATAAGATGGGGAAAAGCAGGAGAAGCTTGTGGCGGGCGCTTGGCATGAGAATTGGGGAAAAGGGATGAATCGAGTGAAGATGTTGGTGGGGTATTGGCAACCGGTGAACCCAATTCACCGGTTTTTTTATGCCCAAACCACAGGGCGACACGCATAGTAGCCACCACTACGAAGACCGACCGGTCATAGTGGTGACCAAGTTGGTGATGACTGCGACCGAGATCTATGATCGCGGTTGCCAGGGTAGGGGCAACAGCGGATCAAAGTCGTCTTGGTTCGTCATATCCCCGCGGGGGCTCGCGCGGCCCGTTGGGCGTTGATCCAAGCCGGATCTCGCCAGCGAGCCCCCTACGCGGAAATCGGCGGCCAGCGGAGTGGCCGCTCTACCTGTAGCGGAACGGCGGTGGCCGGTTCGATCCGACGCCGGTTGGCAACCGGCGCTCCTTGGGGTGGCGGCGTGCGGCCAGTAGCGCAGGCATGGCGGACTGTCGGGCTTTGCCCTCGAAACTGCCTGCAAATCGACTGACGACGGCCGGCTGGAAGCCGGCGCTACCTCGGTAGGGCGTGACCGCCGGGCGCGCCGTGGCGTTGTAGCGGAACGGCGGTGGCCGTTTCGATCTGACGCCGGTTGGCAACCGGCGCTCCTTGGGACGGCGGCAACGCCGGCCACGCTCACCCAATATAACCACGCACGTCGAGATCGGCTACCCGTTTGAAATGGCGCGTGTTGTCCGTGACCAGAGGGAGGTCGTAAAGGAGAGCCGTGGCGGCGATGATTGAATCAGCCACGCCGATGCCTTTGCCGCTACCGCGCAGATCACGCATGACGCGCACCGCTTCTTTGAGAACTGGCTCGGACATGGGAAGAACCGTGAAATAACGCAGGTGTGGTGCGGCCGCGAGATCACTGGCGAAGCCTGCCAGAAATTCAATTTCCACGGTTCTGGGGATGTAGGCGGCTCCGTGGTCTTCCCGCTTCATCCAGGCTATGGCTTCCGCGCGGCTAAACCGCTGCAACCGTCCCTGAATCGCGATCAGGAAGTTGGTGTCGTAAATCATCGCCGCGAGCGACTGGCAACGATGCTGGCGACAAAGTCCGAATCAAAGTCTTTTCCGGGCGGAGGTAGTAAATCCGCGATTTCAGACGCTTTCAACCCAGGCGGGGGAGTGATCTTGATGCGGGGGGCGGACTTCTTCAAGGCGGCGCGACGGGTGGAGGCCTTGCGGGCGGGCTTCTTCGGCTTGGTGACGGTGGCCATGTCCGCAGAATGAAACGCCGCCCGGCGGGTTGGCAAGAGTGCTAAGGCGTAACGATGCAGTCGAGGTGGAGCGCGTGTCTGATGTCGCTTCGCTCGGTAGTCCCCGGCGCGCTCGGGTCGAATCCGACGCCGCTTGGAAAGCGGCGCTCCTTGGGGCGGCGGGCGGCGCGCCGTCGGATCGAAACGGCTCCGCCGTTCCGCTACCCGTAGGGGCCGCGCTCGCGCGGCCCGTTGGGCGTCCCTCCAGGCCGGATC
>JBDRJH010000054.1:0-15435 GCA_043815125.1 Verrucomicrobiota bacterium
GCTGGAGGCCAAGCGCAAACACGGCGGCGATCCGGAGGCGGTGGCCGCCGCGCGCGACGGGCTGCGCCGCAAGCTGGAGTCGCAGGGCGACATCGAGGGCGCGCTGGCCAAGCTCGACGGCAAGATCACCGCGGCCGAGAAGCGAGTGCGGGCCGAGGCGACCAAGCTGCGGGCGGCGCGTGAAAAAGCGGCCAAGGCGCTGGCGAAAGTCGCGGCCGAGGGCATCGCCCAACTGGGTTTCAAGAAGGCGGATTTCCAGGTTCGGGTGACATCGTTGTCCGCGCCGGGGCCGACCGGCGACAGCGGCGTGGAATTTCTGTTTTCGCCCAACGTCGGCGAAGCGGCGCTGCCGCTCAGCCGGATCGCGTCGAGCGGCGAGTTGGCGCGCGTGATGCTGGCGCTCAAGACGGTGCTGGCCGATCTGGACGGGGTGCCGGTGCTGGTGTTCGACGAGGTCGACGCCAACGTGGGTGGCGAGATCGGCCGGGTAGTGGGCGAAAAGATGGCCGAGATCGCCAGGGGGCACCAGGTGCTCTGCATCACCCACCTGCCGCAGGTGGCGGCGCAGGGCGATCGTCACTTGGTCGTGGTCAAGGACCAGTCGAAGGACCGCGCGGTTGTCACCATTTCCCCGATACACGAGGACCGTGAGGAGCGGGTCGGCGAGTTGGCGCGGATGCTGGGCGACCGTCAGGCGAAGAGCGCCCGGGCGCACGCGGCGGAGCTGTTGGGGTAGGGCCTGCGCTACTTTTTGCCCGCTCAGCGGCCGAGGACTTTTTTCAGCACGCGACCGACGTCGCCGACCCGGTAGGGTTTGGTGAGGTAGCCGACGAAGCCCTGGTCGATCATGCGCTGGGCGAGTTCGTCGTCGTCGTAGCCGCTGGAGACGATGGCGCGCACGTCGGGGTCGAGTTCACGCAGGCGGTGGAAGCACTCCTCGCCGCCCATGCCGCCGACGATGGTGAGGTCGAGGATGACGGCGTCGTAGGGGCGGTTGACGTTGAGGTAGCGGCGGTAGAGCTGGACGGCTTCCTCGCCGTTGCGGGCGATGTCGTGGGTGTAGTCGAGGCTGGCGATCATGCCGCCGGTGAGTTCGCAGATCTTGGGGTCGTCGTCCATCAGCAGGATGCGCCCGGTGCCGAAGCGCAGGGAGGGGGCGGCGCGGACCTGGGCCTCGACGGGTCCCTCGGCCCAGGGGAGGAAGACGGTGAAGGTGGTGCCCGCGCCGACGACGGTCTGCATGCCGAGCTGGCCGCCGTGGCGGCGCACGATGGAGAGCACGGTGGCGAGGCCGAGGCCGGTGCCGTTTTTCTTGGTGGTGAAGAAGGGGTCGAAGATGCGTTCGGCGACCTCGGGGGGGATGCCGGAGCCGTTGTCCTGGACCTCGATCTGCACGTAGTCGCCGGCGGGCAGCGGGGAGATGTCGCCCTCGGCGAGGCGGACGTCGGCGGCCCTGAGGGTGATGACGCCGAGGGCGGGCTCGGGCATGGCCTGGATGGCGTTGATGATGAGGTTTTGGAAAACCTGCATGATCTGGCCGCGGTCGACACGGATGGGGTTCACGCCGGTTGACGGGGCCTCGACGGTGACGCGGCAGGTGCTGCCGGCCGCGGCCATGCGCACGGCGTTTTGCAGCAGGTCGAGGGTGGGCACGGTCTGGTGGACGGCGTTGTGGCCGCCCTTGGCGAAGGTGAGCAGTTGGCGGGTGAGGGTCTTGGCGGCGAGGCAGGCGTCCTCGGCGTCGTCGAGCTGGTTGTAGTCGCGGTTTTCCTTGGCGGTGGAGATGCCGCCGAGGATGGTGGTGAGCAGGTTGTTGAAATCGTGCGAGATGCCGCCGGCGAGCAGGCCGAGGGACTCGAAGCGGTTGGCGCGGATGAGTTCCTCGGGGGTGAGGCTCATTTGCAGGGGGTCGCGGAAGACGATGATGATGCCGGCGATGGCACCTTCGGCGCTCCAGAATTGGCGTGCGGTCCAGACGATCGGGTGGAGGTTGCCGTCGGGCGAGCGCAGGCCCTGCTCGGAGCTGAGCACGGGTTCGCCGGCGACGAGGGAGAGGTCGACGGCGTCGGGCGCGGGCTGGCAGTTGACGAGGTGGACGAGGGCAAACACGTCGCCGAGCTGGCGGCCGACGGTGTCCTCGGGCGTGGTGTGCAGGAGCTTGGCGGCCTGGGGACTGAGGGTGGTGACGCGGCCTTGAACGTCGGCGATGATGACGCCTTCGGCGAGGGTGGCGAGCAGGTCGTCGGTCCAGGGGGCGGCGTTGGCGGGGGAGGCTTCGCGGGGGCCGGCGTCGGCGGCGAGGGCGAAGCCGGTCAGGCGTTGCAGCTCGTGGCGGCGCGAGGCCTGGCGATGGTAGACGATGGTGACGGGTCGCGTGGTCTCGCCGGGGCCGAGGAGGTTGAGGGTGACTTCGCCGGGGCCGTCGGCGGGGGGAAAGAGTTGTCCGAGGTCGGAGACGGCCAGCTCGGGCGGGAGGAGCTGGGTGAGGGGATCGGGGGTGGGGTGGATCTCGTCGGCGCCGGTGCCGAGGCGGCGTTGCCAGGCGGGGGAGAACCAGTGGCGGTGGTTGACGAAGTCGAGGTCGAAGGCGGCGAGCCCGGCGTCGTCGGCGAGAATGCGGAGGCGTTCCTCGTGCTCGAGGCCGGTTTCCTCGATTTCCTTGCGTTCGGTGATGTCGAGGTGGATGCCGCAGACGCGTTCGAGCGTGCCTTCGGGCGTGACGACCTGGACGCCGGTGCAGGCGATCCAGACGTGGTGGCCGGCGCGGTGCTTCATGCGGAACTCGCGGGAGAAGGGGATGGTGCCGGTGACGCCGCGGCGGGTGCGGAGCTTGTCGGGCGCGGCGCCGTCGTCCTCGGGGTGGAGCAGCTCGATCCAGGTGTCGTAGTTGTCGGCAAGCTCCGAGCGGCTGTAACCGAGCATACGTTTCCAGCCGGCGGAGTAGCGGACGGTGTTGGTTTTGTAGTTGAGATCGAAGAAGCCGAGGGGGCTTTGGCTGGCGAGGAAGGGGAGTCCGTAGTCGGCGTCGTTGCCGGGGAGGGGGGGGGCGGTGGCCGAGTCGGCGCCGGGGGCGGGCGGCGGCTCAAGGTAGGCCCAGTAGGCGATCTGGCCCTGGCCGGTGGGCTCGAGCTTGAGCAGGACGGGGAGGTCTGCGGACGGGTTGGCGAGGGTGACGGGGGAGGGATGGCCCTGCGTCGTTGCGATCAGGACTTCCCAGTAGGTTTGCTCCCAGTCGGGCTCGTCGGAGGTCAATTCCGGGCGGGTCAGCGACATGAGGCTGCGACCGACGAGGGCGTGCACCGCCAGGCCGGTGAGGCTGGCGGCGTCCTGATTGGCGGAGACGACCTTGCCGCCGGTGTCCAGCAGGAGCACCGCGCGGGGTTGATTCGCAGCGGAGGACGAGAGGTTCAAGGGGGGGACGGGGGCGTTTGGACTCCCGTGGATGGTATGGGGTCAGACGGCGGCGCCGGCAAGCGTGTGTGCGGTCTGCGCGGCCTTGGTTGCGGTGGGGGTGGCCCCGGCGGCCCAGGCGCGCACGCGGCCGGCGAGGAAGCCGATATAGGGTGGCTGGTCGTTGAGGCAGGGGATGTGTTGGAAGAACTCACCGCCGGCGTGCAGGTATTCCTCCTTACCCTCGCCGGCGATTTCCTCGAGGGTTTCGAGGCAGTCGGCGACGAAGGCGGGGGTCATGACGAGCAGACGTTTGACGCCCTTGGCGGGCAGTTCCTCTAGGACCTTGTCGGTGTAGGGGGTGAGCCAGGGTTCGCCGGCGAGCCGGGATTGAAAGGAGATGGACCATTGCCCGTCGGGGAGGCCGGCGCGGCGCACGAGGGCGCGCGTGGTCTTGGTGATCTGGGCCTTGTAGCACATGGCGTGGGCGGCCGAACAGGTGTCGCAGCAGTCCTTGACGAGCGTGCAGTGGGCCTTGGAGGCGTCGCCTTTGCGCAGGTGGCGTTCGGGGATGCCGTGGTAGCTGAAGAGCACGTAGTCGCCGGGGTTGGCGTCGAGGTAGGGGCGGGTGACGGCGTGGAGGGCCTCGATGTAGTCGGCGTCCTCGTAGAAGGGTTGCACGCTGTCGATCTTGAGCGCGGGGGCGATGCGGGCGGCGTCCTGATAGACTTTCACCACGACGGTTTCCCACGAGGACATGGCGTAGTGGGGGTATTGGGGGAAGAGCAGGATTTCCTCGATGCCATCGGCCTTGATTTGTTCGAGGACGGACGGGATGGACGGGCTGCCGTAGCGCATGGCGAGGTAGACCGGTAGGTCCGGGCCGAGGTCGGCGGCGAGTTTGTCGCGCACGAGCTTGGAGGTGGTGATCAAGGGAGAGCCGTCTTCGGTCCAGATCTCCTTGTAGGCCTCGGCGGACTTGGGCGCGCGGCGGGGGCAGATGAGGACGTTGACGACGAACTTGGCGAGCCAGCGGGGCTTGATGTCGATGACGCGTTCGTCGCCCAAAAATTCCTCCAGATAACGGCGGACGTCGGGAACCGCGGTGGAGTCGGGCGAGCCAAGATTGACGAGGAGAACGGCGCGTTTCGGCATATGCTTCCGAAGGGGGCCAATATCCGCCGCCCTGTCAAACGCACCGTTGCCCGTTTTTTACAATTCTGCGCCGGTGAAATCAGGCCGCGCGCAGCTCGCGGATCAGGGCGATCAGGCGATGCACGTTTTCCGGGGCGATACGGTCGGTGATGACGGTGCGCGGATAGTTGTGCTCGATGTCGAGGTGCAGGCCGTCCTCGCTGCCGGGCCGGACAAAGTCCTCGACGAAGTCCATGCCCCCGCGCGGTCGCATGAAACGCACGTAGGGATCGGGGTCGTCGGTCTCGATGACGATCTCGTCCCGCAGGAAGACGTTGCAGTAAAGCGTCAGATCCCGAAACGAGGCGAACCACGTCGGAGGGTTAACCAACTGATCTCGTATAATCAGCGTCATCTCGCGGAGTCGTTAAGCATCAGCTTTGCCAAGCCGCGCGGAGCGGCAACCTTTGCGGCGCATAAATCGGCAAGATTCGCGGCGAGTTTAGTCTTTTGTCCGCGCGGCGGGGCCTTCATCCCTTGGGTTTTCCCATGAGCAATCCGCGCAAACCCGTTCTCCTCATCATCCGCGACGGCTGGGGCCGCAGCCCCGACCACTCCCTCGACCAAACGAGCGCCGTGGCCCAGGCGTCCAAGCCCGCCGACGACGCCCTCCAGGCCGCCGCGCCGGTCGCCCACGTCAGCGCCAGCGGACTCGACGTCGGCCTGCCCGAGGGCCAGATGGGCAACTCCGAGGTCGGCCACGAAAACATCGGCGCCGGCCGCATCGTCGACCAGGAACTCGTTCGCCTGAACAAGCTCTTCTCCGAGAAACAGCTGGTGGGCAACCCGGTCTGGAGCGACGTCGTCTCCCGTATCAAGAATTCCACTACCGCCCGCCTCCATCTCATGGGCATCGTCTCCGACGGCGGCGTGCACGGCATGATCGAGCACCTCTACGGCCTGCTCATCCAGGCCAAGGAAGACGGCCTGCCGGCGGACCGCGTGTTCCTGCACCTCTTCACCGACGGTCGCGACACCGCGCCGACCAGCGGTCTGGAGTTTGTCCGTCAGGTCGAGGCGAAGCTCCAGGAACTCGCCTACGGCCGCATCGCCACCATCACCGGCCGCTTCTGGGCCATGGACCGCGACAACCGCTGGGAGCGCGTGCAGAAGGCCTACGACCTGCTCTCCGGGCGCAACATTGTCGCCACCGCCAGGTCAGCCGGCGAGGCCGTGCAGGCCTACTACGAGAATCCCCTCAGCGAGACCCAGAAGGGCGACGAGTTCGTGCCGGCCACCGCCATCGTCGGCGCCGACGGCCGGCCCCTCGCGACCTTTGCCGACGGCGACGCCGTGGTATTCTACAACTACCGCGGCGACCGCCCGCGCGAGATCACCAAGGCCTTTGTGCTCGACGACTTCACCGGCTTCGACCGCGGGCCCAAGCTCGACCTGCTCTACGCGACCATGACCGAATACGAGGCCGGGCTGCCCGTGCGCGTCATCTCGCCCAAGCCCCCCAAGCTCAAAAACATCCTCGGCGAGGTCGTCGCCAACGCCGGCATCGCCCAGTTCCGCTGCGCCGAAACCGAGAAAAACCCGCACGTCACTTTCTTCTTCAACAACTACCGCGCCGAGCCCTTCCCGGGCGAGGACCGCGCCTGCCCGGCCAGCCCCAAGGTGCCCACCTACGACATGCAGCCCGAGATGAACGCCGCCGAGGTCACCCGCCTCTCCAAGGAGGCCATTCTCTCCGGCAAATACGGTCTGGTCATCGTCAACTACGCCAACCCCGACATGGTCGGCCACACCGGCTCGATCCCCGCGACCATCAAGGCCTGCGAGGCCACCGACGCCGGCGTCGGCGAACTGCTCGCCGCCATCAAGGAGGTCGGGGGCCGCGCCGTCGTCTGCGCCGACCACGGCAACGCCGAGCAGATGTGGGACCCGGTCAACAACGGCCCGCACACCGCCCACACGCTCAACCTCGTCGAGGTGTTCGTGGTCGGCGACGGCTTCACCAAGGACGGCACCCAGATGCGCTCGGGTGGCCGCCTCGGCGACATCGCCCCGACCGTGCTCGATCTCATGGGCCTCGACAAGCCCGTCGAGATGACCGGCGAAAGCCTCATCGTGAAGAGCTGACGGAGGGTGGGCACTCCCGCCCACCGCCCGAGCCCGGCCTCGCCGTGTCCATGCCGACAACAACCCGCGAAGTCCGACCCTTTTCGCTGCCCCGCCGCGTGCTTTCCCCCGACGGGCAGGTGCTGGCGGTGCCGGACGATTGGGGCTTGTTGCCGCCGGGTGACGCCGCGCTCAGCCGCCGCCTCAAAGAGGACGGCCCGTCATGGACCGTCGTCGAGCTGAAGGGCCGGAAACGTTTTTCGCGCGGCATCTGGGCGCCCGCCGCCCGCATCGCCGCGCTGCGTGCCGAGCGGGCGGCGGAGCAGCGGGATCCGGGTTATCAACGCAAACTGCAGGCCGGCCGGCAACGGCGGGCGGCGCAGCAGGCGGACTACGCCGTGGAGTTTCACGGCGCGGTGCTGGCGTATCTCGATTTCCATCCGGCCCATCGCGGAGATGCGGAGCTGATGGCCCGCCTGATCACCGATCATGCGGTGCCGGTGGGCAGCGGCACGGTCGCGCGCACGGAGCGAATTCCCCTCGAGGCGCGGGCCGAGGCGGCGACCATCGCCTGGATGCGCCACCAGACGACGGCCTACGACCACATGGTGATTCCCATGGTCAAAGGCCGTCGGCGCGAGGTGCGCCGCATGCTGGCCCGGCGTTCGGTGGATCTGCTTGCGCGCTATCGTCGCGGGGTGGGCGCGGGCACGGCCGGCTGTCCCTTGGCGCAGGCGCTCGCGCGGCATCGGGCCGACGACCGGCCGCTGGCTCCCGGGTGTTCGGAGGCGCAGTCGGAACTGGGGTTTTAGCAAAGGCGCGGTGCGGTGTGCGCCCGGCGCGAGCGCCGGCGGCCGGCCAGCACGACGAGCGTCGCGATGCCGGCGACCACACCGGCGGAGGCGGGCTCCGGGATGGCGGCTTCGAGAAAACGTCCTTGAATGTTGAGGTTGATCATGTCGGGCAGCTCGATGTCCTCCTCGCTGCGGATGACCAGCGTGCCGGTCAATGAATCATACTCGGTGATCAGGGTGTCGATGAACAGGCCCTCATCGTAGCCGTCCACCAATTCGAAATCTCCGATCCCGACGGGCGAACCGGGAGCGGCGAAGAGGCCGGTGATCGTGAGATTAAAACCGCTTTGAAAGATGAACGGCGTCATCGAGGTGTTCACGATGCTGAGCACGCCCTGACGGTCGGAGAAGAGATACGGACTGTCGGCGTTCTCGAAGATCATCGAGAACGACGGGGCGTCGGGTCCCTGGTCGAAGTTGAGGTTGAAGTCCAGGATCACGCCGTCGCCCGCGTTGATCGTCGACGGGCCGGACGAGTAGGTGCCGCCGTTGAGCTGGAGCGTTCCGCCGACCGAGGCGCCGGTCAGGTCGAAGAGGGCGGCGTGGGCCAGCGACGTGAGCGCGGCGAACCAGGTGGCGACGGCGAGGAATTTCATGCCCGTCGAGTGTCGGACGCGCCGGGCGGCGACAATCGGGAATCGACGAATGGCCGAATTCTGCGGACGAACGGACCGCCGTCGCCCCGCACTCCGGTCAAAAGCCGAGGCGGCTGCGCACCTCGGCGCGGAATCCCTTCGACACCGGCAGCGCCGCCGGCAGGCCGTGCAGCCGCAGGCTCCAGTTGCCGACCGCGGGGCGTTCCAGCGACTCGACCCGGCGCATGTTGGCGATGATACCGCGGTGTATCTTTTGAAAGTCGGACCGGGGTAGCAGGGCCTCCCACGCCTTGAGCGGACGTAGTTCCATGGTGGATACGTCGTCCGCGAGGTGGACGCGGGTGTAGTCCCGCTCGGCCCGGACGGCGATTATCCGGTCCAGCGGCACTGCGCGCAGCAGGTTGCCCTTGTGCAGGTAAACGAGCGACGGGTGGCGGTCGGCGGGTTTCCACATGACGGGGGCCGGGCCGGTTTCGGCTCGGGTCCAGGCGGCCGCGATCAACGTCCCGCAGCGGAAGAGCGCGGCGGCGACCGCGGCACCCCATCGCGCCGGGGCGCGGGTGGCGTCGAAGCCCACGATGGCGAAGATGCGATCCTCGTGAAAAATGGGAACGGAGATAACACTGTGGTTGTTTTGCCGGATGAACTCGGCTTGCAGCGCCCGGGCGGTGCGGGGCAGGCGCCCGATGGCGTTCACCATGACGGCCTGTTTGCGGACGAGGTGTTCGTGCAGCCACGAGATCATGCCGGTCGGGGTGTGTTGCAGGTCCTCGACGTGGGAGGGCACGCCGGGCCGGCACCATTCGTGGGTGTTGTAGAAGTGGGTGGCCTCGCGGTTGTAGCCGATGATCCAGGCGCGGTCGGCGTCGGCGGCGTGGCCGGCAAACTCCAGGAAGGCGGCGATCGCATCCTCAAAGGGAAGGGTCAATAGTGCGTGGCTGACGGTGTAGATCCAGGCCGCGTCCACATCCGCGTGTTCTGCGTTGAGATCAATAAGGTCGTAAACGGATGACGAGTCCATTGATCGGATACGGCTGGCGCACGGGACGGTGGATTCAAGCAAGAGGCGGCCGACCTCGGGCTTTTGACAGTTTTCTCATGGAGCCGCAAAAAAACCGGCTCCGCGAAATGCGAGAGCCGGTTTTGTTTTCGTGCGCGGGGCCGTGTCGCTATCAGATCAGGCCGAGCTTCATCTTGCCCTCTTCGGAGATCATGGACTGGTTCCAGGCCGGCTCCCAGGTGATGCGCACGTCGGCGGCGCTGACGCCGGGCAGGAGCAGGATCTTGGTCTTGGCGTCCTCGGCGATGGCCGGGCCCATGCCGCAGCCGGGGGCGGTGAGAGTCATGGCGACGTCGACCTTGTAGCCGTTGTCGTCCTTGCTGATGTCCATCGAGTAAACGAGGCCGAGGTCGACGATGTTCACCGGGATTTCGGGGTCGTAGACTTTTTTGAGCTGGTCCCACACGGCCTCGGGGTCGGGCGCGCCGTCGGCGGTGGTGGTGGCGTCGATGATCTCGTTGACGACCTCCTCGCCGATCACGTCGGCGTCCTTGCCATCGATCCGGTAAAGACCGCTGTCGGTCTGCACGGTGTAGGTGCCGCCGAGGACCTGATGGATGAACACGTTGGTGCCGGCGAACAGGGTGTGCTTGTCGCCGGACGGGATCTGGGTGGCGACGACGTCGCGGGAGAGGGAGCGGTCTTTGGAGGACATGATGGGTGGAAGCGGAATGCGGGCGTGTGTTCCCTACAAGAGCCGAATTTTCGCGCGGCTCAAGCCCGGCGGCTACATCGGGGATCAGCGCAGGGTAGTCGCCCGGGTGAAGCGCACGGACAGCGCCTTGCCGGTCAGGGAGACCCTGCCGGGTTTGAGCGCGAGCGCCGCGCGGCGACCACCGTGGACGAGCGAGGCGCGCTTGAACTTGCCGTGAATGACGAGTTGCACGGTGAGCGGCCGGTAGCCGGCGACCAGGTCGTCGACGACCACGACCAACTCGTCACGCTCGGCCTTGGCGATGAAGGTCGCGGTGGTGCGCTCGCCCTTTTGGTAACCGAAGCCGAGTCCGTCGTCGAAGGCGTAGGTCGTCGTCGCGACGTCCGCGGTGTCGGGGTGCAGGAAGCAGTGCAGCTCGATCTGCCCGAGATCGTTTTTCTGCGTGCTGCGTTCGCCGACCTGCATAGGGATGAGCGCGCCCTCGCGGACGAAGAGCGGGGTCTCGGCGGTTCTGGCGGCGATCTCGACGGTTTGCCCGCCGTCGAGCCAGCGGCCGTCCTGCGCGGAGAACCAACGGTGCGTGCCGGGCAGGACCACGGCGCGGGCGGTAGCGCCCTCGTCGATGATTGGGGCCTGCAGGATGTCGCGGCCGACCATGAACTGGTCGGAGATCCGGTCCAAGGGCAGCTCCGGGGTGTCGGCGTAGTCGTAGAAGAGCGGACGGAGGATGGCCTCGCCGGTTTCCTCCTGCGCGATGAAGGCGTTGTAGAGGTAGGGCAGCAGTTTGTAGCGCAGGCGGATGTAGCGACCGATGACCTTGAGCGCGGTCGGGCCGAGCGCCCAGGGTTCCTGTTGGCGCGAGTTGAGCATCGAGTGGTTGCGGAAGAACGGGAAGAGAAAGCCGGTCTTATACCAGGCGATGGCGAGCTCGGGCGTGGTGTCGTCGCCGAAACCGCAGACGTCGGGCCCGTTGAAAGGGTGTCCGGAGAGGGCGAGGCCGACGCTGAGCGGGATGCAGCCGCGCAGGTGGTGCCAGTTGGCGACGTTGTCGCCGGTCCAGACGGCGGTGTGGCGCGAGCTGGAGATGAAGGCGCTGCGGGCGAGCAGGAAGGGACGCTCGTCGGGACGCGCGGCGAGGAAGCCGTCGCGGGAGGCCCTGGCCATGCCGAGCGCGTATTGGTTGTGGTAATACGCGTGGGGCTGTTTGCCGTTTTGAAAGAGCATGTCGTCGAGCTCGACGGCGCCGACGGACGGGTCGTTCATGTCGAGCCAGGCGCCGCCGTTGCCGAGCTCGGCGAATTTTTTCACGTAGCCGGCCCACCACGCGCGGGTCTTGGGCAGACTGTAGTCGGGCAGGTAGGTTTGGCCGGGCCAGACGAAGCCGACGTAGGGCTTGCCGGCGGGGTTGAGGCAGAAGACGCCTTGTTTGAGTCCGTCGTCGCAGGCGATGTAGCCGGGCTCGACCTTCACGCCGGGATCGAGGATGGGCACGACGCGACGGCCGTTCCTGGCGAGCTTGGCGAGGGACTTGCGAATCTGCTCCTCGCCGCCCCAGAGCCTGGGGTCGAAGGTGAAGACCTTGTAGCGGTCCATGTAATCGATATCCAACCACAGGCCGTCGGTGGGGATCTGGTTTTTGGTGAACCCGCGGTCGAGGGCGTCGAGGTCCTTGGGGCCGGCGTAGCCCCAGCGGCACTGGTGGTGGCCGAGCGCCCAGAGCGGGGGCAGGGGAGTGGTGCCGACGAGTTTTTGCAGCTTGCGGGTGAGCTCGGGCAGGGAGGGGCCGACGATGAGGTAGACCTCGGCGTCGCCGTCGGGCGCGCCGACATAGAACGAGCGGCGGTTGCGATCATCGGGGTTGTCGGCGGACCAGATGAAGCTCGAGGCGAGGTCCATGAAGACGGCGCCGGGGTGGTTGACGAGGATGCCGAGGTAATCGTTGCCCTGCTTCACGATGAGCCAGGGGATGGAAACATACATCGGGTTCGGGTTGGCGGTCTTGATCTCGTGCAGGGAAAAGTCACCCCACAGGTCGGTGTTCCAGAACTTCACGCGCTGGCCCGTCTTCTCGAGTTTGCCGGAGTGCTCGCCGAGGCCGTAGAAGCGGATGTCCTCGTGGTGGCGGAACTGGAGCATCCACGCGTCGCCGCAGGTGCCGTGGGTGGCGCCGGGCACGCCGGCGAGCAACACGCGGCCGGTGGCGGTTTCGGTGACGGCGAGGCCGTTGTCGGGAGTGAGGGTGACGGCGTGGCGGGCCTTGCCGGGGAGCCTGGCGGCGAGTTCGGCCTGGCTGGGGTTTTTCCAGGGGGTGCGACCGCGCACGGTCAGGCGGTGCACGTCGCCGCCGAGGTGCTTGAGGGTCGTGGAGGCGGGGGCGGCGAAAGTGAAGTTGGCCGGGTGGCGGATCTTGTTGAAATACATGGCAGGGTGGGGGCGACGGATGAAAATCGCAGACTGAAGCGTTTCGGAGTGGCCTCCAATGGCCTGATTGTGCACCCAGTTGCACGCATGGAACCGCGAGTGTTGATTCGGGATGTCGCCGGGCGGGCGGGCGTGAGCCCGGCGACGGTTTCGCGGGCGTTGCGCGACGATCCGCGCATCCGCGCCGGGGTGAGGGCGCGCGTCCGGGCGCTCGCCGACGAGATGGGTTACCGGCCCGATCCGCATCTGCGGGCGTTGGCCAAGTATCGCGCGCAGGGCCGGGCGGCGGAGTTTCGCGGTGTGCTGGCGTGGGTGACCAACGAGCGGCGGCGCGACGGCTGGCGGCATTACGAGAAGGCCGCGTATTTCGACGGGGCGAAGCGGCGTGCGGCCGAGCTCGGCTATGACGTGGAGCATTTTTGGGCGAGTGAGCCCGGGCTGACCCCGGCGCGGCTGCGGCAGATTTTGCACACGCGGGGCGTGCGCGGCGTGCTCCTGCCGCCGCCGTCGCCGGACCGGCCGCGGGTGGAGTTGCCATGGGAGGGGCTGGCGGTGGTGTCGTTCGGCTGCTCGCGGGTGGAGCCGCGCCTGCACAGCATCCACAACCACCACTACCGCTCGATGGAGCTGTTGCTGGCGGAGCTGAAGGCGCTCGGTTACCGGCGGCCCGGGCTCGCGCTGTCGCGCTCGATCAACGCCAGCGTGGACGGCGCGTGGTCGGCGGCGTATTTTAATTTCAACTACGAATCGGCCGGCGCGTTGCCCGTGCCGTTGATCGCCGACGGTTGGGGCGCCGCGGAGTTGCTGGCCTGGCGGTCGGCGCGGCGGGTCGACGTGGTGCTGAGCGACAGCCACCATGTGCTGGACTGGCTGCGGGAGAGCGGGCTGAAGGTGCCGGCGCAGTGCGGGTTTGCCATGACCGGCCGGCACCGGGGGCATCCGGACTGCGCGGGCATCGATGAAAACAGTCCGGTGATCGGGGCGTCGGCGGTGGACCTGTTGACGAGCCTGGTCGAGCGCGGCGAGTCGGGCGTGCCGGCGCATCCGCAGAACGTGTTGATCGAGGGGTTCTGGAGTCCGTTGGGCGCCACGGTGCGCCGGCAGAGGTCTTAAATTTGAATGGGCTCGAAGGGACCGTCGAAGCGCGGCCCGCGGTGCCAGACGTAGAGGTCGAGGACGGCCAGCGTGCGGGCGGCGACCTCGCGGATCTCGGTCCGGATGCTGTGGCGCGTGGGCACTTCGCGGGTGCAATAGCCGACCGCGTCGATGCCGTAGGCGCGGGCGATCTCGAGCGCGCGGGTGTTGTGATAGCGTTGGGTGACGAGAATGCAGGAACTCAGCCCGAAGACGTCCTTGGCGCGGGCGACGGTGTCGAGGGTGCGGAAGCCGGCGTAGTCGCAGGTGACGGCGCCGGCGGGCACGCCCTTGGCGACGAGCGCCGCCTTCATGGCGGAGGGTTCGTCGTAGTCGCGGCGGTGGTTGTCGCCGCTCACGAGGAGATGCCGGACCTTGCCCGCATGATACAGTCGGGCGGCCGCCTCGATGCGGTAGGCAAAGTGGAGATTCGCCCGGCCGTCCCGGAGGTAGGGCGCGGCGCCGAAGACGACGCCGACGTCCCGGGCGGGGATGGCGTCGAGCTCGGTGAACAGCTGGCTGGCGTTGCGGGTGACAATGGCCGTATTGCAGGCCGCCACAAAAAGAACCGCACCGAACATCAGACCCAGGCAAATGCGTTCACGCCGGGTGCGTTTTGCCAAGAGTGAGCGAAGGCGTTGGAGCATGTTTGGGACGTTGTGGAAACCGTGCGGTCGCGGCACCCCAAAAACGGGTGGCCGGGCGAAAAGTTGTTCACAACGGTGATCGGTTCCCGGCTTGCGGGAGCGAGTCGCATGGCGGATGCTCCCGTCCCGATATGACGCGACTCCAAAAGCTCTCGGGACAGATCGTGGACCTGCACAACCGGGAAATTTTCCCCGGCACCGTCGAATGGCGCGACGGACGGATCACGGCCATCCGACGCGACAAAACCGTGAAGGGAAAAGCGCTGATCATGCCCGGGCTGGTCGACGCGCACATCCACATCGAGAGTTCCCTGCTGGTGCCCTCGGAGTTCGCGCGGTTGGCGGTCCTCCACGGCACGGTTGCAACGGTTTCCGACCCGCACGAGATCGCCAACGTGTTGGGCGAGGCGGGCGTGAAATACATGCTGGCCGACGCGAAGCGCTCGCCGCTGAAGTTCAACTTCGGCGCGCCATCCTGCGTGCCGGCGACGACCTTCGAGACGGCCGGCGCGAAGCTCGACTCGCAGGCGGTCGGCCGCCTGCTCAAGCGCAAGGATATCCGCTACCTCGCCGAGGTGATGAACTTTCCCGGCGTGCTCGGCGGCGATCCCGAGCTGATGGCGATGATCGCGGCCGCCCGCTCGCTGGGAAAACCGGTCGACGGCCACGCGCCGGGTCTGCGCGGCGCGCAGGCGGCGGCCTACGCGGCGGCCGGCCCGACCACCGATCACGAGTGCTTCACGGAGGCGGAGGCGCGCGACAAGCTGGCCGCGGGCATGAAGATCCTCATCCGCGAGGGCTCGGCCGCGCGCAACTTCGACGCGCTCAAACCCCTGCTGCTCACCGACGCGGCGCGTTGCATGTTTTGCTGCGACGACCTGCATCCCGACCTGCTGGTGCAACGTCACCTCGACACGCACGTGCGCCGCGCGCTCAGGGGCGGCGCCGATCGTTTCGACACGTTGCGCTGCGCCTCGGTCAACCCGGTTGAACACTACGGGCTCGATGTCGGCCTGCTGCGCGAGGGCGACCCGGCGGACTTCATCGTGGTCGACGGCTGGCGGAGCTTCCGCGTGGCGGTGACCTACATCGGCGGCGCCTGCGTCGCGAAGCATGGACGCGGCCGGTTGAAGCGGTTGGCGACCAAACCGATCAACAAATTCAAAGCCCGTCCGGTCAAACCCGCCGATTTCGCCGCCCCGCCCGCCGGCGACACCGTCAACGTCATCGAGGCGCTCAACGGCCAGCTCGTGACCAACCACCTGCAACTGCCCGCCGCCAAACTCGGCGCAAAGGCCGACGTGCTGAAGATCGCGGTGGTCAACCGCTACGCGGCAAACGTTCCCGTCGCGGTCGGCCATGTGAAAAACTTTGGCCTCAAGGCCGGCGCGATCGCCTCCTCCGTGGCGCACGACTCGCA
>JBDRJH010000055.1:0-2137 GCA_043815125.1 Verrucomicrobiota bacterium
GGACGGCCGCCGCATGAGAAACAGGAGGCATGCACCACGGATGAACACGGATGGACACCGATCGGAGACGACATTTTCATCCGTGTGTATCCGTGTTCATCCGTGGTGAATAGCCGTTGTTTGGAGGTCGCAATGTCACACCCGTGTTGTTCGGCGTTGAACGTGGGCCTGGGCTTGGAGGGAAGCCCCCTTGGAAAAGGAGGAATGCTTATGCCGACTGATCGGTGAGACGCACCTTCTTCGGGCGTCTGCCCGCCATAGTGGCGGACGCCGTCCCGGCGAACCGGGACTAAAGGACGAAGCAAGAGCTTCGTCAGGGCCCGAAGGAGAGCCGCACGCCCGACAAGGGCGCAGGAAGCAGAGCAGGAGGTGAATCGGGAAACAGGTGTCCGGGTGGTTTACTCACCCCTCACCCCTGACCCCTCACCCCTGCCGCTGACAAGGAGTAGAAAGATGAAGAAGCTTATGATGATTATGGCGATGGTCGCTGTGATCGCGTTGGCGAACTCGGCGATGGCGGCACCACATAACTTCACCAACAACACCCCCGGCGCCCTCTGGGGGACGGCCGGCAATTGGGATGTCTCTCCCCCCACACTTCCAGACATCGCCGGCGGTGAAACCTGCAATGTCGGCGGGGTCACGTCGCCGACCGATGCCGGTGTAGTCCAGATGAACTTTACCGGTACTGGCCTGGCCGCTCTGAATATCACCACGAGCGGGACGCTGACATTGGGTGGGTTGTTTGCGTATGCCAACCCCAATCCCTCGGTGGTAACCCAGACCAGCGGGACGCTCCACGTGGGGACCTCACTCGGTTTTCGCTTTGGCGGCTATTCGCCGACCGGAAGCGGTACCGCCACATACAACATGAATGGCGGCATCCTCCAAAACGACGGCTGGACGTTTTTCGGTAGAGACGCGAATAACACGGGGAGCTTCATCCAGACGGCCGGGGCGGCGACCTTTGGAAACGGCGGCGCCGGCGACTATTTCCACATCGACTCGGGGGCTGGCGACGTTGGCACCGGTTTGTATGAGATCAGCGGCGGCAGCATGACGATTAACACCGCTGGTGAAATCGGTATCGGGTATAACGCTTCGGTAGACGCCGACGCCGGCGCGGGCACGTTCCGGGTGGACGGCTCGGTTGCCGGGGGCGGCCCGACCGCCATCACGTGGACCGGCACCGCGAACGTCGGCGGCGGCGGGACAAACCAGGGCGAGCTCGAGTTCATTATGGACGCCCTGGGCGTGACCCCGATCACCCTCAACGGCGCCCTCAACCTGATCAGCTCGCCGCTGCTCACGGTCGACATGTCCGGGCTCGGCCCCGGAGTCGGCAACATCCCGCTGATCCTTAACGACGGCGGGGACGCGATCGTCGGCACGTTCAGCGGCTTGGCCGAGGGGGCGCCCGTCGGCACCTACACGCTGTCGTACATCGGCGGCGACGGCAACGACCTCGTGCTGGTGGGCAGCAGCGGCGCGCCCGTCCCCGAGCCGGCAGGATTGGGCCTGATCGGCCTGGCGCTGTTGGCGGTTCGTCGCAGACGTTCGTAACACGTACTTCGGTAGGGGCGGAGGGCCTTCTTCGCCTGATGGCTCGGAAGGCCCGATTCGTGTCCGCTCCTGCCGGACGCATTTCTCGCTCGGTGGCGGGCTGATTGCGCTCGGCGACAGCCGACAAGAGGGTTGCTCCGTCAGAGCGTGACGCAAAGCGACGGCGGACGGACCCGAATGTTCTCCTCTTGTCCGCCTGCGGCGGGCGGAGCTTCGCTCCGCGCGACGAACTCGGGGCGTAGGGGCGATGGCAGGGGCCATCGCCAAGCGAAGTCGGGGGACGCTTGCGGCCCCCCGCCTTCCCCGCCCGCTCCTCGTTCGTCGGATTACGATTAGGGGTAACACTTCAGCTAAGTGAAGTGGCCGGCACACCGTCGTAGCACGGCCTTCCAGGCCGTGGAATCACGGGCAGGATGCCCGTGCTACAAGTCGCCGCCTCCCTGGTATGTTGCGCACTCACGCACAATCATGCCGCAGAGACTGCCCAACCCACATGTCGACCACCGAATGTCCGAAGGTGTCCCTGCTAATGCCTATCGTGCTTGGACCGACCGTTCGGTCGTTCTCCTCCTCA
>JBDRJH010000056.1:0-3347 GCA_043815125.1 Verrucomicrobiota bacterium
CACGTCGGGTCCGTGATTGCTGAACATCACGCCATGGATGTGATTGTAGTCGCGGTTGTGAAGGGGCGACGGCCCCTTCCTCGCGTTGATGCCCCCGATCCACTCCCGCGCCGCCTTCCACTCACGCTTGGCCGCCTCCAGGTGCGCGACGATGCTCTTGAGCCGAGTCCGGCACTCGTCGAAGTGAATGCTCCAGGGAAAGTCGCTGTCGGCCTTGTCGCCGGCCGCCTCGTCATCCGCGCCCTCGGAATCGCCGGCGGCCTCCCCGTCCGTCGCGCCACCTTCCGGCTCGGTCCCAGGCTTCGACTCGGGCTCGCCCTCCGGCTTGGTCTCCGGCTCCGGCTCAGGCGCACCATCGGCGAGGTCTTCATCATTGCCGCTGGGCGCCTTGGCCTTCCTGCTGGTGCCCTTCGGCTTCTCGGCGCGGCGCGGGTAGACCTTGCCATCTTCGCCGAGGAGTTCGGTCAGGGTCGGTATTACCGACCCTGCTTCCAGCCGCTCGCGGTGCGTGGCGATGGTGGTGTCAGCAACGCCCACCATCTTCGCGAGCCACTGATTCGACCGCTTGACCCACTCCTCGTCACGAAGCGCAATCTCGATCGAACGCTGAACGTCTGCCCGCGTTCGGCGGTCCCCATGTGCGGCGTTTGCCCCGAGCGCATACTCCTTCGCATCGCGAAGGCCGCCTTTCCGCACGTCGACTTCGATCGTCTCTGCGCCAACGAGAATGGCGGCGCGGGTCCGGTGGAAGCCGTCGGCCACCCACAGTGTCTCGCCGTCATCGAATACGACGATCGGCGGGAACGTAGCGCCGTCCCTCATCGCCTCAGCGTAGTCCTCGATCAGCTTCGAGCTGACCGAGACCCGCGGCTGCGCCCGCTCGTCAAGCCGCACGCGGTCGATGTCCACAGTCCAGACCGGCATGGCGGCCTCCTTGTCGAGAAAGGCGCCCCGCCGCGCGCTCGCTGCAAACACGGCCTCGAAAGGCGCGCACGGCGGGGCGTTTTCTGATCTTGGTCGTCTTTGGGGGCGACCGCGTTTGCCCGGTCAAGATAGCGCACCGCCGCACGGGCGGCAACTACTCTTTGTCCGGCCGCTCCCACGACCGGAACCCCTCGTCCTGGGCGCCACCTCGCCGCGCGCGTTCGCCCTCCTCGACGAACGCCTGAACGCAAGCGCGCACGCTGGCTTCGCCCATTCGTCGCGGAAGTATCAGGCCGAGCACTCGTTCTAGCCGTGGCTTGCCCGGCGCGTCAGGGTTGAGCTTATAGAAGTCGAGCGCGTCGCTACACGCCAGCTCAAGGCCGAACCACGCGAGATCAAGATCGCTGACCGCCCGGCGCACGCGGACAAGCTCTTCCTGCACTTCGTCGAGCACCGCCCGCTCGGCGTCTCCGGATTCGCCGTCAAGCCGAACCATGCTCATTTTTCTTCCACGTCGTAGCCGAGCTCCCGCAGCCGCTCGAGCGCGTCGTCGCAACCGTAGGCCACGAGCGCGATCCAATCGCGATCCTCGAATCGCTGTAGCCAGGCGCGCTGCTCTGGCCGGGCGCCCGACCACCTGTGCGCGCGGTCGGTCTTCGGTCTCACGCTGGGCGCCTTCATCTCGAGCGCGACGCCGACGTAGCCGAAGAGCAGCGGCGGCGGGTCGAGCAGGATGAGGTCCACGACGCCCGCTCGTACGCCCTCGGCCTTTAGCCGCCCGGCCTCGGCCTTCGTCCTGGCGCCACCGTTTGGGATCGCGAAGAACGTCACGCCAGCCGCGTCCAGCGCCTCAACAAGCCGGCGCTGCTCGTTGTGCTCGCTGCTCGTGCTCCTGGTGGCCGCACGGCGATTCTCCGGGCCTTTCCGGCCGCACCCTCGGCGATGGGCATGTTTGGCCTTCGCGCCGCTTAGAATCGATTCTGCGGGCCCTGGGCGCAGAGCGCGGGCCACGCCCTCGACGAGCCGGGCTGCGCGCGGCAACTCCGGGTCGTGCTCGATTCCGAGCGCGCGGGCCTCGTCGGGGCTAAAGCCCATCGTCGCACCCCTCGCGCTGAAACACCGGCGCATGTCGCCAGCCGTCCGGCCACGCATCGATACTGCGCACCAGCCAGTGATACGGGCACGCGCCGAAAAGTCGAATCGGCCGCTCTGCACCCCGCGCTCCGCGCTGAACTTCGACCACGCTGTAATGCGCTCGCAAGTGCGGACGTTCGCCATGGTCGATCCACCAGAGGCCAGGACCTGGCGGCGCCCCGTCGCGCCAAGCCAGGGCGGCGAGGCGGCCGTAGTCGTCGATGAGCGCGGCATTTGCCTCCGTTCGCGCTTGCCGCCATGGGTCCTTGCGCTTCATGTCCCCCTGTACTTTTCGCCAAACACCAGGCGCAGCAATGCCGCAATCCGTGCCGCCTCTCGCCCATGCCAGCCGCGGCCGGTCTCGTCCCGAAAGCAGCCGCGCGACCATCCGCACGTCGGCTTCCCTGGCCCCGAGTAGGCCCAGATGCCGCCGCCGGTCTCGACCTTCCAGCCGGCCGGCAGCATCTCGCGTAGCAGCGCGGCGACCTTCTCGCGGTCTCGCTGTGGGAATGGCCGACTCATCAGAGCCCCAGCTCCGCCTGCTCGGCGCGCGGCCACGCATCCCCGTCGAGAATCACGCCCCACCCGGCGTCATGCAGTGCCCCGGCCGCGGCCACACGGTGGCACTCGCCGCGCGCCGCGACTTCAAGCGAACACGAGCAGACGAGGACCGATCCCGCCTCGACCGGCTCCCCGAGCGCCCACGAGTCGCCGTCCCACTCCTGGCCCTTGGTGCGGGGGAGGGCCACGCTGTACCAGACGACCGCACCCGGCGCGAGGTGCTGGGCATATTCCAGCCACCGCCGGCGCAGGGCGGCCATATACTCCCCCGCGGTCCACCTCCCTGCACGAACCCGGGCAAGTTCGGCCTGCTTCGGCGTGAGCGCCAGCACTCGGCCCACGCCGACTTCTTCCGGGTTCCGCTTTGGGTCGGGCCAGCGCATGATGGAGTAGGCCCGGGCGTCCGGGCTGGACATGCAGCGCCGCACAGCGGCCGTCGCCCGCCCCGAGCGGACCGCAGCAACGGCCGCGGCGCTCGTGAGATAGATGCGTGGCCTCACGGCTCGCGCCCCGCGCAGTCTGGGCACACGACCCACCCCGTGCCCCGGCACTCCTCGCACACCAGCATCGGCCGGTGGTCGCCGCCGACGCAGGCGCAGCGGATGCGGCGGGAGCCGCGGCACGTCTCGCAGGTCGCGCCTTCCAGCCGCTCGTCGTCTTCGTGACGGCCGAGCACCCACGGCGGGAGGCCCTTGGCGCCGCGAGGGGTGTCGTGGCGGCTCATCGCT
>JBDRJH010000057.1:0-4375 GCA_043815125.1 Verrucomicrobiota bacterium
TCAATGAGGTCCAGCGCCAGGCTGGGTCGGCCCGGGCGATCTCGGTGCAGAAAGCCCACCGCCGCATCGAGCCCGACCGACTCGCAGGCGGAGCGCACGTCGTGGGTTAGCAGGCTGTAGAGGAAGGAGAGCAGGGCGTTGATCGGATCGAGTGGCGGCCGGCGCGATCTTGTGGTGAAGCGGAAGGCGGTGCCATCGGCGGTGAGCAGATGGTTGAAGGCTTGGAAGTAGGTGTCGGCGGCGTCGCCCTCGACGCCTCGCAGCGAATCGAGGTTGGTGGCGGCGACGGCCGCTTCGGCGCGGTGGCCCAGGTGGTTGGCCGCGGTGGTCAGGGCCGCTGCGCGCGGGCTGCCTTCGGTGCCATGATCGCGCAGGGCGCGTTGGAGCACGCGGCGACTGTTGGCGATCTTGGCGGCGATGCAGTGACGGGCGATGGCGAGGGTCTGGGCCGGGTCGTCGGAGGCGCGATATTGGGCGCGGCGCAAAAGGACGTTGCCCGGGGCAAAACCGTTGATCGCGGCCATGAATTTCCCGTTGGGATTGCAGAAGGAGAGGGTGACGCCGCTCGCGGCGCAGGCGGCCATGAGCTGGGGCGAGCAGCCGATGTCCCAGCCGAAGGTGACGATGCCGTCGAGGTTGTGCAGGGGGACGCGCAAGCGCGTGGTTTGCTCAAAGCGGATGACCACGGCCTCTCCTTCCTTGAGGAGGTAGCTGCCGTCGAGGGTGACGAAGAGGGTGTTGAGGTGGGTTTTCAGAGAGCGGTGTCGGTTGGGCCGGCGGGGGCGTTGAGCGCCTGTTCAAACCAGGCGCGGGTGTCCCGCCGGTGGCGCAGGGCGTCGGGCAGGCAGAGATTCAGCAGCGAGCAGGCGTCGCACTTGGGGGCGCGCACGGCGTGGGGCGTGACGCCGGCGGCGAGCAGGGCGTGAAGCTCGCGGGCGACGGCTACGGTTTCGTCGCGTAATGACGCGTCGAATACGATGTCCTGGCGGCGGCGGGTCTGGCCGTAGAAGAGGGCTCCGGCGGGCACGGGGCGGCCGAGCATTTCCTCCAGGCAGAGGGCCTGGGCGCAGAGTTGGATGGCGTCGCAGCCGTCGGCCTTGGGTTTGCCGCGCTTGTATTCGACGGGGACGAGGGTGCCGTCGGGGTGGAACTCGACGATGTCGGCGACGCCGGAGAGCCCTAGGGCGAAGGAGCGGAGCGGGAGGCTGCGGGTGGTGCGAACCCCGGCACGGGTTTCGTGCCGGGGTTCGTGGGCCTTTTCGTGGAGGACGCGACCCTCGGCGGTGAGACGGTTTTCTTCCCAGACCTGTTCGAGGTGGATGAGCGCGCACTGGCGCGGGCAAAAGCGCAGGTGCTGCAGGGCCGAGATCGGCCGAAGCTCATCCTCGCGGTAGGGCATGGGAGGGAAGCGCGGACTCAGATCAGGCGATGGACGGTGACGCCGGAGGGGATGGCGGAGTCGTCGAGGGTGACGTCGTAGTCGGCGAAGGCGCGGGGAACCTCGACGGTGGCTTTGCGTTTGATGGTGACGGCTTCGAGCAGCTTGTGGCTGGGGGCGTTGCCGAGTTGGGAGTTGTGTTCGAAGACGATCAGGCCGCGCGGGTTCATGCTACCGGCGGGGCGGGCGGCGGACTGGTCGAACTGGAAGGCGTTGATGAGGGCGGCGAAGAGCAGTTCGCGGTCGTCGTCGGAAAAACCGGTCTGGGCGGCGAGGAAGGGGTTGATGAAGCCGTGAGTGCGGTAGAGGGCGTAAGGCACGGTGAACTTGCGGCCCATGGTGCGGTTGTCGCCGGATTGCTTCTCGGCTTCCTTTTCGGTGGTCACAGCCATGCGCGTGACGGCGTGCTCGGCGGTGATGATGCGGTCGATGGAGCGGGCGAAGGAGAGTTGCACGGGCCCGCGCACCTGGCCGCAATTGACCTCGGTGGTCATGACGGCGCCGAAGGTGCGGATGTCGTAGAAGTTTTTGCACATCCACTCGCGGGCTTGGTCGCGCTCGGCTTGCTTGGCTTTTTTCGGGTCGGTTTCGAGGGCGGTGTAGGCGCGGCCGTGCTGGTGGTTGAGGATGGCCTTTTCTTTGATGTAGATGTCGTGGCCGGGCGCTTCGTTTTTGGTGAGTTGAACGAAGTTGCGGATCTTGCGCTTGAGCATGACGTCGGTGGCGAGACCTTGGCCGGTCTCGGGGTCGAGACGGGGCAGATTGCCCGCGTCGGGATCGCCGTTGGGATTGGCGTCGGTGGCGTCGAAGAGATAGACGAAGTCGTAGCGGTTCATGATGTGGATGAGGTTGGGTTGAGTTGGAGGTGAGTGACGGGAAATCAGGTGGAAGCGGTGGCGGGTTCGGCGGGGGCTTCGGATTTTTCTTTCTTGGTGAAGAAGTCCTGCCGCTGGTGGTAGTAGCCGATGGCGAAGAGGCCTTGGCCTTCGAGGCCGAGGTGGGCGGGGTAGCCGGTGAGCGGGGCGTGGATGGCTTGGACGAGGCGCTCGCGGTTGGTTTTGTGGCCGCCGTCGAGTTTGGCGAGGTGGTGCTGGTAGGTGCGGAGGATGCGCGGGAAGACGGCACCGGGGGTGGCGGAGGCGCTGCTGTAGAAGCGCTCCCGGATGGTGGCGTTGATGCCAGGGAGGGCGTCTTCCTGGGTTTTTTCGAGGGCGGCGAAGAGGCGGCCAAGGAGGTAGGCGGTGTCGGTGCGATCGGTATCGAGGCTCATGGTGAGTTGATAGTTGGCGTTGGGGAGGCGGGTGAGCACCGCCTTGATGAGAGCGGCGCGGAGATAGTTGATGGTGTGGTCGGCGCGGATGCGGTTTAGCGCGGCGTTGTAGAGGATTTGTGGATACGGGGTGCCGTTGAGGATGGCGTGCATGACGGCTCCCGCGAGGAGCGGGGGGATGTCCTTGGTCTCGCGGGCGGTCTGGCGGAGGAGCATCCAAAGGGGCGGAAATTCCGGGTCTTTTTCGTAGGGACGGATCATGCGCAGCGCGGCGTAGTGGGCGCGGAGGCGGTCCACCATTTCGGCGAGCGTTCCAACGTGCCAGAAGCGCACGGAAAGGCGGGTGACGTTGCCGGAAAGGCCGAGCACATAAAAACGCGTGCCGGGGTCATCGCCGAGGTCGGCGACGTCGGCCCCGCCGCCTTGGCGGAGGATTTGGAGGAAGGTTTCGATGCGTCGTCGCTTGGCCTCGTCTTCTTCGGTCGCGGGGGCGTCGGGGGTCGTTTCTTCGGAACTGACGTCACCGCCGAGGATGTCGGCGAAGAGGGATTCGGTGATGGTCTCGCGTTCGGTCCAGAAGAGGGTGGTGGCGTCGCCGATTTGCAGGCGGTGGCGACGGGACTGCGGGCCGGAGAGGAGGGCGTTGAGCGCGTTGCAGTAGCGGAAGGCGGCTTCTTCGGAGACGGGGGCGTTGTAGGACTGGCTCTTCCCGTAGGACTCGAAGGCATCGAGGTTGAAGGAGGCGAGTTTGGCTCCGCCGGGGGCGGCACCGTTGACGCCCTTGATCGCGGGATCGTGCAGGCGGGCGATGGGGGAGGATTCGCCGGTGACGAGGCAGGACGCGACGACATCGCTGGCGGCGGTGGCGGCTTGGGTGGATTTCCAGCATTTGTCGAAGGCGGGGTCTTGGTGGACGTAGCGGTTTTCGCCGAGGATGCGGAAGACGCCGAAGCCGGTGGCGGCGAAGTCGTCGAGTTGCTCGGTGTGCTCGGCGGCGCGGGCGGGCGTCCAGTTTTGCAGGAAGCGGCAGACGGCGGAGTAGGCGGGAGCGTTGATCGTGCTCTCCAAGGCGAGGTGGTGGTCGCGGGAGGCGGCGAAAGTCGCGGCGGCGCGGGCGGCTTCCTTCTCGGTTTTCTCAGGGTCTTTGTCGGGCTTCTTGTAGCCGAGCAGGTAGGCGGTGTTGTCCCAAAGCGTGCAGGGGTTGATGCCTTGGCCGGGGGGCTTGGATTCGCCGGGTAGGAGGAGTTGGCGGGCGGTCTGGGTGGTCTTGGTTTTGCCGGATTTGGTGGTCTCGTGGTGAGTCTCGCGGGCATCCTCGATGGCGTGGAGCGTGCCGTCGGGTTTCAGGACGATGCAGAAGGTGACGCGTTGGGTGCTGGTGCCGGGAATGGGCAGGCCGTAGGCGTTGTCGGGGTCGGTGGCCAGACGCGCGTAAAGTTGGGTGAGGGCTTGGAGGATCATGGCATCAGGCGCGGGCTTGGTGGAAGGGAGGGACCTCGATGACGCCGTTCTTGAGTTCGGCGCGGAAGAAGCGGGGAGAGGTGTCGCGGACTTTTTTGGTCTCGGGGTCTTGGTCGAAGGCGATGTCGTGGAGCATGAAGCCGAGGTCCTTGTTGAGTTGCTCGGGCGGGAGCTTGCAGGCGGGGACGGCTTGGCCGGGCTCGAGC
>JBDRJH010000058.1:0-16608 GCA_043815125.1 Verrucomicrobiota bacterium
ACCCCGCACTGATCCTCGCCGACGAACCCACCGGCAACCTCGACCACATCAACGCCGACCGCGTCTTCGCCCTGCTCAGCGACATCGCCCACACCCGCGGACAGGCCCTGCTGATGGTCTCCCACAATCCCGAGCTCGCCGGCCGCTGCGACCATACCCTGCACATGCAGGACGGCCGCGTGTTGCCCTGATCACCCGCCGCCCGCCATGCGCATCCCCGAACGCCTGCGCCCGTGGCTCCTGCTCGGATTGGTCGCGTTCGGAGTCCGCTGCGCGGCCATCGCCTGGAACGCCGACCGTCTCTTTGGTGACGTCAATCTCTTCGCCCTCGTCGCGCGCGACTGGGTTGACCACGGCACGCTCAACTATCCCGGCAAATACGATTTTTCCGAGGCCTCGACCTACGCCACGCTCTCCTCGCCGGCCGGCCAGCATCCGTCGGCGTGGCCGTGGCTCGGCGGTGTCGTCGCCAACTTGCTCGGCACCCGCGACACCTACTTCGCGTTGCAACTGTGCGGACTCGTCGGCGGTTTGCTGGTGGTCGCGGCCGGCGCGCGACTGGCGTGGTTGGTCGGCGGACGCCGGGCGGCGCTGTGGTGCGGCGGCGCGCTCGCGCTGCATCCGTATCTGGTGGACTACTCGGCCAACGGCAGCCCGTTCATCTGGCTCGGCCTGGCCACGCTGACCATTCCTCTGGCGGCGCTGGAGCCGCGCCTTTCGGCCTGGACCGCCGGGCTCGTCGCCGGACTGGCCGTGGGCATCGCCATCAGCGTGCATGGCGCCGGGTTGGCGTTGCTGCCGTTCGGCTTGATCGCGTTGTTTATTCTGCGCGACCGACAACGCGTCGCCACGACCGCGTCCTGCCTACTGGTCGCGGGACTCGTGTTGTTGCCGACCTGCCTGTGGATGCACACGCACTTCGGCAGTTGGTGGCACACGACCACCACCGACTACCTGCTGGGCAAGCTCGGTCGCATCGCGCTGGTTGAGCAAGCCGATGGCATCCGACTCATCAAAGGTTCCCTGCAATGGAGCGACCTGCCGCGCGCGCTCGGGCTCGCCACCGTATCCACGGGCAACTACCTGCTGCATCTCGCCTGCGAGCTGGGTTGGTTGGGCTTGGTCGGACTCGGGCTGGGCATCGCCGGATTTCGCCGCTCGCCGGAGCAACGTCGCCTCGGCTTGGCGTTGGCGTTGATCGCGCTCGGCGTGGGCCTGCCTTGCTGGTTGTGGCCGAGTTTCAAGTTTCGCTTTCTGGCCGGGCTGCTGCCTCTGGCCGTCTGGCTCGTCGCGCTCGCGGCGAGCCGCTCCACGCGTTTTCCCCGCTGGGCCGGCGGCGCGGTCATCGGCGTGCTGATTTTCTGGGGCGCGCAAATTGTCCTGACCCGTTCGCCGGCCAAATACTACGCCTTCGATCTCGAACACCGCGCCGACTACGCCGACATGCGCGCGGTCGCCGCCGTGCTGGCCGCGCAGCCGCCGGGGGTCGTGCTGTCGTTCAACCAGACGCTGGATGGCGGCACTGCGGCGGCCTACTGGCACGAGCATCCGTTTGTGAGCGCACGCGGCCACCCCGACGCCTTCCTGCGACGCCACGCGGAAACGTTCAATGTCGCCTACCTGTGGTTGTCCCCGGAGCGCGCCGAGGCGGTGGCCACGCTGTTTCCGCAGGCCAGCCTGCTGCACGCGGGGGATTCACACTGGGTTTACAGCCTGCCGCAAATCGCTCACGACTGATTGCCCATGCCTCGCTCCAGCCTACCGCTCGTCCGCCTGCTCGCCCTCGTCGGCCTCGTCTGGTTCAAGATTCAGATCGTCGCCAACGTCGCGCAAACGTGGGCGGCCTTCGACCCGACTTACTGGACCTACTACGTGCAACAACAGCTCACCCGTCCGCTGATCGGCATCGGGTTTTGCCTGCTCGTGTGGTTGTTCGCCCGACCGCTCGCCCGGCGGATTGACCGCGAGTGAATCGCATGCGCGCGCTCGTCCTCAGATTGCTGCTCGGGTTGGCCGCGTGGCTGACCGATGCGACGACGACCCGGGCCGACGACATCGCCGAAGCCGACGCGGCGCTGGCCGACACCTTTACCTTGCAAGGCGTCACCGCCACGCAGCCGCGACTGCCCGACGGCGGCTATGACTGGGACTGGCGCGGACCGCGCAACGACCCGGAGTGGTCGTGGTTCTTCAACCGGCACGAGGCCTTCCTCGCCGCCCAGCGCGCCTGGCGGGCGACCGGAGACCGCCGCTACCTCGATTGGATTTTCGCAACGCTCGACGACTGGATCGTCACCCACCCCGCCCCGGGCCGCATGACATTCTCAGCCGCATGGCGACCGCTCGAGGCCGCGCGGCGCATCCTCGGCCCGTGGACCGTCGTCTACGAAAACCTGCACGACGATCCCGCGTTCACCGCGGAGCGCCGTGACCGTTTCCTCGACAGCGTGCGTGCCCATGGCGAGCAATTGCGCCACCACCACGCGCTCTTCGGCAACCACCTGATCACCGAGATGCTCGCGCTGGCGCAGCTTTGCCTGGTGTTCCCCGAGACGGACAACACCGAGGAATGGCTCGCCTACAGCCTCGGCCGTCTCGCGCGCGAATACGACGCGCAGGTGTATCCGGATGGCGCCTACAAGGAGCTGTCGACCCATTACCAGCGCGTCGTGGCGGTCAACTACCAGCAGTTGCTCGACCTCCTGGTGAAGACCGGCCGTGTCGACGAGGCCCGCGACTGGCGCGCGCGCGCCGAACGCCTCTGGTCCTACCTGCACACCGTGCAAAAACCCGACGGCACCGCGCCCCTCAACAACGACTCCGACCTGGAGGACGTCGCCGCGTTGTTGCGCGCCTACGCGCCGCGTCTGGCGGACGAGCCGCCACACGAGACCGTCGCGCTGCCCCACGCGGGGCAGATCGTGTTTCGTGACGGCGGCGCGACGCCAGCCTCACCGCAATGGGCCTTCTTCGACCGCGGTCCCCACGGCACCGCGCATCAGCACGAAGACCGCCTGCATTTCGCGCTCGCCATCGGCACGACGAACTTCCTCGTCGACAACGGTCGCTACACCTACGTGCCCGGTCCGTGGCGCGACTACTTCGCCGGCCCGGCCGGCCACAACGTCGTCCTGCTCGACGGACGCGGCGGCGAGACCGGTCCGGAGGCCATCGATGCCGCCGAGCCACCGGCCACCACGCTCGCCCTCGGCGAACGCTGGGAATCGGCGTTCGGCGACAGCCGGTTTGCCCTCGACGGCAACCCACGCGCGGCCGACTGGCGGCGGATCGTCGTCAACCTCCGCGGCGACGGCTGGCTGGTCGTCGACCGCGTCGTCGCCTTCGGCCCGCGCACGGTCGAGACGCTCTGGCACTGGCATCCCGACTGCGAGGTGACGCCGGACGGCGACGCGCGACTGCTCGTGCAAAACGGCGGCCGGTCGCTGCGGGTCGCGCTTGCCACCACCGCGAGGACCGATCTCGGCCAGGTTCGCGGGAGCGAGGCTCCGGTGCAGGGCTGGCACAGCCCGCGTTTCAACCAGCGCATGGCCGCGACCTGCACCACCGCGCGGCAGACCACCGGCGGCCCGTTGCTCAACGTCTGGTTTTTCTCGCCCGGCCCGCAGCCGGCCGGTGTCGCCATCCGGCAACGTTCGGGCCATCGCGTCCGCCTGCTGCTCACGCGCGGCGACGACGCGAACGAACTGACCCTCGACTTGAACAATCCGGCAAATCTACGCTGGCCGGTCACTCCGGAGAACGCGCGTTGAGCGTTGCGTCTCCGCACGTCGCCATGTCCACGCCCGATCTCTTTCTGTTGACCCATGAGTTCGCCCCCAAGCGGGGCGGCATCGCCACGTTTGCCGAGGAGATCGCGCGCGCGGCGACCGCGGCCGGGCGCGTGGTCGAGGTGTGGGCGCAAGCCGCCCGCGAGGAATCACCCTGGCCGTTCACGGTGCGTCGCCTGCCCATGAAGGGCACCCTCGGGCCGTTCTCCGTCGGCACCTCCTGGCTGGCGTTGTTCCGGCAGCGCCGCCGCTGGCGCGACGCCGACCTGCTGCTGGCCGAGCCTGGGCCGATGCTTGCCATGATGTTCGTGCCCGATCTGACGAGCCTGCGTCCGCGCCGCCTGCTGCTGACCTTTCACGGTTCGGAGATCCTGCGCTTCGCCGCCAACCCGTTCATCCGTCCGCTGGCGGAGCGTCTCGTTGTGCGCGCCGACCGCATCAGCGTGCTCACCCGCCATGTCGAGGGTTTGCTGCTCAAACATTTCCCCATGGCCGCGGGCAAGGTCGTCGTGACTGGCGGCGCGCCGCGCAGCTCCGCGTCCCCCGCGCCGGCCGCACCGGTGCGACGTGAGAACCACCGAGTCGTCATCCTCACGGTCGGCCGCATCCATCCGCGCAAGGGCCAGCGGCGGATGATCGAGGCGTTGTCAGCCTTGCCCGCCGAACTCAAGGCCGACGTCGAATACCGCATCGTCGGCCGCGCCAGTCGCGATAAACACGAGGTCCCCGTGCGCGCGGCGGCCGCCGCCAGCGGCGTCGACGTGCGTTTCGTCGGCGGCCTGTCGGACGAGGCCGTGCAGGCGGAGTATGCCGGGGCCGACCTCTTTGCGCTCACCAGCGTCCCCCACGGACACAGCGTCGAAGGCTTCGGGTTGGTCTATCTGGAAGCCTCCGCGCAGGGCCTGCCGGTGGTCGCCCACGCGATCGGCGGAGTGCCCGAGGCGGTGCAGGACGGAGTCACCGGCCTGCTCGTCCCGCCCGACGATCTCGCCGCGCTCACCGGCGCGCTGGCCCGTCTTATCCGCGATCCCGCGCTGCGCGCCGCACTCGGCGAGGCCGGACGCGAACGGGCCGCGAGTCACGACTCGTCCCGCGCCGCCGACATCCTGCTGGCCCCATGAACATCTGCATCCTCCAAGACTACCTGCGCAACGGCGGCACCGAACGGCAGTCGATCCTGCTGGCGCGCGAGTTTATCGCCGCCGGGCACCCGACGACCCTGGTGCGCTTTCGGCCCGGCGGCGCCTTGGAGAAAACCCTCGGCGAGGTGCCGTCCGCGGTGTTGCAACCCTTCGATTGCCGGCTCGCGTGTTTCGCGCCGGGCCTCGTGCGCCGGCTGCGCGCGCTGTCCCCGGATGTGATTCTCTGCATGGGCCGCGAGGCCAACCGGCGCGGTGCGCGGCTGCGGCGCGCGTTCCCGGACACCGTCATCGTCGCCACGTTGCGCACGGGCAAGGCGCTGCCCGCGGACTTTCGGCGCTCGCTGTCCACGGCCGACCGCGTGGTGGCCAACAGCGAGGCCTCGGCGCGTCGTCTGCGCGAGGAGTTCACGCTGCCGGCCGATCGGGTGGCCGTCATCAAGAACGCGCTGGTCTTCCCGCCGGCGCAAGGCGACCGCAACCTCGCCCTGCGCGAACAGTTCGGCGCCGGCGCAGGCACGGTCGTGCTGTTGTGCGCGGGCATGTTTAGACCCGAGAAAAACCAGGCCGCGTTGCTGCGCGCGGCCACGCGTTTGCCGCGTGACGCGGATTGGCAACTGTGGCTCGCCGGCGACGGCCCCTCGTTGACCGGCTGTCGCGCGCTGGCCGCGAAACTGGGGCTCGACGACCGGGTGCGTTTTCTCGGCTTCCAGTCCGCGCTGTCGCCGGTCTACCGCGCGGCGGACGTGGCGGTGCTGACGTCGCGCAGCGAGTCGTTGTCCAACTTCCTGATCGAGGCGCAGGCGCACGGCCTGCCCGCCGTGGCCTACGCGGCGACGGGGGTCGACGAGTGCATCGAGGACGGCGTCACCGGCCGCGTGGTGGCGATGGACGACGAACGTGCGCTGCTGGAGGCGCTCGGCGCGCTGATCGCCGATCCCGTGCTGCGCGAGCGTCAGGCACGGCATGCCGCCGCGTTCGGATGCACCGCGTTCCAACCCGAGGCGCGCGCCGCCGACTACCTGCGACTGTTCGCCCTTTTGCGCCCAACGCGTCCGGGCCATTTGTCACTTAATAAGTAACAAATGGATCGGGCGCGTTGGATGACATTGGTTTAAGTTAAATATTTTTCCGGAGATTGTTAATGGATCTCCAGGGTGACCGCCACCGGGCGGTGGTCGCTGGCAAGGGCGGTTTCCGGTGTATCCACAATCCAGGCACGCCGGATCATCGGGACCGCGGCGGGCGACGCCAGGATGTGGTCGACGCGCGAATAGACCTCGTTGCGCGCGTAGTAGTGCGTCCAGCTGTGATCACGCGAATCGACCGCGGGCACCCACTCGGCGATGGCGGTCTTGCCGCGATCCAACACCGCACGCAACGGCCGGTTCGGTCGCAGATCGTTGAAGTCGCCCAACACCAGAAAGGGCGTGGTCGCCGGGTCCGGGCAACGCTCCAGCACGCGGTCGCGCACCGCCACCGCCTCGGCCGCGCGGAGCTGCGCCGCGCCGGGATCGTCCGGGCGCTCGGTCAAGCGGCTCTTGAGGTGCAGCACGAAGAGCGTGAGACCGCCCTCGCCCGCCGCCACCGTGACCTCCAGCAGACCGCGGCGCACCGGCACGGGCTCGCCGAAATAATCGGCCAGCAGATCGACGTGGCCCGTCGTATCCAGAAACTCTTTACGCGACAACACCGCCAGTTGCCGCGCCTCATCCGCCGCCGGCAGAACCAGCGCGTGCGGGTAGTCCAGGCCCTCCGCGGCCAGATCAAGACGCAGCTCCCTGAGATGGCCCGCGCCGCCGACCTCCTGCAGGGCGAGCACGTCGGCGTCGAGTTCACGGATGACCGCGCGCAGGGCGGCCTTGGAGCGCTCGGTCTTGGGATAGTCGGGCCGGAAACGACCGTCGATGTGCCGGTGCGTCGAAAGGTAGTTTTCGACGTTGTAGGTCGCGATCGTGAGAGACTCCGCGCCGGCCGGCGCGACGAGCGTCCAGAACAGCAGGCAGCAGACGAGGGACCGCGACCGCTTCATGATCAAACCGCGGCTTTGGCCAGGGCGGCCTCGCGCTCCACCAGCGTGGGGTGCGAGTGGTAGAATCCGCTGAAGCACGGGTGGGGCGTGAGGTTGGTGAGATTCTTTTGCGAGAGCTTGCGCAGCGCCGACACCAGCGGCGCCGGCCCGCCCATCGCCTCGCGGGCGAAGGCGTCGGCCTCGTATTCATGTTTCCGCGACAAAATGTTGCCCAACGGCGTGAGCCAGAAGGTCGCCAGTCCGCTGAGCATCAGGAACAGCAGCAGCGCGGGCGCGGGCTCGCCGGCGGGCAGGCCGAAGGCCGGGTTGAACCACGCGCTTTGTGCGAGCCAGGCGATGGCCGCGAAACCGCCCAGCATCATGCCGGCGGACACGAACAGCATCTTCGGGATATGGCCGCGGCGGTAGTGCCCGACCTCGTGCGCCAGCACCGCCTCGAGTTCCTCGGGCGTGAGCTGGTTGACCAGCGTGTCGAACAACACGATGCGCCGGAACCGCCCGAAACCTGTGAAGAACGCGTTGGAGTGCCCGGAGCGCTTGCTGCCGTCCATGACCTGGATGGTCGCGGCCTTGAACCCGGTTCGCTCGCCCAGCGCCAGCAGCCGGTCCTTGAGCTCGCCGTCAGGCAACGGGGTAAGCTTGTTGAACAGCGGCATGATGAGCTTCGGGTAGAGCACGAGCATCAGCAGCTGGAAAACGAACACCAGGCCGAAGCCCCACAGCCACCACGAACGTCCCGCCAGATCGACGAGCCGCAGCAGCGCCCAGAGAAGGGGAAAGCCGATCACCAGCGCCAGCGCGAAGCCCTTGAGCTTGTCGCCGATCCAGAGGCCCGCGGTGGATTTGTTGAAGCCGAACTTCGCCTCGATCCGAAACTGGTCATACCAATCAAAAATCAGCCCCGGCAGCCCGATCACGATCACCGTGACCAGCACGAACAGCGCATCATCCCAACGACCGTCCGGCGCGAGCGTGCCCAGCCTGTCATGCATCCACGGCAGCACACCGCCGACCAGCACGATCAGCAGAACCAGCGCGTCGAAAACCAGTTCGAGCGAGCCGAACCGGTTTTTATCCAGCGAATAGGCGGTCGACTTGTCGTAGGTCTCCGCGTCCATGACCGCGGCCACCGCGGCGGGCGGCCGGCCAGCGTGCCGCTTGATCGACGAGCGGTTCAATGCGGACAAGATCAACTGGGCGAGCAACTTGGCCCCGACCGCGGCGGCCAGTATAACAAAAACGTCGATGCGCATCCGTTCACCACAGCGGTTTTGCCCGCCCACGCGAAGCCCAAAAAACCAACCCCGCCGGGCTCGCAAAGATAGGTTGAAATGCCCGCCTCCGCCCGCAACCGTCTTGCCCCTAGTGGATAAAAAACCGGCACAGACACCAACCTTTGAAGACTCCATGGAGCGCCTCGAGACCATCGTCGACGCGATGGAGTCCGGCGACGTGCCCCTGGCCGACCTGCTTGAGAAATTCGCCGAAGGGACCAAGTTGCTCAAGGTCTGTGAACAGCGCCTCAAGGAGGCCGAACTCCGGATCGAGCAACTCACCAAGGCCCGCGACGGCTCCGCCGACTTCACCGCTTTCGAGCAGACTCCCGAGGCCTGATCCACGGGTCCATTCCCTTTATCGCTCAGATGAACACTTCCGCCGATTCATCGGCCAACCAGCCCTCCTCCCGTCGCCTGCTCCCGAGCATACAGGGTCCCGATGACGTCAAGGCCCTCGACGCCTCCCGACTGCCGCAGCTTGCCCGGGAAATCCGCGACGAGATCATCGCGGTCACCTCCGCCAACGGCGGCCACGTCGGACCCAACCTCGGCGTCGTCGAGCTGACCATCGCGCTGCACCGCGTCTTCAGCACGCCGCGCGACAAGTTTGTCTTCGATGTCGCCCACCAAGGCTACGTGCACAAGCTGCTCACCGGACGCGGCGGCGAGTTTTTCCGCGGCCTGCGCCAGACCGGCGGCGCCAGCGGCTTCCTCAACCGCTCCGAGAGCGAGCACGACAGCTTCGGAGCCGGGCACGCCGGCACCGCCCTCAGCGCCGCCCTTGGCATGGCCACCGCCCGCGACCTCAAGGGCACCGACGAACACGTGGTCGCCCTCTGCGGCGACGCCGCCTTCACCTGCGGTGTCACGCTCGAGGCACTCAACAATGTCGTCGCCTCCACCAAGCGCCTCGTCGTCATCCTCAACGACAACGAGTGGTCCATCGCCAAAAACGTCGGCGCCATCGCCAAATACCTCACGCGCCTCTCCACCAACCGGACCTACAACAAGGTCCACGCCGATCTGGAAAAGTTTTTTACCGGCCTGCCCGGCGGCCCCGACATGCACCGCATGTGGGTGAAGTGGAAACGCGAGACCAAGGACTTCTTCGTCGAGTCGTCGCTGTTTGAAAAATTCGGCCTGCGCTACATCGGGCCGATCGACGGGCACAACCTCGACGAGTTGATCCGCGACCTGGAGTTTGCCCGCGACGGCGACACGCCGGTGCTCATCCACGTCGTGACCAAGAAGGGCAAGGGCCTCGACGCCGCGGTCAACTCCCCGGAAAAATTCCACGGCGCCAGCCCCTACGACCCCGTCACCGGCGAAAGCAAAAAGGGGCCGCCCGGCACCCCGCCCAATTATCAGGATGTCTTTGGCCACGCGCTGGTGAACTTCGCCCGGCAGGACAAACGCATCGTCGGCATCACCGGCGCCATGCCCAGCGGCACCGGCCTCACCCACCTGGCCAAGGCCCTGCCCGGCCAGTTTTTCGACGTCGGCATCGCCGAGGAGCACGCGGTGCTCTTCGCCGCCGGCCTCGCCACCCAGGGCATCCGTCCCGTCGTCGCCATCTACTCGACCTTCCTGCAACGCGCCTACGACCAGATCATCCACGACGTCGCGCTGCAAAACCTGCCCGTGACCTTCTGCATGGACCGCGCCGGCCTCTCGGCCAACGACGGCGCCACCCATCACGGCCTGTTCGACGTGTCCTACCTGCGCTGCGTGCCGGGCATCACGCTCATGCAGCCGAAGGACGAAGACGAACTCGTCGACATGCTGCACACCAGCCTGCTGCTCGACGGCCCCGGCTTCATTCGCTACCCGCGCGGCGCCGGCGCGGGCGTGACCATCAAAGACCGGCCGGCCGCGATCCCCGTCGGCAAGGCGGAGGTCCTGCGCGAGGGCTCCGACCTCGTCATCTGGGCGCTCGGCACGATGGTGCCCGACGCGCTGGCGCTGGCCGACCGGCTCGCCCGCGAGGACGGCCTGTCGGCCGGCGTCGTCAACGCGCGCTTCGTGAAGCCGCTTGATCGCGACCTGTTGCTCGCGCAGGCCGCGGGCGTGGCGTTGATCGTCACGCTTGAGGACAACGTCGTCACCGGCGGCTTCGGCAGCGCGGTGCTGGAGACGTTGCAGGCGTCGGAGTGCGCGGCGACCTGCGAGGTCGAGCGCCTCGGCTGGCCGGACCGCTTCGTCGAGCACGCCAGCAGCGTGGAGGCCCTGCGCGCGCAGAACGGGCTCTCGCCCGACGACCTGCATCGCCGGGTAGTCGAACGCTGGCGCCACCGCCACCACGCCGACCTCACGGCCGACGTGTAGGGCGGCTGGCGAGGGCTTTGGCCAACGTATTTTAAATGGAACGATAGCCGGGGTGCTTCGGAAGCGTAGGGGCTGCGCTTGCGCGGCCCGTTACGCGCACGCTGGCCGAGAAAGGGGCGCGTCCTCCCGGACCCCACCTTCAACGGGCTTCGCGAGCGAAGCCCCTACCCGATCATGATGACCTCGCTGAAACGCAGGACCACCGCACTCGCGGCGCGGCTGGCGGGGAGGTCGATCTCGAAGCGGGCCTCCCAGTCGTTGTCCTCCTCGGCGTCGACGAGGACCTGCGAGACATACAGCGTGGCGGGCAGGTCGGATTCGTCCCAGTAGGTGTGCTTCGCGGAGCGGCCCTCGGGGTCGAGCCGGAAGCGCCCGTGGGCGTCGAAGTAGGGACGAAAGGCGTCCTCGATGCGACGGCCGCGTTTGGCAACATCCTCGTCGGGCGCGTCGGCCGGCGGGGCGCAACGCTCGGCGGCCGCCTCCCAGTCGCGGGCGGCGACGTCCTGCAGGACGGAGAGCAACCAGAGGCGGCTTTGACGGCGAAACTCGGTCTGATCCCGGGTGATATCAAACGACATGGGGCGTGAAGGTTTGTCGGCCTCCTCAGTGGCGACAAAGTCCGGATTGCGCAAGCGTTCCCATTCCTCGAGCAGGCTGGCGTCGACGCCACGGATGAGTTCGCGGAAGTAGATTTCCATTTCCACGACGGGCTCGGTCTTGGCCGCCTCGGGCACGGTCTGGCTAAGCACTTTCCAGGTCTGCGAGAGGTGGCGCAGCAGCAGGCCCTCGGCGCGCTCGAGTCCGTAGGCGCGCGTGTAGTCGGCGAAGGATTGGTAGTTCTCGAACATCTCGCGCGCGATCGACTTGGGCTTCACGTTTTCCTGCCCGACCCACGGGTGCGCGGCGGCGAAGACGTTGTAGGTCTCGTAGAGGAATTCGCGCAGGGGCTTGGGGTGTTCGAGCTGCTCGAGTTTTTCCATGCGTTCCTCGTAGGGCACGCCGGCCTCCTTCATCTCCATGATCGCGCGGTCCTTCACCTTGGCGAGTTGCTGACGAAGGATGACCTCGGGGTTTTCGACGATGGCCTCGCACAAGGTGAGCACGTCGAACGGGTAGTCGGACGACTCGCGGTCGAGCTTGGGCAGCGTGTCGATGAGGTAGAGCGAGAGCGCCTGGTGCAGGGAAAAATCGTCTTGCAGCTCCAGGTTGACGCGGAGCTTGCGACCGGAGGGCTGCGGGGGAATCCACTCGACGATGCCGCGTTCGAGCAACGAGCGGAAGAGCTGCCAGCCGCGGCGTCGCAGCGCCTTCTTTTTGAAGGGCGTCTCGTGGCAGTCGTCGATGAGCGTGCGCATCACGCGGCAGCCGTCGGCGTCGCGCGAGAGGGCGAGCAGCAACATGCCGTGGTCGATCTCGAAGCGGGAGACGAGCGGCTCGCTGGGCGCGGTCATGAGTTTTTCGAAGGTCTTGGCGTCCCAGACCACCGAGCCCTCGGGCGCGGAGCGTTTGGCGGCTTTTTTCTTGGACGGGTTGGCGGCGGCCTTTTCGGCGAGGCGCTTGTTTTCGATGGCGTGCTCGGGGGCCTGCACGACGACGAAGCCCTCGGTGTCGTAACCGCGGCGACCGGCGCGGCCGGCGACCTGGCGGAAGTCGCGCACGCTGAGCACGGCGGATTTTTGCCCGTCGTATTTCCAGAGCTGGGTGAAGACGACGGTGCGGATGGGCACGTTGATGCCGACGCCGAGGGTGTCGGTGCCGCAGATGAGTTTGAGCAGGCCGCGCTGGGCGAGTTTTTCGACAAGGATGCGATACTTCGGCAGCAGGCCCGCGTGGTGCACGCCGATGCCGTGGCGCAGCCAGCGCTGCATGTCGCGACCGTAGGGGCTGTTGAACTTCACGCCCACGAGGGCCTCGGCGATGGCGGCCTTTTCGTCTTTGGAGCAGAGGTTGAGCGACATCCAGCCCTGGGCGGCCTCGGAGGCGGAGCGTTGGGTGAAGTAGACGAGGTAGATGGGGGCCTTGCCGGCGGCGACGAGGTCGGCGACGCGTTCGGTCAGCGGGGTCTCGGAGTATTCGAACGCGAGCGGCACGGGACGGCGGTCGCCGCGCACGGTGACGCAGGGCGCGGACGTGAGTTTTTCGAGGGATTTTTCGATGAAGGCGGTGTCGCCCAGCGTGGCCGACATGAGGAGAAAGCGCGCCTGAGGAAGGGTGAGCAGCGGGACCTGCCAGGCGGTGCCGCGGCCGGCGTCGGAGTAGTAGTGAAACTCGTCGATGACGACCGCGTCGATGGGCGCCTTTTCGCCGCGACCGAGGGCCATGTTGGCCAGGATCTCGGCGGTGCAGCAGAGGATGGGCGCGTGGGGATTCACGCTGGCGTCGCCGGTCATCATGCCCACGTGGTCGGGACCGAACTCGCGGCTGAGGGCGAGGAACTTCTCGTTGACGAGTGCCTTGACCGGGCAGGTGTAGACGCCGCGCTGGCCGGCGCAAAGGGCCTTGAAAAGCAGGGCCGAGGCGACGAGGGACTTGCCGGAGCCGGTCGGCGTATTCAAAACTACACTACGCCCCGCGTAGAGTTCCAGGATGGCCTCCTCCTGCTCCGGATAGGGTTCGAGTCCGCGCTCGGTCAGCGAGGTGAGGAAACGGTCCATGACCTCGTCAGTCGTGGGTTGCCCCGTGAGCGGGGCCAGCGGGTGGGACTCGGGCGTGGACATGCCGCCAAGCAAGGCGCACGGCGGGGGGGCGGGGCAAGCCCTACGGCGGGGATTTCACCCCAGGCGGCACTTGTTGCGCGCGCCGTTGTCTGCCTCATGGTGAACGCAATGCCGACCGATCAGATCGCCGAGTCCCCCACCCCGTCCGAAGCGCCCGCGAGCGCCCCAGCCGGCCGGCGCTGGCCGCAACCGATGGCGTGGGTGCTGTTGATTTGCACGGGGGTGTTGTTCTGGCCGTTGACGCGTTGGGTGGTCGAGGCCTCGGTCGAGCGCGACCAGATCCGGCAGGGCGCGGTGCTGTTGTTGGCGGCGGTCGGCCTGGTGGTGTGGCAGCACCGCGGCGACCTGCGGTTTGCCACCGAAATCAGCAATCGCGCGCTCGGGTTGATCGGCGGCGCGTTTTTGTGCGCGGGACTGGCCGGCGTGCTGCACATCGGCTGGTTCATGCTGCCGGCGGTGGTGCTGGGGCTGGCCGGCTCGCTGCAACTGGTCTTTGCGGAAAGCGGCTACCGGTTTTTGCGTCCGCTGGTGGCCGGCGCGCTGGGGCTGGTGTTGATCGTGATCGCGTTTCCCGTGCTCGACTGGCCCTTGCGACAGCTGGCCGGGGTCGAGGCGGCACGGGTGCTCGCCGCCGCCGGCCTGACGCCGCAGCTGGCGATCACGGGCACCGCGGCCGAGCCGCAACTGCTGCTCAACACCGGCAAACAGACCTTTCTGGTGGCGACCGAGTGCAACGGCTTCGGCCTGATCACGTCGGGCGCGTTGCTCGGCCTGCTGGCCGGCGGCATCTGCGGACGGCGCGGGTGGGTGTTGCCGCTGTTGGTCGCGGCGGGTCTGGTCGCAGGTTTTGTTTTCAACCTGCTGCGCATCCTTGTCATCACCCAGCTGGCGCCCTTCATGCCCGGCCACTACCACACGATGCACGAGATCGTCGGCACGGTGATGCTCTGGGCCGGCCTCGGCTTCGTTGGCTGGCTCGCCTGGCGCCCCGCCCCCACGCCGACCGCCGCAGGAAATTTGTCACTTAATAAGTGACAAAATAGTTTGGTCGCCAGCTGTAGAACGACTTACGACTCTGGTGATTTGTCACTTAATAAGTGACAAATTTGCCGGAGGCCGGATTGCACGATCTCGGTTTACGGGATTGCCGAGCCGCGCATCGGCGGCCAAGTTCGCCCTTCTATGGGTCGTCAATGGCTTCACGCAAAACGCGCCGTCGTTAACAACAAGAAGGGCCAGATGGTTGGAAAACTGGTCAAGGAAATCTCCGTGGCCGCCAAACTCGGCGGACCGGAACTGGCCGCCAACGCGCGATTGTTCGCCGCGGTCGAAAAGGCCAAGAAGGCCAGCGTCACCCGCGACGTCATCGAGCGCGCCATCAAAAAAGGCGCCGGCATCGGCGACGAAAAGATGGTCATGGACCACATCGTCTTCGAGGGCTACGCGCCGCACAAGGTGCCGCTGATCGTCGAGGTCTACACCGACAACGTTCAACGCACCACGCCCGAGATCCGCGTGCTCTTCAAGAAGGGCGTGCTCGGCCTGGCCGGCAGCAACAAGTTTCTCTTCGACCACGTCGGCATCGTGGAGGCCCACCACCCCGACCGGTCGATCGACCTGGAGGCCGCCGCCATCGAGGCCGGCGCCAACGATTTTGAGGTCACCAGCCACGCGCAAAACGACGACATCCCCGAGGATGTCGCCGCCGCCCGCTTCCTGACCGAGCGCACCGAGGTGCACAACGCCTCCAGCTGGCTCTCGCAAAACGGCTGGACTGTCGTCACCAGCGAAATCGGCTACGTCGCCAAACAATTCCCCGAGCTCAACGACGAGCAGATGGCCGAGGTCGGCGAGTTTCTCCACGCGCTCGACGACCACGACGACGTGCAGCGCGTCTGGGCCGCGCTGAAGTGAGGTCGCCCGTGGAACCGCAGCCGTAACTGGCGACCGCCGTCCGCGGCCGGGTTCAACGACATCGGCGCGATTCAGGTTGCCCTCTAGGCCGCTCTAAAAACGCCCCTGAGGAAAGGGACGCCAGCCTCGGCGGCGGCCGGCTCAGGAATAGTCGCGGCGGGCGTCCAGCGCACTCTTCAGCGTAACGGAGTCGGCGTAGAGCACGCCGCCGCCGCTGGGCAGTCCAAAGCCGATGCGGGTGACCTTCACGCTGCCGTCGGGCGGCAGTTGTTGCGTGAGAAAATGACAGGTTGCCTCGCCCTCGACGTCGTTGGAGAGCGCCAGGATCAGCTCCCTGACCTCGCCGGCGGCGATACGGGCGAGCAGCGGGCCGAAGTTGAGATCGTCGGGCGCCACGCCGTGGATGGGAGAGAGCTTGCCGTGCAGCACATGGTAACCGCCGCGATGCGCGGACGAGCGCTCCAGTGCGACGAGATCGGGCACGTGCTCGACCACGCAGACCAGTGAATGGTCACGACGTTCGTCCTGGCAAATCGGACAGGTGTCGGCCTCGGCGAGATTGCCGCAGCGCGTGCAACGGCGCACGGTGGCGGCGGCCTGACCGAGCGCGCTGACCAACGCGTCAAGGCGCCCGGGTTTCTCGACCAGGAGGTGCAGGGCGATGCGTTCGGCCGAGCGAAAGCCCACGCCCGGCAGCTGCTTCAAGCGTTGGAGGAGCTGGTCGTAGGCGGGGGTCATGGGAGAAGTCAGAAGGATGAAGTTTGAAGTAAGAAGTAGGACGGGGCGGCCGATGGCGCGCGAGTTCGTTCCAAGGTCAGGTTCTTCTTACTTCATACTTCCGACTTCTTACTTAGAACATGCCCGGCATCTGGAAGGCCGAGGTGACTTTTTGCATCTCGGCCTCGTTGTATTCCTTGGCCTGCTTGGCGGCGTCCTGCACGGCGGCGAGCAGGGTTTCGGAGACGAGCGCGGCGTCTTCCTTGAGGAATTCGGGGTCGAGTTGGAGGGCGACGAATTTGCCGGCGCCGTTCATCTTGATCTTCACCGCGCCGCCGCCGGCGGTGATGTCCATCTCGTGGGCTTCGAGCTGGGTTTGGAGCGCCTCGATGGAGCGCTGCATTTTCTGGGCTTGTTTGAGGAGTTTTCCGACGCCGGCCATGGTGTGTGGTGTGGGTTGAGGGGTTGTGGTTGGTTGAGATGAAAAGGAGAAACGGTGAAAGGAGCGTGCGTGCGGTCAATCTTCAAGGCGCAAGGATCGCCGCGTAGCCTTCGCGGAAGGTCGGGTAAACGGGGCGCCAGCCGAGGTCGCGGCGGGCGCGGGTGGCGTCGATGACGCGGTCGGGGGTGACCCGGCGACGTCCGGGCGCGGCCTCGCCGGTGAGGGCGGGCACGGGCACGCCGAGGCGCGCGGCCAGC
>JBDRJH010000059.1:0-17272 GCA_043815125.1 Verrucomicrobiota bacterium
CTCAACGGCGTCGACGCCTCCGACGCCGACGACCACACCGCCGCGCTCCTCGAGGCCCGTCGCCTTCACCGAGCCTACCTCGACATGGTCCGCGCCCACCCTGCCGGCCTGAAGCCCGTGGTCGTTGCCTGGGCCCACGCGCTCGGGGTGCGCCAGACCTGGCACGCCCGCTGCCGCCACCGCCTCACCGGCGACGAGATCCTGCGCGGTCAGGCCTTCGACGACGCCATCGCACAGGGCACCTACCCCGTCGACATCCACTCCGCCGACGGCACCATCCTGCGCTACCTCGACGGCCGCGAAGAGTTCGTCCCAAAAAACGGCCCGACCGAATGGCGCCGCTGGACACCCGAGGGCTCGCCCGTGCCCGCCTGCTACCACGTCCCCTACCGCTCGCTGCTGCCCGTCGACGCCGACAACCTCCTCGTCGCCGGCCGCCTGCTCGACGCCGACCGCGAGGCCTTCGGCGGCGTGCGCGTCATGGTCAACATGAACCAAACCGGCGAGGCCGCCGGCGTCGCCGCCGCCCTCGCCCACCGCGCCAACCTCCCCTACGCCGCCGTCCCCGCCTCCACCCTCCGCTCCACCCTCAACGCCGGCGGCTCCCTGCTTCTAACCAACACAAAGTAACCATTATGGTTACTTTACCCATAAACTACACGTAATGAATACCCTCCAAGAGCCTGCGCGCGACATTCCAGTCATTTACGAAGCTGACATCTGCGTATTGGGCGGGTCTTGCACCGGACTGTTTGCCGCGATCCGCGCCGCCCGGCTCGGCGCGCGCGTCGTCATCGTCGAAAAGGACAACTGCTTCGGCGGCGTCGCCACCACCGCCATGGTCAACGTCTGGCACTCGCTCCACGACACCGAGGGCAAAAAACAGATCATCGCCGGCCTCACCGCGGAAACCATGGATCGCCTCGACCGGCGCGGCGCCGTCCAACGCCACAAACGCACCAACCCCTCGCGCGGCTTCACCTTCAACTCCGAAGAACTCAAGATCGAGCTCGACGAACTCGCCACCGAGGCCGGCATCAAGATCTACCTCCACACCCAATTCGCCGCGCCCGCGCCGCTGGTCGACGGGGACGGCCGCCTCACCGCGGTGTTCGTCGAGAACAAATCCGGCCGCGGCGCGATCAAGGCCCGCGTCTTCATCGACGCCACCGGCGACGCCGACCTCGCCGCTCGACTCGGCTGCGAGACCTACCTGGCCAACCAACTTCAGCCCGCCACCGCCTGCGCGCGCTTCGCCGGCTGGGATACTCTCAACGGCGCCGAGGTCGGCGCACTCATCCGCGAACACGGCCCCGCCCACGGCCTGCCGCCCACCTTCTCGTGGGGCAACCACGTGCCCAACTCCGACATCTACATGCTCGCGGCCACGCGCATCCACGGCATCAATCCCGCCATCGCCGACGACCTCACGCGCGGCGAGATCGAGGGTCGCCGGCAGGTGCGCGCCATCATGGACATCCTGCGCGAAAACGTGCCCGGCTGCCGCCTGTCCCTCGAGGCCCTGCCCTCCCGCCTCGGCCTGCGCGAGTCGCGCCACATCCGCTCGCCGTATCAACTGACCGGTGACGACGTGCTGTCCGGCAAGGCGTTCGACGACACCATCGCCCAGGGCAGTTACCGCGTGGATATCCACCACCAGGACAAACCCGGCATCACCCTGCGCTACCTCGACGGTGTCGAGACCTACGAGTGCCCCGGCCAACCCAGCCAGCGCGGACGCTGGCGTCCCGAGACGACGGTCAATCCAACGTATTATCAAGTCCCCTACCGTTCGCTGCTGCCGGTCGAAGGACCGCGCAACGTCATCGTCGCCGGCCGCATGCTCGACGTCGACATGATCGCCCACGCGGCGGTGCGCGTGATGGTCAACATGAACCAGACCGGCGAGGCCGCCGGCGTCGCCGCCGTGCAGTCGCTCGACAACGGGTGCGACCTCCACGCCGTCGACGTCCCCCGCCTCCGCGACGCGCTCGCCGCCGGCGGCTCGGCGCTGTAGGCGCCTCCCGCGCGATGAGCGGGGTGGTCCGGACAACGGACCCTCACGCGTGTTCGCCAGGTATCCAGAAGGTGGTTTGCGAGGCGACGGGCTCGGGCGTGCCCTCGACCGTGAGTTCGATGATGTTGCCCAGCGGATCAGGCAGCGGCACGGGCAGGTCGCGCAGGAAGAGGCGGTCGCCTGTTTGCTCAAACACCACCGGCGCGCGGTCGTCGAGCCAGCGCGCGGAGAGCACGCGGTTCTTGAGCTCCGACCAGCACAGCTCCGCCCCGGTGCCGTTGCGGATGGCGAGATAGACGCGGTTGCCCTTCACCAGCGTCCGCCCCCAGTTGTTCCACGGGAAGGGATTGCGCCCGGAGTTGGTGAACGCCTCGCGGTTCTTGCGCAGCCAGGCACCCACCTCGCGCAGGATGCGCACCGATTCGGCGGGGATGGTGCCGTCGGGTTTCGGGCCGACGTTGAGCAAGAGGTTGCCGCCGTCCTTCGCCGTTTCGCAGAGCATCTTGACGACCTCAGAGGCAGCTTTCCACTGGTGGTCGCCGGCGTGCCAGCCCCAGTTTCCGTTGAGCGTCATGCAGGCCTCCCAGAGCGCGGTGCTGTCCTTCGGCGCGCGGATCGCCTGCTCGCTCACCTTGACGTGCGAAGGCGGACCGTTGCGTTCGTTGATCAGCAGGTGCGGCTGCAGGCGCAGGAGCTCGGCATTGACCTCGGGGCGTTGCAGATCGTCGGGTATGCAGCCGTCGAACCAAAGGTAGTCGATCTTGCCGTAGTTGGACATCAGCTCGACGAGCTGCGCCTGATAGTAGGCGATGAACCGCTCGCGCGCCTCGGGCGAAGCCCAGTCTTTTTCATTCGGCCAGTCGCGGAAGAACGGGCCCGGATAATCGGGATGGCTCCAGTCGGCGGGCGAGTAGTAGAGCCCTACCTTGAGGCCGGCGGCGCGCACGGCCTCGACAAACGGTCCCACGAGATCGCGCATCGGCCCGATGCGTCCCGCGTGGAAATCGCCCTGCTTCGTCGGCCAGAGCGCGAAGCCGTCGTGGTGGCGCGTGGTGAGCACCACGTAGCCCATGCCCGCTTCCTTCGCGAGCGCGGCCCAGGCGGCGGGGTCGTAGTTTTCCGCGCGAAAGTTGTCCGCGTAGAGCCGGACGTATTCGTCCTGCGGGATGCGTTCGCGGTTGCGAAACCACTCGCCGCGGGCGCCGACCGAGTAGGCGCCCCAGTGGATGAAGAGTCCGTAGCGGGCTTCGTTGAACCAGGCGTGTTCGGAATTCATGGATGTGAGATTAATAAAGGGTGGCCACGCGCAGTTCAAAACCATGCCCCGCGCTGCCGGCCGCCGTCTTGATGAAAAACTCGTTCACGCCCGGCTTCAGTTTCACCGGCATAAAATGCGGACGCGGATGCGGTCCGTCGAAGACCAACGCACGCTCTCCGTTGAGCCAAAGCTGCGCATAGTAATCAACCGTCACCGACAAAATCGCCTCCCCGCCCTCGCCCGCGCCAAACGCAGTCCGTGCATACGCCACCGTCGGCGTGTCGTCACCCGACAGTGCCCGCACGTCCACCGTGGCTCCGTCGCCCGTCACCGGTTTCCAGCCCCCGGCATTCGTCGAAAAATCCGCATCACCGGGCTCCGGCATAAACTTCGTGAACAACGCCCCGCGTGCATCGATACCCGTGCCCGCCGGAAACGGTCCCGTCCAGCTCCACGCGGACGCCGCCACATCCACAAACACCAGATCACGCATCACCTCGGCACTGAACGCTCCCTGCGGACTCGCCTCGCGCCCCGCCCCGGCCTCGCCGGCCAACAGCAGATAACCAAGCTTCACCGGCCCGTTGAGTCGCGCATCCGTCTCGCTCTTGGCCGGCAACACCAACGTCAGCACGTGCTCCCGCGCCGGCAGATCGGCGCCCAAAATGATCGAGCCGTAACCGCCCCGTGTATTCGTAATAACATGACGCGGAGTCCCGCCGTCCACGCTCGCGTAGAACGAACCGTGGTCGGTGTTCATCGCATAAAAAACCCCGACGGTCGTCCCGCGAAACGGCACCCGCAGCACCGCCCCCGGCTCGTCCGCGCCCAGCACGCCTTGGAAAAACCGATTCCACCACGCGGGCAACGACGCCTCCGATTTCCAGCCAGGCGCAGCGTATCCCTGCAACGGAACCAACCGTGCATCCAGCAACAACGGTTTCGCGCTCAATGGCGCGGGCAACTCCGCCTGCTCGGTCGTCACGCCCACCCTCGCCCGCTCCGTCAGCGGAGCCAACACCCCGCGCATCGTCTGCGCATACAGCGCGTGCCCCGCCTGGTTCGGATGCACGTTGTCGCTGAAATAAGTCTCCCAGGCCGCCGCGCCCTGCGCGTCCATCGCCGCCTGCATGTCCACCTCGATCAATCCGTAGTGCCGGGCCACCCGCCGATGTCGCGCCAAGTTCACCCCGCCCTTCGCCGCCGCCTCGACCATGATGATCGCCGGCGGATGTGGCAGCGACTTTAACCGCACGACCATCGTCTCCAGGTAACGCACCGCATCTTCGTCGGTCAGCCCGCCGTCATTCACGCAATACTCGATCGCCACCAGATCCGGCTGATGCGCGATGATGTCGCGCTCGATCCGAAAAACCCCCAGCGAACTCCCCGTCGCGCTCATGCCCGAGTTGACCACCGTCACGTCGCTTTTCGGAAACCGCTCGCGCAACCAGCCGCCCGCCCATCCGTCACCGCTCGCCTGCGTGATCGACCCGCCGATGGCCACGTAACGCAACGGCTCCCCGCGCTCCGCCCGTGCAAATACCGCCGCCACATCGTTCCCGACCGATGCACAGCAGACACCGCAGCCCAGCCATCCGAACACCGCCAACACCAAACGGCGCATCGCGACGCTCATCGCATAACCTCCACCGTGGCCGGCGCACCCGCCACACAAACGCTCTCGAGCTGCAACTCCTGCCCCTCCGCAAGCAACGGCGTGATCTCGATCACATGCTCACGATCCGCCGCCAAGTCCTGCGCGATGAACTGCACATGGCGAAAATTGCCGTTCTTGGCGTTTCGTCCCGGTTCATAAGTCTTCGCTTCACCACCATTCACGCGCACCTCATAGCGTCCCGAAATCGGCGTGCCGTCGCCAAACAGGAGCACATTTTTTCCACGCACTTTCAACGTCAGCGACGCGGCCATTGTTCCCTGCGCGATCGTCATGTCGTCCGCCCATCGCGACATCACAAAATCATACGCCACCGCATTTCGATGCGGTTGCCCCACGCCCCAGCCCTCGGGCAACGCCCCCAACGCCGACAACCGCACACGCGCCACCGTCATGTAAGTATCCGCGTGCAACATCGCCTCCGGCACCCGGCACACCGCGCCCTCGCTCACCCCGCGCTCAAACGCCGCCCACACCGCCTCGGCGTAGAGCGCATAGCCCTTGTCGCCCGGATGCGTGACATCCGGCGGACAATCCCAAAGTTCCTCCGCCGTCGCCTCGCCCGCCGCGACCTTGGCGCGCATTAGCGCCACCGCGTCTCCGCTCGGCAATCCGTAGGCCTGCGCGATGGCCTGGTGCGCGGCATCCAGCGGACGGGGCTTCGCGCCGGGCAACACATCCCGCTTCACCGCAAAAATCGCCTGCACCACCGGCACGTCGGCCGACACCAGCCGGCGCACAATCGCCTCATACGAAGCCAGCCGGTCCGCCACCGGAGGCACCGACGGATCGTCGTTCACCGTAAAATCCAAAAACACCAAATCCGGTTTCCGCGCCAACACATCGCGCTCCAGACGAAACGCGCCGAGCTGCGAAGTCGTCCCGCCGATCGCCGCATCCCAAAACCGAAACCGCGCCTGCGGATAGCGCTCGGCCAACTTGCGCGACGTGAGCGCCCGATACGACGTCACCTGTGGATCCGTCGCCTGCGCGCCCCACGTCAGACTGCCGCCCAGAAAAACGACGCTCAGCGCCTCGCCGGCCCGGGCCCGACGGTCGAACGAATCAAAATCAACCTGAGCGGATGAGGACGAAATCATCGGGATAAGGACACCGCAAATCAGCAGAGATAATCGGATAAGCATGGATAAAACCGGGCGTAAACAGGGTAAGCCTTAACCAGCCAAACAACATCCTCCAACGATGCGACCTCCAAGAACTGCACATTCATGGATAAACGATGGATATTTTAGACCTATCGCCAGATCGGCCCCCATCATCACCGTATGCGCCGCATAGGAGTTGAAACCGACACCGGGCGGTCGTCGGACACCAGCGCGTAGCAGTCGATATCCCCGCCAGCGTCGGCGGGAATATCCGCAACATAGCGACCGTCGACGATCTTGGTTGCTTCGACGCGCCGCCACTCGCGCTTTGTCCAGTGAACCGAAGCGTCGCTGTAATAAACTCCGGCGGACACAACTGGACGAGAGGAGTTCACCGTGAAGCGCAACTGCCGCGACTCGTCCGCGTCCCGACCCCAACTCACACGAGACAGCGGATCACCGCGTTTCATGAGATGATAGCCGAAATACGGTTCCGCCATGTCTGCCCAAATGTCCTTCGTCGAGCCTCCAGGGATGGGCAGCTTGTGATTGGCGTTGGGCGCGAACACCTGGTTACGATCACCGGAAACGCCCGCCAGTGTTTTCTCCACCGCGGGCGGCCAAAACGCGAAATCGTTCGACGCGGCCGCGATAAAGTAGGGAGCGACGATCTTGTCCGCCCGCCGTTCCGCATCGAAATACTTGAACCACTCCGCGCGCTCCGCCGCAGGCAACTTATTCAAGTCGGCGACGTAACGGCACTCCTCGTAATACCCCGCCCCATAGATCGAAAACGCCGCCGTGACCTCGGGGCCCATGATTGAACTGACCATCGCGGTCATATAGCCACCCCAGGAGATGCCATGCACGCCCAGCCTCGTCGAATCGACGTCGGGTTGCGTGGATAACAATCGGAATGCCTGCACTGCGGCAGCCACCGACTGATACATCATCGACTCTTCCAGCACCGGCTTCACCCGCCAACGATCATGTTGATAAGGATGCTTGGTCCACTCGCCGACAGAGTTGGAAACTTTCTTGGGATCGGCGATCCCGGGGACATCCAGGGTCACCACCACATACCCGCGCTTTGCCCATAAAAGCGCCCGCTTGGTTTCACAACGCCCCATGCCGCCGTGCAGCAAGAGCAGTCCCGGATGCGGGCCGGCGGCCATGGGGCGTGCGATGACCGCATACACCTCGTTGGTCACGGGACCGTCCGGAGTCGCGACCGAACACGATTCGAAGACCACTTGGCGGACGCTCACACCGTCCGGGATGGCGCCTTCCGAGTCGGGTAGAGGCGTGCTCAAATCACGCAGCACCCGAGGTGCCGGAGCAAAGCGCAACCGGGCCACCGGATCATCGGATTGTTCACCGCCTCCTGTCGCGGCTCCGCCCGTCGCGGGCGTCAGCTCAAACACCTGCATCTCCGAAGTGCTCAACGCAATCTTGGCCGATCCGCTGCGAAACGCATTCCATGTGGGGACCTCCTCCGAATTCTCCTCCGACACGGGCAGCAGGCGCCTGACCGCCCACTCTCCCTTGAAACCAGGCAAACCTATGCGCGCCTCCAGCGGGACTGGGTCCGGTTTTTTCCCATAACCCAGGAAGCGACTGAGCACCAACAAGTATCGGTCGCCATCCTTGCGCAGCACACCTTCTATCTCGGGTGTCGAACTGCTCACGCGGGTGGGCACGCCCCCTTCCGCCAACACCTCCGCGACAATCGCATCCGATGACTCCGCGTCTTCAGCAAGGCACCATTGCACGGTCCCTTTGCCATAGGGCCACGCCACCACTGTCGGGCGGCCCGCAGCATTTCGAGCGATGGTGAGATTCGTCGCGGACGATTTGGTGTCCACCGTCACTTCGACTCCCTTGGTCGCAAGCTTGGTGGACACGTTCGCTTGCAAGCCGACCGCCCCCAGTTTGCCGGCCCATGTAAACGGCGCTGCATTGCTCCCGTCACCGCCGGCGAGCGAGTATTGGCCCGCCCTTCCCCAGACGACCAACCGGCCCCCGCCGGCGACATGGCGCTGGATCTGTTTCAACAGGGCGTCGTCCCACACCAAAGCATCGTCGGGCACCAGAACCGTGCCCAGTCCATCCCAAGCGCTGTCCGGCGCCCATTCGCTCAACCAGCGCACCGGCTGAAACCCCGAGGCTCGAACCAGTCTGTCGGCCCGATTGCCGGGCATCGCATACCAGCGCCAGGCACGCAGACGATAGAGCATGTCCGACCATGAAAGCACGACTCCGAGCTCGGCTGGTGCAGGCTGCGCGGCGGCGAGCCGCTGACGCAGCGGCGCCGTATCGGACCACCAGCGCACGGTTTCCTGTAGAGCGGTGTTCGCAGGATAATTTTTCTCAAACTGCGAGGCTTGGGTATTCCACACCAAGTTGAATCTCACATGCTCGGCTTCGCCGCGAAGCGTCTGCGAGACCATGTCCATCATGTAGCGGAGATTGGCCGGCGGAACATCGTGCGACTCGGTTTGCCGCAACAGCCCCCAGTTGTGCGTGATGGCGTTGATACGCCCCATTCGGTAGTCTTCTCCCGCCCCGTCAGCACCACCCCAGGGCGTCAGCTTAGCTCCTTTTAAAAGATGCTCAAAGGGCCCTGTCTTCACGACGTAGTGCAACACGGTGCGCTGCGGATCCAGCTCGGCGACCACGCGATCAAAAACATCAATCGTGCTCGCACGATATGCGGCGAGTTTCCATTCGGTAAAATCAATCCACGGAACGGTCAGGTTCACCTCCGCCTCAAACCGAGGCATCGGCATGCGCACCTCGGACCAGGCTGCATAATCGGTGCCCCAAGCCGCGTTAAGATCAGAAAGCGCTGCATATTTCTCACGAAGAAAACGCCCGAAATCCTCCCGCGCAGCCGGACCGTAATCGGTCACCGAATCGTAGTGATCGGTGAAAATACCGCTGTCCATGCCCTGCCCGATAAAGGTATAGCCACGCAACCAAGGGTTGCCTCGATAGCGCTCGACCAAGTGACGCGTGAAGTCCCGAGCTGACTCCCTCCAGGAAAGTGAGGTCGGACTGATGACGGGAATTTTGCGCCATAGCTTAAATTCTCCCTCGTGGTTAAGCATCCAGTCACTCCATGTGTGCAGCGGGCCATTCCCGAACAGGACGCTACCCGCACTGGCGAGTGTGAAGGGTATCTGTTTTTCGGTCAGATAGGCGACGTAGGCGTCGAGATTATCCCAATCATACGCTCGGGGGATCGTCTCAATGCGTCCCCACTGAACCCAAAGCTGCACGGCACCGCCCCCTCTCTCGCGCAAGCCGGCCAATTGAATATCCAGACCACGACGCTGACTTTCAAACGGCAGAAACGAACTGACCGTCTCGCCGGAGAAGATATCCCGCAAAGCCGGGACTCCCTCCGCCGGTGCCCACTCGGGCGTCGGGCTCGAGGCCCCCGGGGTCGCCACCCATAACTCATCGCCATCAATCACTCGCTCCCCCTGCTTCAGGACGACGATCAACCGCAGTGTTTTGCCCGGAGTCGCCTCGGGAACAGGAGCACTCCATCCGGGTGATTTTTCTCCAGGCGACAGCAAGGATAACGGGCGCTGGTCCAGCACCCGCCCGTCAAATTCACGCACCTGCACCTCCACACCAAGATCGGCGATCTGCATCTCGCCGACATCCCTTGCGGAAGCCGCGAGCACACCGTTTTCAAAAGTCACTGCCAGCCGATCCAGGGTCTCCGCACTGCCCGGAGGCTCGGCCTGCACGGAAGAGTTCCAAACATTGACGAAATAGCGCTCGGCTTTCAGCAGGCGCCCTTCGTCATCAAACACCTTGAGCATGAGCCACCACGCCCCGTCAGGCAGCGTTGGCAACAACAAGCCCGCTTCCGCGCCGCTGCGTTCAACCATGCCTCCAAAGCCCTCGGCACCGTTCCAATCGCGCGATAAACGCCAGCCCACCCGGTTCCAGGAATCGGTTTCGACCAACGTCGGCCAGCTGATGAGCGGTGCCGCGCCCTTGCCGTCGGCAACCACCGTTCGCCATGCCGTCGAAGGCTGTGTGCGCTTGGCCCATTCAAGCTTTTGCAACGCCCACCCCGGTGAAGGAGTAAACCATGCGTCGGAGCCGGCTGCGGATCCCTGGGGATCCTGAGTGGCCGCAAGCACCAGCACCGCGCTGGCCATCAATGCGAAAGTCCGTTTGGCAAACGCGCCAAAACGTAGGAATAATAAGATGTCTGTTATCATAATTAAAATTCTGAACCTAAAGTAGGAATCCATTGCCCCGCCGGGGCATCGTATTCTCAGGAAATGCATTTCATCCGGCCGAAATGCTCTGAACCGGATATCCTCAAAGCCGAACGCGCCTCTCATGAACTAAATTCACGAGCTTGGGGCGGGAAGAACACCCGAGTGATAAAGGAAATTGGCGTATTCGATCTGATCGAGAACCGAGTAGCGGCCCTGACCCAAGACAACGGTGCGACCGTCTCTCACCAGTGAGAAGACCGGTGCGAAAGTGAGGCCAGCAGGCATCGGCACCTTGAAAGAGGTTATTCCCGCACCGGCCGCCAGCGTATGTGTCGTGCCACCAATCTTGATTCGTAATTCACCGGGAGCGGTCAAGAAACCGAGAACCTCGATTTCGTCGGCCGTCGGGGCACTATTTTCCCGAGCCGTCCACATCTGCCCCAATGCGGGAATCGCCGAAGAATGATGGCGGCGGTAAAAATAATACAACACGTCGCGGCTGATTGGCGGCGGCTGCCCCGTCTTGAACCACTGGATATAATACGCGTTGAGATCGTGAGGGGCATACCCGATGGCCGTCGAAGGCGCCATCGCCTGTTCGGTATAGTCGGACCAAGTGGTGAGAATCGTCCAGTCGGACAGTTCGTCAATGGCCGTGCTCCACGTTTTGCGCAGTAATTCACTGCCGCCCGACTCCCAATATTCGCAACCTCGCGTGCGTTGATCCTGCAGCACAATCGGTGAAATAACCAAAGGCGTGATATCCCTGACCCGAGGCACCCACTGGTAATGTTGACTTGGTGATCGCGGCCCCCAGTCAACCATACCGGAACATACCGAAGCATAGGGCTGCAACTGCTCCCAAGTCCGTCCGTTGAAGTAGCCGATGAACGCGGCGTGAATACCCTGCGCCTCCAGATTCGCGAGCACCATCGCCCACCATTCCGGCGTGCGCCTGTTGGAGTCCCACATGGTAAACGCGACACGCCCATCCTGAAACCTCAGGGCCTGCGGATGCGTCAGCGCCTGACGCACCACGGGCGAGTTCGCGTAGTTGGCCGCCGTTTCTGCGGAAGTGGCTCCCTCCGGGTCTGCCCCGGCATAAATTGTAGGGACGATCTTAAAGCCCGGATCCACACGCGCGGCGGCGGCGAGGACCGCGAAAGAACGTGCGTTGAACGTAGCCTGCCCGCCACTTGTGGTGGAAGGCGAAGCGAAGAAGTCTGTGAAAAAACCATCCAATCCAGCAAGCAGTGCGACACGGACCTCATCTTCAGCCGCGCGAATCAAGACCTCGTCGTCCGTCAGCCCACTTTCCATACGCGGGCGCGTAAGCGGATGATAAAATATCTCGGTTCCCGCACCCACTCGATCAGCCAAATAGGATTTTGCCTGGACGTAAGTTGGATTAAGGACCGTGGCCGCATAGTGAGTGAGACCGGGATCCTTCGGCGAATACCCCGAAGTATATATTTCATAATAATAGGCGAACACCTTCCGCGAAGAGGCCCGAAGCTGCGCCAACGGAAGTTGCTCAAAAGGCAACAACGCGCGCCGGGGAGAATCGACCTCCCCGGCCATACATATATTATCCACGGCCCAACCGCCTATCCCCGCGTCAGCCCCGGCACTATAAAATCGCAATGCCTCAAACACCCGTTGCCGCCCCCCCGCCAATGGCGGAATTGTCACAACAGCAATCGGGGCTGTTGGATTGAGATACTCCGTCAAAGTTATCGTAGCCTCTCCGCTCTCCGCGAAATCCATGGCCACATGATACCAAGTATCCGCGCTCAAGCTCACGACCGGCTGAGCCTCCCCGACCAAGCCAGCCAGAAGAACAGCGCCATCACCCACCCGCAGTTGCATCCCGTCCCCCGCCTTATCCGTAAGCTCGCAAGTAAAACCCAATCCGCTAGAGAGATCAATCGGGCCGATCGTTTGAAAATCGGAGCCGAAATACAATCGCCCGGGAGGAGGCGGCGAGAACGCCACGGAAATCCCCTTATTATGTCCGGCCAGCGGATTTGTATCAATGACTACGATGCCCTTGCCCGTTTCCTGGTTTTTAATAAAAGGCGATTGACCATTTACATCCAAAGTGAGACTAACATTGGAGGCGCCGCCCCCCGTAACCCGCCATGGATCCGGCGGTGGAGCCCCATCTTTATACTCATCAAAACGTTCCTTGATCAGTCCTTCTGCGCTACCTGGAACCAACTCCGAGTTAGCCATTACAACCATCGAGTCCAGAAGAACACCGGTCCCTGAAGTGGTGCTTGCGTTATATACATAGAGACCGATCCCCGTAATAGCCACTAACTCCCCCAATCCCTGAGCCAGCGGAGCGCCGATCGACACAACACTTCCGGGAATAATCGTAATTTCGGACCAGTCATCCGCAGCAGTATCAAAGACGACCCCATTCTGGTATCGAACAAGATCAGGAGACCAATTTCCCACTCCAGTCCTTGGATTAAAAACAGTATTATGAATATACCACCGACCATCCAACTGGAGCAATAGACGGTTATACGTGCTATTTGCGTATGAATTAAAATCCCAAAAAATCGTCGCGCCTCTTGAGGCGATATTCAAACCACTTTTAAATGCGACGAACCGATCCGTCGTCGCGGATTCCGCAACCGCTCCCATATTAAACACCACGTAGCCATTGCCCCCCATTCGGGTCCCTGGCTCATTTTGAGAATAAACAATTCCGCTGTTTGTGGAAAAATTTCGCGCGCCAAAACCTCCATAAACCTCCCACCCCGGGGAGGCTGCCGCAAGCGACAGCCTCCCGGCGGTATTATTGTCGAAATTCTCCTCAAATAAAACATCGCCGGTTTCGACTTGGATTTTATCGAAAGAATAGGTGTATGCTGTCGTATCATTGATCAACCCTCGACCACCAATCTGGAATGTATCAAATACGGAAATCGAACTGCTCGCCACTCGCAGGTATTCTTGTCCCGCAACACTCACCACCATCTCACCAAGACGGGTTCGCGTCCAATTAATGGTCACATACTTATCGACTGGAAATGCATAGGGCGTGGTCGTCTTCGTCTGAGAGCCAATGGTCCCGCCGCTGATCCCCGAGATCAACGTATTCGCCATGGTGCTCTGGGCAATGGCCACCTCGTAACCCTTGAAGCCATCGGTTGAGTCGCGCATACGCAGATAAATGCGATTATTCCCCGACACACTCGCTGAAGAAAAACGCACGCGAACCGAGACAGAAAACACGCCATGCGTGATGGCGGCGAAATCGCTCGTCGAAAGGTAATCATTTGCGCTAAATGCCCCATTTTTAACGCCTCCCTCGACCACCGACCAACTCCCGGCGGATATGGTCCATGCAGGACCAGAGGTGAAATTGCCGTCCGAAAACTCATCTTGCAGTATCACTTCCGATACTGCGGAGGTGGCACCGAATAAAAACCAGACCAAGATCGGGAGTAACGATCTATTTATATTGGATATCATAACCGGGGGTATTTAATTCTGCACCAACGGAGCGATGCTTCATTGCAACCAGAATGGCCGTCCGCACAGGACGACCTTTGGCGGCCGCTAACGGGGATCAAACAGACGACGCCACTCGCTGCCTGCGGCGGCAGCATAAACAAGGTCAACCCGACGGGCACTGCCGTCGACATGAACCAGATTCAGTTGCATGCGGCCTTGACCGTCTTCCCGCGCGTGGCGCGACGAAAAACGTTCCGGACCGTTATAGAACAGATTGGCATATCCTCCGGCTTGCTCGGCAAAAAGCATCACGGAGGAGGGTGAGAGCATTGCGGCCCGGCGGCGGTTTCTCGTCCCGAAATTCCCCGACGGGATATGACCGTCATTGCTGGGGTAGTTGCCGTTGATCCCGTAGGCGATGGGGATCAGATCGCCGTTGTCATAACGTCCCAGGCTGCGGGACGCACTGGTCGGGTTTTCCTCCTCCGTGGCCGATGGGCACCAAAACAGATCGTCGTGCGCATCCGCCGCCCCGGTGTAAGGAAGCAGCTCGCTCGGCCACCAGTTGATGTCCGGCAGATGATCGCGATAATCCGCGGCAAACAACATGGACGCAGCCCCGAGCTGGCGCAGGTTGCCGAGGCATCTGGCCTCCCGGGCACTGGCCCGGGCCCTGCCGAGCGAGACGGCGACAATGGTCGCCAGGATGCCCACGATCACCACCACCGTGAGCAGCTCGACCAGCGTGAACCCCCGCCGGCAACCCATCACGCCGGTCGACGACCCGCCCGGACTGCCAACTGCACAGGGAATGCCCATCGGGAAACAAATCGGCGCGCATCAACGACGACGATACATAGCGACCGTGAGGGCGCTGATGCCGCCAAACCACACCGCGGCGGTCCGGGGCTCGGGGATGCTGCTGAGCTGAACGTTGTCGAACGAGAATGTGTAGGTGGCCGGCGTGGCGCTCACAAACCCGCGCCCCCCGAGCTGCAGGGTGTCATAGCTGGAAACGGAGCTGCTGGAGACGCTCATGTATTCCGATCCATTCACCAGCACGGTCATCTTGCCGTCACTGTCGCGCGTCCAGATGACGTTGACAAAACTGGTGGTCGGAAAAGTGAAGGCGCTCGACGCGTTGGTCTTGGTCCCGAGCGTGGCCCCGTTGAGCGTGCTGGCCGCGTCGTGATCGGGAAATTGATCCCGCCGCTCACAGCACATTAGTTCGCCGAACAGATGCGAGATCAGCGCTGCCGCGACCGGGTGCTGCGTGTCGATTTTTTCCGCGAGCGAGCCCGGCTTGACCGGGCGAGCGAGTCCAAGCGCTCTTGTCGGGTTCACGAGCGATTCGCGCTCTCGACTCTTGTCGCCGCGTAGTTCGTGATAGATGGTTTCCGCACGCAAGTTTTGGAAAAGCTGCGGGCGGCGCTTTTCGAGGTGAAAAACATCGTTTCTTTGCTCAACACCTCGCTGAAACGGCCGATTGGCAACAGCCTCTACTTCATTCAACATCAGGTGAATCCGGATTACCGCGCGTATCATGACATGCTTGATGCGACTGCAGTGGCGGGCACCGCGCTCTTCTCGTCAGTTTCAGATCAGCAGCTTCGTGATTCGATTGACCGGTTCCTGGAAACACTGTCCGAGGCCCCTGATGGCGTCGAAGCGGCCCGCCTCCTTGATTACCGCCACTACTACGAATACAAAATGCTTGTGGAGGATACGACGGAGACGGAGCCACAGCGACGGCGAATCGACGTCGATCAGCAGTCAGGGAAGTTCAGCGGTGGCGAGATCCAAGCACCGTATTTCATCGCCATCCTTGCGAGCTATCTGCGCGCATACCGCCGACACAGCCGCTATCAGGACTTACCGACACTCGCATTGGTCCCGATTGACGAAGCGTTTTCCAAACTGAGCGGTGAGCGCATTTCCGACTGCATCACTGCGCTCTCTCAACTCGAGTTGCAGGGAGTTTTATCAATGAGCACCGGCAACATTCCCTACGCGTTTGAGTTGTGCGATCACTTGCTGGTCGTGTCCAAGGACGAACGGCGTGTGGGTCGCAAATTGCGGGTGCGTAATGTGGCCGTCAGCATCAGCCGCGAGAGCGACGAAGGCAGACGGTTCGCACAAAGTTTCGCCTAAGCGCTCGACCCATGTTGGTTCACTTAGACCACCGTTCACCGGTTCTGGAGACCTTAGCAGATCTCGGTGATCGTGGCGAACCGTGCCTCACTGTCATGCTGCCAAACGAAGACTGATCCAGCACACGCGTCCCGGCATTACGCCGGGACGCTTTGGCTACTGAATGCCGCCGGAAACCCGCCGAGGCCGGCCAGCGCGGACATCTCGCCGGATTCCGTGGCGGGTGCAGAAGCGGCGGATTTCCTTGGTGCTGACTTCAATCTCACGGGCCAGCAGGTGGGCGCGCAGTTCGCGCGTGCGGTAGGAGTCGGACGGATGCTTCAGGATGTAGAACAGGAGTTGGAGCTTCCACCAATCTCCATAGCCGAGCGCGGTCCTACGCGTGGATTTGTCCCGATAGGCTTTCAGGAATGTGAGAGCTTTGTTCAGGTGCTTGAGGGCGCGCCGCCGGCCGGAGGGAATGACCGCCTGCAGAAGATCAAGGCCCGCTTTCATGGTCGCCGGGGAGGGCTCGCCGGTGCGGCCCCAATCGTGCGCGAGCATGAAGACGCCGGGATCTACGGTCGCGGCCTGATATTCGCGGGTGAGCGCCACGACTTCGCTCCAGGTCAGGCCTCCGTAGCGACGGGCGGGCATTTGCTCGCGCAGTTGCTCGAAGACTTGGCGCCGGGCGGGGGCTTCCTCGCTGAGTTCGATGAACGTGCGGGGCGGATTCGCCTCGGGATCTTTCAGGCGGGCGTTGAACTTTTTGCGGACCTGGGCGGACCGACCGAATTCTTCCGTGAGCCAATGGCGCAGTTCCGGCGATTGACGACAGAGGCGAAGGAACAGGGCGGCGGTCGCACTCTCGTCGGTCTCATCAACCAGGTCGCGCAGGATGGCTTCATCCAGTGAGGATTGAGGCGCTTTCATGACGTGAGTCTGTTGAGCCGTTTCGATCCCGGCAAGTTCGCCGGACCTTCGCCGGGCTCGAAAAGCGGGCGAAGCAGCAGGTAGAGCGGGCGTAGGTCCCGACGATAGGCCTCGGACTGTTCGAACGAGGCCGCGAACCGCTTTCGCTCCGTCTTGATTGCGACGACCAGCTTGCTCGCGAGGCGCACATGCGGGGGAAGGCTGCCCACGTGCGCCGAATCGCGGCGCGTCTTTGGCTCGGTGGCGATGCCGAGCCGGAGGTAGGCCTGACGCAGGCTGAGCCCTTGCAGGAAGGTCACGTCCTCCACGCTGCGCGCCAGCTTCATGTATTTCTGGGCGGTGCGCGGCGCGCCCTGAAAATTCTGTTCCAGCCAGAGGAGCCACGCTCCGCCGCCCATGCGGCGGAGCACGCGTTTTTTCTCGGCGATGAGC
>JBDRJH010000060.1:0-7479 GCA_043815125.1 Verrucomicrobiota bacterium
TCGAACGACGCGCCCACGCCCGCCACCAGCCAAAGCAGCAGGTTGTAGTAGCTGCCCGGCGTCCAGCGCATGGCGAAGCCGAACATCTCGTTCAACTCCACCGACACCCGCAGCGCACTCGGCACCAGCAGAAAAAAACTGAACGACGCGCCCAGCAAAAACAGCGCGAACGCCGCCCCGCACACCGGCAACACCAGCTTCATCTCGCGCTCGGTCAACGCCGGCGCCACGAATTGTCCGACGAAAAACAGGATGAACGGCGCCGCCAACACCAGGCCGCCGACCACGCAGATTTGCAGCACCACCGAAAAGGTTTCCATGACCGACGTCGTGCCCAGGTCGATGACCATGCCCGGATACTCCGCCTTCACCGAATGCAGCGGCCACATGAGCGCCTGGTTGAACTCCTTGAGCCCGAAACCGATCAGCACCGCAAAAATCAGGAACACCCCCACCGACTTGATCAACGTCCAGCGCAGGTCCTCCATGTGATCGAAGAACCCCATCGGTTTTTCACGGGGGTCAAGCGACTCATCGGACTCAAGGTCGGCGGGCTCGTCTGGCTGGGGGACTTTCACTCACGCCGGAGCAAACCCGCCCCGCCGCCGATTTCAATGCCCGTTGTGCGCGAAGCGATTCGCCTCCGCCCGCTTGCCAGGGCCGGGGGGGGCCGATACACTGGGTAACATCACCCCGCCACCCCATGAACTCCCCACGCCGCACGCTTTGCCGGTGGTTGGGAATCGCCCTGCTCCCGGTGCTGGTCGCACCGGCCGAGACGCCTCCCCCGCAGCCCGCGCCCCAACGCGGGGGCTCCGGGCCGGCAAACAACATCCCCGGCATCTTCGGCACGGAGCTGCCCGACCTGCTCAACCCGGAAAACCTCCGCCTGTCCCTGCGCCCACACTTCGGCGACTTCGTCAACCACGACCACTTCCGGCTCGATGTCGGCCTGCGCTACGCGTTGTCCGAACGCCTGGAGTTCACCATCGGGACCGAGGCCTACGTCGCCCACGGGCTCGGTGACGCCGCCTTCGGCGAAAAACTCGGCCTCGCCTCGGTCGAGGTCGGCGCCAAATACCGCTTCGCCCAATGGCTCCAACCGTATTGGCAGACCGCCGCCGGCATCAAATACACGACCCCCGTGAGCCGGCCTCCACTCGAGTTCACCGACGCCTACCGCAACCTCACGCCCTACCTCACTCTCGCCCACGACTGGCGGTCCCGCCCCGACTTCACCAGCTTCCTCAGCGCGGGTTTCAACGTTGTCGACCGGGCCCGCGTGACCGGCAACCCCGACTCGAAGGATTTCGGCGAACACAGCTGGTTCATCCGCCCCGGCCTCCTGTGGCGGCGCGGCGACATCCACTACACGCTGGAAACCGTCGTGGCCTCCACGTCCGGCTTTGAGGACGCCCCCCAGTGGCAGTTCTCCCTGCGCCCCGGCATCGAGTGGGACCTGCCGCCGGCGCTCAAATTCAACGCGCGCAACCGCTGGACCATCGGCCTCGGACTCAGCCTCGGCACCGGCGATCAGGGTGACGACGTCGGCGTCAACGTGCGCATCCAGACCGATTTCGACTTCCGCAAATTCTTTCAACGACTGCCCGGCGTCGGCGACGATCCCACGACGACGGGAGCCTCGCGCTGAAACGCCTCCACGCAGCCGCGGCACACGCAGACCTTGCCGCGCAGCGGGCAGCGGGGAGACGGCATGGGGACGCCTTGCCTCCCCAGTCGTCGCCCATCGCCCTAAAAACCGCGGAATAGCGCGGGCAGGGAACTCCAGTCGCCACCGAAAAGAATCTGGGGCTGCGGAACGCTGCCTGACGAATCAAGGGCAATCGGGACTCCACTCGAAACGGTCACCGCGCGCTTGCCGAAAGCGGCATCCGAAGCAGCCCCAAAGGTGTTGTTCAGAAGCAGACCTCCGGTAGTCCCGGTCGCATTCAACGGCATATCGATGCTGTGACTGTTGAAAAAGAAGATCGGGCTGCTCGCGGTGGAGAGCAGGACGGCGTCGGCAGATCCGGCGCGTTCAAACAGGCAGCCCTCGACGGCGACAGGACATCCGAAAAGCTCGTCGCCACCGCTTGCTCCCGCTTCGAAGCGGCAACTCAGGAAGGAGACGGACGTGTTATTGACGAAGGTCTGATTTTTACCGGACACCGGACCGTTGTTCACGAAATCACAATTGGCGAACAGGGTGGAAACCCAATTGTTCATCGACGCCACGCCCTCGCTGTTGTCGGCAAAAAGGCAGCTGATCCAGCAATTGAGATTACTGCCCCGCTTCGCCGGCAAATCGAGCGCGAGCCCGTTGCCGATGAACTGGCATTTGTAGAAGGTCACCTTGTCCACAAACATCATGGTGGGCGTCTCCCCCGAGACGTAATAGGGATCGACCGTCTGCTTGATGCCGACGGCACAATCCACAAAATTCAGGTAACTCCAAAAGTTATTATCAACGCCGTAGATCTTGTCGAAGTGCATGCCGGCATTGGCAAAATTCCGGAAGGTGACATGGTGAATCGAGCAAAGATTAAACTGGGCATAACGACCGTTATACGCCCCCGTGCCCACCGGTTCCCAGTGAATGCCATTATTGCCACCCTGCAGCGTGAGGTCCGCCAGGCGAATGGACGTGAGTCTGTTCGGATCCGAAGCATCATTGGCCACGATCATATTGAGCGAAGATGTCTTCGCCATAATCACGGTGCTGTCGGCACCGGCACCGACGATCGCTTGTCCATTGGCCAGTTTTAGCGGCGCGGAGATATAGAATATTCCGGGCCCCAGCCGGGCGATGCCGTAGGTGTCGATCAATCCCTGGATCAAAGCCGTCGAATCGGGCACACTGCCCGCGCGGTTGACCATCCAATCGGGTCCCGCCGGATCCGGAATCGCTCCATATGAGGGAGTCTCCCATGCGGCCCCCAAGCGACCGCTGCCCGAGATCATGTCCCGGAGTGAGGTTTGATACGAGGGCGGGAGCAGCGATGCATAGCCGACCTCGTTGATGTAGAAATCGGGATCTCCGCCCTCCCGGGCGCTCACTCGAAACGGCGCGGCGGCTTCGTCCACGATCGTCTTGAATTGCGACGTCCCGATCATGGCTGAACGCTGATTGGTTGAGCGGAAGGTGAGATCGGGCAGATTCCCCGGGTTCGCGGGAATATTGGCCATCACGTCGCTGAAAAGCAGGAATTCGGTCGCGCCTATGTCGTATTGACTCCGCACATACGCCGGCTGCACGAGCGTGCCTCCGTTCATCCCGAAACAACGCAATGTCCCCATGGTATCGACCTTGAACAAGGCGTTCGTTCCGGTTCCGTTGAAGTTCCAGCTTTCCGCATCAATCTCGGCCAGCGTGAGGTCTCCCTGATCGGCGATGTTGGTGGCATCGCCGGCCGGGGTGAGGAAGTTAAACCAGAGAAACACATTGCCATACGACTGCCATGCGCTGTCGCCGAGCATCGTCAGGGCCGGCGAGGCGCCGTGAACTTTGGAACGAATAAAGCGATTGTTGCGCAGGTATCCGCCGGTCCGGGTGTCCACATGGATGGGCGCGCTGAGCCCGAGGAACAAGTTATCAACCAGCGTCCCTCCGTTCACAACGATCCGCCCGTCGACCTCCGTGAAAATATTCCCGGACGTCGGCGTTGAAGACGCGGGAAAGGTGATGGTGCGGGCGCCGCCGATTTTCACTCTTGCGAGCACCGCCCCCGTGGTCCCCGGGGTCACCGTAACCGGTGGAATGATCGTCTGGCCCGCAACGCTGCCATAGAGCTTGCGATTGCTGCCAAGCGTAACCGCGGAAACTCCGGCGGTGGCGTAATCGCCGGGTTCAAGACTAACGATGCGATAGGCATCCAGAGCCTGCTGAAGCTGGGCTTTCTGACTGACGGGAAGGAAATAAGCATTCTCGGGCACCGTTCCCGCCGGAGTGATGTCTTCGGTCAAAACCGAGCCGGCCCTGATGTTATCGAGGGCGAAAAGGTCTCCCGCCGGGTAGGTGGTGCCGAAGAACTTGAGTTGCAGGCCGCCAAAGGAGCGCCCGGCCACATTGTTCGTGCCGATAGTGTGCGTGTTCAGCAGCAGGCCGTTGAGGTAAGTGCGCACTGCGGTCGTCCCCATATCGATTTCGATTCTGAGGGTATGGGGCACCCCCACGCTCAAAGTCTGGCCCTGCCAATTGTCCGCGTAGAGCACCAGATTGTGCGGGTGTCCCATCATGGTCGCGCCCAAGTCGTTCACAAGTCGCATGGACAACAACGGTCCCCCTTGCGTGGTGAGGCGCGTATAGGTCATCTGTGCGAACCAAGTGCCGCTCTGGCCATTTACGCCCTGAGGCGCGAACGCCTCCAACTGCCCGGCGAATGGTGATGAGCCAAGTTGCTTAAAAAGCAGTCGATTGCCCGACATGCCCTGGTCCTGGACCTCGGCCGTCCAAGCCGAAAGCGCAGCGCCGGAAAGGTCGGTGATTTCATCCGGAGGCGCCCCGGCAGTCGCCAGCGTTGAGGCAAGCGTGGATGAGTTGTATGACTCGCCGGTCTGGTAGTTGGGACTTTCGAAATTAATCCGAAGGATGTCCGCCCCAGCGCTTGGGACTAGGCTCAACGCAAGAAGCAAGCAGGTCGGGAGGATACGGCGGGGTATTACAGTATTCATTTTTGGGGAGGGGTAGAGGGATGGAAAGCACTGCCAAATGCCGTTCCGCCTAGGGACCGAGCGGAGGATGTAAGCGATATTTTTGCATGGCTTGCATGGTAAAGGGCCTACTCACGATTTGGACACGGAGAGCGTTTTTGAAGGTCGGACGCGGGCCTCGGGGAGCGATTTCGTCACCCGCGGATCAGGCGATGGAGGTGAGCTCGCGTCCGCGGACAGGTGCCAGGGAATCGAGCAGTTCAGAAATGGAGAAGCGGGCTCCGCAGATCACCTCGTCGGCCGCGCCATAATAGACCGTCACCGTGTCGCCTTGGACAACGTGGCCGTTCGTGAAGACGACATTGCCAAAGAAGCCCGTGGTCTCGCACGCCGTGACGGGTCGCATGACGGGCAGGGCCGAGCGTGCGATGACCTTGCGCGGATCATCGAGATCCATGAGCAGCAGTCCAAGGGAGTATTCACTGTTGGCGGCGACACCGTGGTAAATCTCCAGCCAGCCCTGCTCCGTGCGAATGGGCTCGGCCCCGGCACCCAGTTTCATGGAATCCCATTCCTGCGGGCGTGTGCGGGCGATGCACCGATGGTCGCCCCAATGAATCATGTCCGGGGAGCTGGAAATCCAGATGTAGGGCGCGCCCAGATCGGAGTAAGTAGGACGATGCAGCGCATAGAACAGGCCGCCGATTTTCTCCGGAAAAAGCGCACAGTCCTTGTTGGGCGGCGGGAAAAGCAGCCCCGGACGATCAAAAGTTTTCCAGTCGGTGGTGCGGATCAATCCGACTCCGTATCCAATATCGGATACGGCCGTGTAGGTCAGGTGGTAAACGCCGTCGATGTTGGTCACGCGGGCGTCCTCGATGCCGAACGTTTCAAACGGCCCCGCGCCGAACAGGGTCGGCTGCGGATCGACCGTGAAGTTTTCGCCGTCGTCGCTCCAAGCCAGACGCAGATGCGAAAGCGTGGTCAGGTAGGCCTTGCCCTGGTGGGTGAACACGCGGGCGTCGGAGACGTCGTCGCAGTCCCCAATGGGGAATCGAACGATGCGCACCCCGCAGGGTTCTCCGGGATCGATGATGGGGGTGGAGACCCAGCCTGCTTCCTGCAACGGACGCTCGGCCACGCGCAATAAAAGTCCGATGCGGCCCTCGTATTCGAACGCGCCCGGATTCAGCAGGCATGTCACCTCCATGTCTGCCCGGCTGGGGGTGACGTCGGAGGGACGAAGGATGGGGTTCTGGGGGAAGCGGCGTGCGAGTTCTTTCATGCGAGGACGCCACCTTAACAGGCTTTGGGGCGACGACCTAAATGAACAGAATGGCGACACTTTCAGCGTTAATAGAGTTCACAATCTGTTCTAAATTGGAAGTCATTGCGGTTGGAAAGACCGGAGGCATTTTAGTAAGTCCTGCCATGATTACTCCTACCCAAATAATTAAATCCGGTGCGGTCGCTTCGTTGATCACACTGTTGTCATCGCCGGCCTTCGCCGTGCTGGCTTTCGATCTCGACTTTGAATCGCCGGATTACACGGCGGGCACTGTCTATGACTCGGCGACTGGAACCGATACCCTGACCGGGACCGGTGGTGACGCCGCGAAATTCACCAAGTTTACCCGCGGGGGCACCCCGACGAACAACACATGGACAGCCACCGTGGAGGCCAAGGATGCCGAAAACGCCGCCGCCGGCAACTGGCTGAAATTCTCGATCCCGGGCGGCACCAATTTCAGCGGCTCTTTCGAGGGTTTTAAGAACCTCGGAGCCGAAGCAACATCAGGCACCTGGTTTGTGCAGTTCGACTACACCCGTATTTTGGGCGGCGGTATTCTTGGAGCCATGTCCCTGGTGGACAACGGAGGTTCCATCATGACGACCCACCCCAACAACATCACGCTGTTTGCGGATAAATGGGGTGGCGGACCCACCATCTCGCTGGGCTCCACGGCCACCTTGCGGCTGGAGGTTGATATCGGTTCGGCCGCCACGGACAGCGGACGCGTTTATCAGAACGGCTCGTTGATCTCTTCATTCGACGCGGGCAACAATGCCCAGATCGGCGGCTTTGCCTTCCGATTCGCGCTTGGAGCAAACGGGTTGTTCAACAGCACGACTGAATTTGCTCTCGATAACATCCAACTGGGTCAAGTGAGCGTTGTGCCTGAGCCCGCCGCCTGGTCGCTCATCATGGGCGGAACACTGTTCGGGATGGTGCTCTTCCGTCGTCGCGGAAGAAGCATTCGCTAAGTTTTCACATCCCCTGTCATCTGCATCACGCGAGCACGGTTTCCCCCGTGATCGTTTTTTTTGTTTACGAAGATTCCCCTGCGCAGCCAGGGCGCGACCACTCGATTCGATTCCGTCGCAAAAGCCCGTTCCGAAATGAAGGAGCTCAATGCAGGGACTCACCCTGGTGAGGTCCTCCGCGCGTGATGCGAATCCACGAACAAGGCTCGCCTTCGCTCAACGCGGCCGGACACAAGGTCCGACCCTACCCTGCAGATCGATGCGGCTGCCGTGATATGCGCCAACCGCTGCTTATACCAACAGCTCAAAGCATTCAGACTTGAACCACGGATGGCTCGGATGGGCACGGATTGATCGGTTCCCATCCGTGATAATCCGAGAGATCCGTGGTCAAAAAAATCCTGCCCAAAGTCCAATACGATTCAGCCGCCGGTATTACTTGAGACGGTCCGGAGGAATCGCCGAGACCTGCAGGGAGTCGAGGCCTTCGCCAAGCAGATCGATCGCGAACTGCCACTGCACCTGCCAGTTGTTGCTTTTGAAAACGAGCGCGTTCCAGCCCGG
>JBDRJH010000061.1:0-19016 GCA_043815125.1 Verrucomicrobiota bacterium
CGACGGCACCCGCAACGCCCTCGGCAACCGTCCGCCCGCGCCCCCGCTCGCCGACCCCGCCGCCCTGCTCGCCCGCCTCCGCCCCCGCGTGCTTCTGCTGGACGCGCACCGCCCCGAATGGAGCGGCCCGCTCGCCGCCGCCGCCCGCGCCGCCGGCATCCCCATCGTCGCCGACCTCGGCTCCCCCACCCCCGCCGCGCACGCCCTCGCCCAAGTCGCCGATCACCTCGTCGCCTCCGAGGCCTACGCCGCCGCCAACCTCCCGCAACCGGACAGCATCATCAGCATCGTCACCCGCGGCGAACGCGGACTCGCCTTCAACCACCCCGCGCACGGAGCCGGCGAACGGCCCGCGTTCAACCTCGCCGCCGTCGACACCAACGGCGCCGGCGACGCCTTCCACGGCACCTACGCCCTCGGCCTCGCCCGCGGCACGCCCTGGCCCGAACTCCTGCGCCGCGCCTCCGCGTGCGGCGCGCTCGCCTGCACGCGCCCCGGCAGCTGGAGTGCGCTTGCGACCGCGGCCGAGTTGGAAAACTTCCTGCTACAACACGCCGACCACTTCACCGTATGAGCACCGCCTCGTCCTCACCTTCCGCCAAACCCGCCGCCACCAAGTCCGCCTGGGCCAAACGCCGCAAGTCTCCCCTGCACGGCTGGGGCATGATCGCGACCACCGACATCCCCGCCGGCACGCCCATCATCGAATACGTCGGCCGCAAAATCACCAAGGCCGAGTCCCTCCGCATCGAGGCCGCCCGCGAGGCCCGTCGCGCCCGCGGCGGTGCCGGCCACGTGTGGATCTTCGACCTCAACAAAACCCACGACGTCGACGGCGACGTCGCCTGGAACACCGCCCGCCACATCAACCACAGCTGCACGCCCAACGCCAAATCCGAGAAATCACGCGGCCGCATCTGGATCACCGCCAAGCGCGACATCCACGCCGGCGAGGAAATCACCTTTGACTACGGTTTCCCCTACGCCACCTGGCGCGACCACCCGTGCCGTTGCGGCACCAAAAAATGCGTCGGCTACATCGTCGCCAGCGAACACCGCTGGCGCGTGAAAAAAATCCTCCGCGCGGAAAAAACCGCCGCCCGCAAGACCGCCCGCGCCGCCAAGCGCGTGGCCTGACCGCACCTCGACAAGCGCCCTTGCGCGCGGCACGTTGACCCCATGCTTCGCTTCGCGGCCTTGGTGGCCACCGTGCTCCTCTTCCCTCCGTTCGCCCTCACGGCGTCCGTCCCGCCGGACATCCCGCCGACCACTTGGGCGGACGTCACCGCCAGCCCGGGAAAAATCGCCCGCCTGCGCGCACTCACCGCCTTCGCGCTCACCGCCAACCCGGCCGATATCCAACGCGTCCTCAACACCCCTGCGCTCGGAACCCTTCGCCCCGCCTACGACGAAATCCGCCTGCTCTCCCACGCCCTCACCACGCGCGACCTGCCGGCCGCCCGCACTTACCACGCCATCGGACAGCACCGCGCCGACCACGGTTTTCAAGACGGCTTCTTCGGCGCGCTCGCCCAATACCACCCCGAACTCATCAGCGCCGAACTCGCCTGCATCCCCCCGGGACCCGCCCGCCACCTCGCGGTGCGCACGGCCCTGCTCTCGCTCGCCCCGCGCGACGCCGACGCCGCCATCAGGCTGTATCATGAATTCAACTACGGCGACCTGCGGCTCTTCTTCGTCAATTATCTGCTGAAGCACGCCCCCGCCAAGGCCCTCGAATTCGCCCTCGCCGAAACCTCGACCGGTTCCCCCGACGAAAGGAACGCCGCGCTGCGCACCCTCTTGATGCCCTTTTGCTACAGCGACCTCGATGCGATCCTCCAATTCGCCCGGCAAACCGGCGACGCCGCCACCCACCGGACCATTCTCGACGTCGTCGAAAAATCCATCCTGAGGGGACAAGACGTGATCTTCAGCCGTGATGACCGGGCGCGCCACATTTCCCCCGAACGCCTCCAGTCCCTACTCCGCTTCACCACCGAAGAGCCGCCCGGCGAACGTCAGGCCCTGTTCGGGCGCCTGCTCGCCGACTTTGGCCGCAGCCCCGTCCTGCATCTCGATCTGCTCTGGGCCTGGCACCAAACCGCCCCGACCGAAGCCCTCGCCTGGGCCGCCGATCCAGTCAACACCCCCGCCGCCAGCTTCGACCTGCTCCTCAGCCTCTCGCCCGAGATGGGGTTGGCCCGCATCGAACAAACCTCGCCGAGCCCGGAGCGCACTGCCCTGGTCGGCCAACTCACCCGCAACCTCGCCCTCGAAAACCTGCCCGACACGCTGACCATGGCGTCGCAAATCCCACCCGGACCGGAACGGGACATCTCGGCTCAAGTCCTCAGCGAGATCGGCGCCCTGCACACCCCAGACGCGCTGGCCGCCGCGTTGAACGAGCTGCCCGCCGACGACTTCTCCCGCAACCTCACCAGCCAATTCGCCTTCCGCTGGTTGCAGGAAGACGCCACCTCCGCGTTGGCTTGGTTCAACCAACTCCCCGACGCGGAAGCCCGCGCCGCGCTGCTCCATCCCCGCCACACGTCACTCCTGTCGGCCCTGACCCGCAACTATCCTACGAAGGCCATCGCCCAGCTCGCTCTCGTCGACAATCCCGACGACCGCTACGTCCTGCTTGATGCCTTGGCCGACAACCGATCCGCCGAACACCGGCAGACGATTCTCGACCTGATCAACGAGCTCCCCGACAGCACCCGCAAAAACTGGCTGCTGCGCAAAGCCAACAAAGCCGCCTCACTATGAGCCGTCGCCACCTCGTTCTCCTGTTCGGTCTGCTCGCGCTGCTTTCGCTCCTCGCATGGTCGCGCCTGCACGAGCGTCCCGAAACCCGACACATCACCCTCGCGAACACCTCCGCCCCCACCGCGACACCCGCCTTGCGGACCGCTCTCCCCCGAGAACTCCAGGCAATCCTCAACGAACCCGACGAAGTCCTCCGCCTTCACCTGCTCACCCGCTGGGCCGAAACCCGCACCGTGGAGGAGATTCAACGCGCCTGGCTGGCCAGCGTCGGAGGCACGCTCCCTCGCCACATCACGCTGTCCGACCATCCCTTGCTTCAATTGGCTTATGACAAGCAGGCCGATCAAAATCCCGAAGCGTCCGAAATCGAGCTGATGAGGCTTCAGCACTCGCTGATCTTTTCAGGCCCTCATCGCCCTGAAGCCGGCGACCACATCCAGCAGCTTATCCAGCTCTCCCAAACCGATCCCGCCGCCGCTTTCCGTGAAGCGCTGCACGCACGGCTCCCCGGGCGCGACCGCGCGCAGACCCTCGCCGACATCCTCGCACACGCCACCCGCCAAGACCCGCGCCTCGCCCTTCGGCTGATCGGCGAAACCGCCGTCATCCCGCGCCGGCAAGCGTTCGCCGCGGTCGCCAAAGCCTGGGCCGAAACCGATCCCGCCGCAGCCTTGGAATGGGCCGGGCAACAACCCGCCTCCTCACTGCAAAATAACTTCGTCCGCACCGTCATCGAGACCTGGGCTGACGCCGATCTCTCCGCCGCGCTGGAAACCGCCACTACGCTGACCGCCGCCCACGACCTCGACTCGACGGTCGAGACCTTGCTCCATCGCTGGCTCAGGGCTTCGCCCGATGCATCCGCTCAGTGGATACAAACCCAAGACTCGCCATCCCGGATGGTGCTTATGGCCGCCGTCAACACACTCTCGGGCACGCACCCTCGGCTCATCGCCACCCTGCTGAGCCGGCCGATGGACGAGGCAACCCGCGCCGGCGCGACGGCCGTCTTTGTCGGAAACTGGAGTCGCACCAATCCATCCTCCGCGCTCCTCTGGATCAATACCCTTCCCCGCGGCGGGAGTTACGACATGGCGGTCATTGCCATCATCGGCAACCTCGCCCGCCGCGATCCCTCGGCGGCGCTTTCACTGTATCAAAGCCTGCCCGACGACACGACCCGCGCCAGCATCACCAGCTCGCTGGCCGCCAATCTCCCCGATCGGAGCGCCGCGTTCAGCTGGCTGACCAGCCTGCCCGCAGGCAAACTTCGCCAAGCCGCCGCCGACGGCCTGGCCTCGCAACAGTATTCCAAAGATCCCGCGGGCTTCACCACCTGGCTGGCCACGTTGCCCGACCCCGAAAGCCAGGCCGCCGCCGCCAGATCCGTTGCCTACTGGTGGGCTGATGCCGCCCCCGACGCCCTCATCGCCTACACCAGCCAGCTCCCCGATGGCCCGGTGCTGGACGCCTTGATGCGGAACGTCGCGCGCAAACTCGGGGAAAAGAACCCCGCCCAAGCCGCCATCTGGTTGATCGAGCGCGCGACCAGCAAGACCGCCCAAAACGAACTGACATCCGTCTTCGACAACCTCACCACCCACGAACCGGGAAACGCCCTGCAACTCCTTAGGGAAACGCCCACCGACAGCTCCGCGCACTCCGCCGCCCTCGCAGGCGTCGTCAACGGCCTCATCAAAACCGACCCCGTCCGCGCCGCCGCCACGCTCCTCGCCGAGGGCTCTCCCGCCGAACAACAAAAACACGTGCGCTCGCTCGCCTATCGCTGGACCAAGCTCGACCCAAACGCCGCCACCGCATGGGCCAGCGCCCTGCCCCCGGGAGAACTCCGCGACACCGCGCTCGTCTCGCTCGCCAATCCGCTCTCGGAGACGAACACCGCCGCCACCCTTGCCCTGCGGACGCTCGCGCAAACCGACGAGGCCCGTCACGACATCACCCGCTTCGCCCTGCGCGGTATTCAAATTAAGGATACACGCCGGGCCCAGGCCGCGCTCGACGTCCTGTCGCTGTCACCCCAAGAGAGGGCGCGCCTGCAGACACAACTCATCGCCGACCGCTAATACATGGCGTCGGCTTACACGCATGCCGCTGGCGTCGGGACAAACTCACCAAGCACGCAAAACGTTTCTGTTCGGCAGTTCCTTGCGACCTTTGCGCCTCCACGTCTTTGCGTTAAGAATCTGAATCCGAAGGGTGATTGGCATCACACGCCCACCACGTAGCGGTGCGAGCCGGTCACGATGATCTCCTTTTGTCCGGGCAAATGCAGGCGCGCCCGCACGCCTTTCGGCACGCGGAGGCGACCGTTGATTTTGCCTGACGACGAGCGGCGCCAGGCGCTGACGATCTTCCCCCGCGGCGTCGGGATCGCCACCTCCGCGTGGTCGCCGGCAAAGTGCGGCTCGCAGACGATCTCCGTCCACGCGGGCGCGGTTTGGCGGACGCCGCCAAGCATGCGCATCAGATGAAAAAGCGGATGCGCCGACCACGCGTGCGAGAAGCTCTCGTTGCCCTTCACCGGCTCGAAGTTTTCCCACGTCGTGCCGTGCGCGACCATCGGGCTCCAACGCTCGCGAATGTCGGCCAACACCTCGCCGACATGGCCGCGCTCGATCAGCAGGTCGTAGATGTAGGTAATCCAGTAGGCCGAGGGCCGGATCGCCGACGTCGACCGGCCGGTCACCTCGGGCAACAGGCGCTTGGTCACCATGACCTTGGCCTGCGGCACGGAAACGAGCCCCGTCATCAACGCGAGCGCCTGCGAGTGCACCGACGTCTCCGGATCGATCTTGCCCGCGGGCGTGTAGCCGTCGCGCATGAGGCCGTCGCGCGCGACGAGCTTTTGCAGATTTTTCCGCAGGGCAGCGGCGCGTTTGCGCAGTGCGGTCGCGCGGCGGTGATCACCCGTGATACCGTAGAGTTCGGCCATGCGGTCGAGCGCATGCAGCAACCACAGGCTGTAGACGCTGGAGCAGCCGTCCTTGCGCAGACCCGTCCAGTCGAGAAAGAGCCAGTAGCGGTGATCGTAGGTCAGCAGGCCCGTCCCGGGGTCGATCCACGACTCGAAGTAGTCGAGCGCCTTGAGCAGCGTGGGTTGGTGCTCGACGAACGCCTCGGTCGAGCCGGTCTGCCAATAGTGGTCCCAGAGCGTCAGCATCCAGATCAATGTGAAGTCGGGCAGGATGCAGCCATGCGCCACCGTCGGGGCGTGCCCGTAGGTGACGCCGTCTGGCGTGGCCTGTGTGGCGATTTGTCGGATACCGCGACGAAACAGTCGCGCGTCTCCGCTGAGATGAAAGGTGTTCCAGGCCTGCACGCGCGCGTCGCCCCACCACTGGGCCTGCTCGCGCCACGGGGTGTCCACGTAGGCGTCGAGGCTGCACACGCGCTGGGTCCAGGCGCAGGTGTTCCAGATCGCGTTGAGCGCCTCGTCGGACGACGAGAACCCGCCGGCGATCCTCATCGGATACATGGCAGTGCGCAGGCCAGGGCGCACGGTCAACGGGGCGGGATTGTCGCGCACCGTGATGATCGCGTAGCGAAAACCAAACGCGTGATAAAACGCGTGTTGGTTTCGCCCGGGCCGGCAGGTCAGCCGCGTGCTGAAGGCCATGCGGCAATGCGCGTCCGGCACGTAGTCGGGCGCGAGCGTGGCGGCATCGATCGTCTCGTAATGATGGCACTCCACGATCTCGCCGCCTTGCGCCGTTTCAATGTCGAGCACGACGCTGCCTACCTGCAATTTCCCAAGATCGATGAGCCGGCTCGTCCAGCCGCCGGCGGGCGACGGTTCAAAGTTCAACACCTCCCCGCCGTCCGGTTGAACCGCCGGCTGATGGGCCAGGCCTTCGTTGAAGCGCGTCACCGACAGGTTGCGCGTGGTCGCGTGGTCCGGCGCGGATTGCCCCGAGGCCGTTCCGATGACGGCACCGAGCGACACCTCCCGCTCCTCCAGCATCGGCACGCCGCGCTCCTGGAGCGCCGGCCAGGGCATGGCGTTCCAGGGCTTGGCCGACGCCCGCTCATTCCACGACGAGTCGTCAAAGCCCGGCATCATCCACGCCGGATCTTCAAGATTCAGATCGATATTTTCCTGACAAAAGAGCTGCAGGCTGGTCGGGATCGAGTCCTTGCGCACGCCGGCCTGGCGACGGCATTTCCAGCCCTCGCCGCTGAGGATGCGCGTCCGCCCCCACCGCGCCGCGAGCAACAAACCCGCGACGCCCGCGCACAGGTATTGGAAGTTTCCGAAGCCCGGATTGTGCGCGCGGATGGCGATCAGGTTGTTCCCTTTTTTCAACCAGCCGCGCACATCGATCTCGTCGAACGGCCAGCTGTGCTGAAAACCGCGGGCCGGCCCGCGGCAAACATAACGACCGTTGATGTAAAGCTGGTAGGACTGGTCCGCCGTCAGATACAGCGGAGCCTTGGCGGGCAGTGAATCGAGTCGAAATTCCCTGCGAAACAGGGCGTAGCCGTTGTAAAGATCCCACTGGTGACTGTCGGGCCAGATCCAACCGGCGGCTTTCAGGATGGCGGGAATACGGGGGATGGCGGGGAGTGGCATCGCCTCATGATTAAACCAGATCCCGATGAAGGAGTGTTACCGCTTTTTGTTTCGAAAAGTTCGCAATAATTGACATGCCGAAAGCATGTCCTTGCTGGCCCTGCTGCCGTCCCGTCCTTGGGCGCACCTCAAAGTCTCGCCCGGAGTGTGGTTCTTCATGAACCGCTACGCGGCGCAGCCCGACTCGGCCGCGCACGATCACAACTACCTCGAGCTGGCCTTTATCATGAAGGGACGCGCAAGGCATTACACGGTCCGCGGAGAGACGGGCTGCCGGCCGGGCGACATCTACATCATACCCGTGGGCGCCTGGCACGGCTACGCGCGCTGCGAGGACCTGGAGGTCTTCAATTGCCTGCTCTCGCCCGCGCTTCTCGGCAACGAACTGGCCTGGATCGCCAACGACGAAAGCTGGCGCGGCCTGTTGGAACCGCATCCGACTCCCGGCGGAACCGGCATCCGCAAGCGCAGGGCCACGTCCACACAGATGGACCGGCTCCGCGAACGGCTGGAGTCCTTGCTGGCCGCGCATGATCGGCAAGCTTCGCGAACCGAGATGCTCGGACACCTGATGTTGTTGCTGGAAATCGTGCGCGCCAGCCGTCGCACCGGCGACACGACGACCTCGACCAAGCCGGGGCATCCCGCCGTCCGGCGCGCGCTGGAGGCGTTGCACGGGGACATCGCCCGCGAGTGGACGTTGCCCGCAGTGGCCGAAGTCCTGAAGCTGAACCCCAGTTATCTGGTGCGCATCTTTCGCGCCGAGACCGGCAGGAGCCCGATGAAATACCTGGACGGCATTCGCGCGGAACAAGCCGCCGGCCTGCTGTTGTCCACGCGCCTGCGCATCGGTGAAATCGGTCCGCGAGTCGGTTGGCCCGACCCGAAACAATTCGCGCGCGCCTTTCAGCGGCAGTTCAACCTGAGCGCCAGCGTTTATCGTCGTCGCATGACGCGCGCGTTCGCTCCGAGGAAATGAAGGTTGGTCCGAAAGCACTTCACCCTTTGGCAATTCCCCATCGGCGTGTATAACGCGGCGCATGCGCACGTTGATCCGACTCACCACGCTCACGCTCGCCCTTGTCGCCACCGGTCTCTCCGGCCAACCGGAGAAACTCGTCGTCGGCACCCGCGAAGCCCCGCCCTTCGCCATGAAAAACGGCGACGGCGAATGGACCGGCCTCTCCATCGACCTCTGGCGCGAAGCCGCCCGCCAACTCGACCTCGACTACGAATTCAAGGAAATGGGCGCGCCCGAAACCCTCGTCGAAGGCGTCGCCAACGGCACGCTCGACGCCTCCATCGCCGCCATCACCGTCACCTCGCACCGCGCCGAAAAAGTCGATTTCACCCAGCCCTTCTACAGCTCCGGACTCGGCATCGTCGTGCCCACCGAATCGGGCAACGCCTGGTGGACGCTCATCCGCGGCTTCTTCTCCTTCGGTTTTCTGCAAGTCATCGGCGCGCTCGCGCTCGTGCTGCTCGGCGCCGGCTTCGGCGTGTGGCTCTTTGAGCGCAAGGCCAACGCCGAACAATTCGGCGGCGACACCGCCCACGGGCTCGGCTCCGCGTTCTGGTGGTCCGCCATCACCATGACCACCGTCGGCTACGGCGACAAAGCACCGCGCACCCTCGGCGGCCGCCTCATCGGCCTCGTCTGGATGTTCACCAGCGTGATCATCATCTCCGGTTTCACCGCGCAGATCGCCTCATCGCTGACCGTCAACAAACTCAACACCGAGATCAAAGGCCCCTCCGATCTGCCCCGCTTCAAGGTCGCCTCGGTCGAGAACTCCATCGCCACCCGCTACCTCAGCGAAAACCGCGTGCCCATCGTCGCCCGCGACTCCATAGAGGCCGCGCTCGACGCCGTCGCCAACGGCCGGGCCGACGCCTGCGTCTATGATGCCGCCATTCTCAAGTATTACCTCCGCCAGCACCCCGAACTCACGCTCCTCCCCGGCACCTTCGACCTGCGCGACTACGCCATCGCGCTCCCGCTCGAAAGCCCCCTGCGCAAACCCCTCAACATCACCCTGCTCGACATCGGCCAAAGCGACCTCTGGCGCCTCCTCCGCCAGCGTCACCTCGGCGACACCGAGTAACTCCCCGCTCCGGCACAAAGTAACCCAATAGGTTACTTTGTGTCGCCCGAGTCGCCGCAAGCCATGCGCACACTCCGCCAAATTCCGCCACGGCTTGCGCGTTGCCCACACCGTCCCCCGGCCCCAGCCTGATCACCGCCGCCGCACCCCGCGCCGGCGCATTATGATCTGCTACGCCCCCGCCGAAAACCCCGCCCTCGAACCGCGCGCCGCGCTCACCCCCGCCACCGCCAAAGCCCTCGTGCAACTCGGCCTCGACGTCCACTTCGCCCCCGGACTCGGCACCGCCAGCGGGTATCCGGATGCCGACTACACCGCCGCCGGAGCCAAACCCGCGCCTGACCACGCCGCCGCCCTCGCCGAGGCCGACCTCGTCCTGCGCGTCAGCAAACCCACCCCCGACGACATCGCGCGACTCAAACCCGACGCCGTCCACCTCAGCTTCCTCGACCCCTTCAACGAACCCGCCCTCCTGCAACAACTCGCCGCCGCCCAGGCACGCGCCGTCAGCCTGGAGATGGTTCCGCGCACCACCCTCGCGCAAAAAATGGACGCGCTCAGCTCGCAGGCCAATCTCGCCGGCTACGCCGCCGTCGTGCAGGCCGTCGCCCGCCTCGGTCGCATCCTGCCCATGATGATGACCCCCGCCGGCACCATCATGCCGGCCCGCGTCTTTGTCGTCGGCGCCGGTGTCGCCGGCCTCCAGGCCATCGCCACCGCCAAGCGCCTCGGCGCGCGCGTCGAAGCCTTCGACACCCGCCCCGTCGTCGAGGAACAGGTCAAATCCCTCGGCGCCAAATTCATCAAGATCGACCTCGGCGGCACCGGCCAGACCACCGGCGGCTACGCCACTGCGCTCACCCCCGAGCAAATCGCCAAACAACAGGCCGGCATGACCAAGGCCTGCGCCCAGGCCGACATCGTCATCACCACCGCCAAGCTCTTTGGCCGCAAAGCCCCGCGCCTGATCACCGCCGACATGCTCGCGGCCATGCAACCCGGCTCCGTGGTGGTCGACCTCGCCATCGATACTGGCGGCAACGTCGAAGGCTCCATCCCCGGCCAGGACGTGGTCACCGCCAACGGCGTCACCGTGCTCGGCCAGGCCAACCTCGAAGGCACCGTCGCCCACCACGCCAGCCAGGTTTACGCCGCCAACCTCGCCGCTTGGATCACCCACTTCTGGGACGCGGAAAAAAAGACCCTCAACCTCAACCCCGACGACGAGATCCTCAAGGGCTGCCTGCTCACCCGCGACGGCGCCATCGTCCACCCCACCTTCGCTCCCAAAGCCTGATCCTTCTCCCCGCCATGGAACTCATCCTCCTGTTCTTCATCTTCATCCTCGCGGCCTTTCTAGGCTTTGAGCTCATCGCCAAGGTGCCGTCGCAGTTGCACACGCCGCTCATGTCGGGGTCCAACGCCATCTCCGGCATCACCATTGTCGGCGCGATCATCGCCGCCGGGGCCGACGACCACAGTTGGCTGACCACCGTGCTCGGCACGGCCGCCGTGGTGCTCGCCACCATCAACGTCGTCGGCGGCTACCTCGTCACCGACCGCATGCTCGGCATGTTCAAGAAAAAGGCCACCGCCCCCGCCAAGGAGGAGACGAAATAATGAACGCCGCCCTCCCGCCCACCCTCATCAACCTCGCCTACATCGTCGCGGCGATCCTCTTCATTCTCGGCCTCAAGATGCTCGGCCGCCAGGCCACCGCGCGCCGCGGCAACGCCCTCTCCTCGGTCGGCATGCTGCTGGCACTGGTGGTGACGCTGCTCGATCACCACGTCGTCAACTACACCTGGATCATCGCCGGCCTGGTCGCGGGCACCGCCATCGGCGTGGTCTGCGCCCGCGCGGTGAAGATGACCTCCATGCCCGAGATGGTCGCCTTGCTCAACGGCTTCGGCGGCCTCGCCTCGCTGCTCGTCGGCTGGGCCGAATACGGCAAGATCCGCGCCGCTGGCTGGGACGCCTACCTCGCGCAATTTGCGGGCAACCCGATCTTCACCTCCACCGTGATTTTCCTGACCGTGCTGATCGGCGGCATCACCTTCACCGGCTCGATCTACGCCTTCGCCAAACTCGCCGAACTCGTCAGCGGCCGGCCCGTGCGCTGGGCCGGACAGCATGCGGCCAACATCACCCTGCTCGCCATCATGCTGGCGGCCGGCGTGCTCTTCGCCGTCACCGGCTCGCCGCAACTCGCGCTGATCGCCTTCACCGTCTTCCTCGTGCTGTCGCTGGTGCTCGGCTGGACGTTTGTCATGCCCATCGGCGGCGGCGACATGCCCGTGGTCATCTCGCTGCTCAATAGCCTCTCGGGTCTGGCGGCGGCCGCCGCCGGCTTCGTGATCGCCAACAACGTGCTCATCGTCGCCGGCTGCCTCGTCGGCACCAGCGGCGTCATCCTCACTCTGATCATGTGCAAGGCCATGAACCGCACGTTGCTCAACGTGCTCTTCTCCGGCTTCGGTGCCGACGCCGGCGGTGCGTCCGCCGAGGGCGGCGTCGTGCAAGGCGAGCTCAAGCCCATCTCGCCCGAGGACACCTTTGCCGTGCTCGAAGCGGCGCGTCAGGTTGTATTCATTCCTGGATACGGCATGGCCGTCTCGCAGGCCCAGCACGTCGTGCGCGAGCTCGCCGAACTGTTGGAGGAAAACGGCGCCGAGGTGCGCTTTGCCATTCACCCCGTCGCCGGCCGCATGCCCGGCCACATGAACGTGCTGCTCGCCGAGGCCAGCGTGCCCTACGAACAACTCGTCGAGATGGACTCCATCAACCCGCTCATGCCGCAAATGGATGTCGCCGTGGTCATCGGTGCCAACGACGTCGTCAACCCCGCCGCCGCCAGCGACAAGTCTTCCCCGATCTACGGCATGCCCATCATCAAGGCCCACGAGGCGCGCACCTGCATCTGCCTCAAGCGCGGCAAGGGCACCGGTTTCTCGGGGTTGGAAAACCAACTCTTCCTCATGCCCAACACCCGCATGCTCTACGGCGACGCCAAGGGCACGCTCCAAGGCGTGGTCGCCGAGTTCAAGTCGCTCGCGGCGGGTTGAGGGGACAGACTCTTGGCGAGCGCCCATAACCAGGAGAACGGACATTCCTGTCCGTTTCGTTGCGACGTGAACGGACAGGAATGTCCGTTCTCCTTTCGGGAATCGTCCCTCGCTCCCGAGCTTGCCGACGGCCTGACCACGGGCTAGTTTGGCGATTCGTCTCATGAAGTCCGCCGCCGAATTCAAGGCCCGCAAGGGCAAGGCCCCGATCAGCATGGTCTCGGCCTACACCCATTGGGAGGCCCGGTTCCTCGCCGCCTCGCCCGTCGACTGCGTGCTGGTCGGCGACAGCATGGCGACCGTCATGGACGGCGAGCCGACCACCGTCGCCTGCACCCCCGAATTCATCGCCCGGCATACCGCGGCGGTCTCGCGCGGACTGGGCGGAGGCAAGTTTCTCATCGCGGATTTCCCGATGCTCTCCGCCCGCAAGGGCATCGCCCCCGCCGTCGACTGCGCCGCGCTGCTGTTGCGCGCGGGCGCCCACGCCGTGAAGATCGAGGGCGTCGACGGCCACGAGGACGTGCTCCGCCATCTCGTGCAGTCGGGCATCCCGGTGATCGGCCACCTCGGGCTCACCCCGCAGTCCGTGCACAGCACCGGCTACAAGGTGCAGGGCAAGACCAAGGACGCCGCCGCCAATCTCCTGCGCCAAGCCAGGGCCGTCGAGGCCGCCGGTTGTTGCGGCCTCGTGCTGGAGTGCGTGCCCACCGATCTGGCCGCCGAGATCACCGCAAGCGTGTCCATACCCACCATCGGCATCGGTGCGGGCAATGGCTGCGACGGACAAGTGCTGGTCTTCCACGACATGCTCGGGCTCAACCCCGGCTTCTCCGCCAAATTCGTGCGCACCTTCGCCGACGGAAATAAACTGGTGACCAACGGCCTCAAAGCCTTCCACGACGCCGTCGCCGACCGGAGCTTCCCGTCCGACCGCGAGAGCTACTAAAACCATTGGCCACAAAAGGCACATAAGGCGCAAAAATCCAACCCTCTCTCTTTTGAGCCTTCTGTGCTTTTTGTGGCCAAATCCCCTCCTCCCATGACCGCCCGTCCGCACCGCATTCTCTTTCTCCTGAGTGGCTCGATCTCCTGCTACAAAGCCTGCTTCGCCATCTCGCGCCTCGTGCAGGCCGGCTTTGAAGTGCGCACCGCCGCCACGCCCGCCGCGCTCAAGTTCGTGGGCAACGCCACCCTTGAGGGCCTCACCACCAAGGCCGTCTTCAGCGACCTGTGGACGCCCGGCGAGGCCATGGACCACATCGACCTCGCGCGCTGGGCCGACCTCGCGATCCTCGCGCCCGCCACCGCCAACACCATCAACCGCCTCGCCGCCGGCCTGGCCGACGACCCGGTCGGCACCCTCTTCCTCGCCTGGGAGCTGCAAAAAAAGCCCTGGTGGATCGCCCCCGCCATGAACACCCAGATGTTCAACCATCCCATCACCCGGGCCTCGCTCGACAAACTCGCCGGCCTCGGCGTGCGCGTGCTCCCGACCGGCACCGGCCAGCTCGCCTGCGGCGAGATCGGCGAGGGCCGCCTGCTCGAACCCGAGCAACTCGTGCACGAGATCCTCGCCCACTTCGGCACCAAGCTCGCCTGAGCCGACATGGCCAAACCTCGATCCGATTAACGCAAAGGCGCAAAGACGCAGAAGTCGCAACGTTTCCAATCCTCCGATCATCTCCGCGGCCTTTGCCCCTCCGCGCCTCTGCGTTAAAAATCCTCCGTTCCGCCTAGACATGACCATCCTCATCACCTCCGGAGCGACCCGCGAACCGATCGACGACGTGCGTTTTCTGACCAACGTCAGCACCGGTGGCACCGGCGCGACCATCGCCGAGGCCCTGGCGGCACGCGGCCACGCCGTCACCGTGCTGCGCGGAGAGGGCGCGGTGACCCCGCGCGACGTCGAGACCGTGCTCACCTTTGGCTCCACCGCGGACCTGCAAGGACAACTGCGCGAACAACTCGGCACCGGCCGGTTCGACGTCGTCATCATGTGCGCGGCCGTCTCCGATTACCGGCCCGACACCGTGACCGACGGCAAGCTCACCTCCTACGCCGACGAGCTGATCCTCCGCCTCGTGCCCACCCCCAAGCTCCTGCCCGCGCTTAAAAGCCACGCGCCAAATCCCGCCGCGCTCACCGTCGTCGGCTTTAAACTCACCTCCGGCGCCGACACCGACGCGCGCGCCGACGCGGTGGCCAAACTGTTTGCCGCCGGCACCGTCGACCTCGTCATCCAGAACGACTTGCGGGAAATGGCCGCCTCCGGTGACGCCCGCCCCTTCCGGGCCTGGCGGGCCGGCAACCCCGCCCCCGAGGCACTCGCCGGCGTGGAGGCGCTGATCGACTGGCTCGACAGCACACTTGCCCCGGCGGGCAAAACCCGTTGATTTGTTCGGTTCAATTCCCGTGATCCGCACCTTTCTCAAAACCAAGCTGCACCGCGCCACCATCACCGCGGCCGACCCCGACTACGAGGGCTCGGTCACGGTCGACCGCGAACTGTGCAAGGCGGCCGGCCTGTTGGAATTCGAACAGGTCGACGTGCTCGACATCAACAACGGCGCCCGTTTCACGACCTACGTCATTTACGGCGGCCCCGGCGAATTGCAGGTCAACGGCGCGGCCGCCCAGCTGGTCAACGTCGGCGACCTCGCCATCATCGTCGGCTACTGCGCGCTCACGAACGACGAGATCGCCGGCCACAGCTCCCGCGTGGTGCTGCTCAATCCGGGCAACCAAATCAAGTCGGTCGCCGACCACCCCGTGCGCCAGCCCTGAGGGGCAGGAACGGCGAATCCCCGAGGAGACTCGTAGCCCCGAGCGTGAGCTCGGGGACGCTCGGGGCGGGAGAGCCCGCGGTGTTCCTCCCTCGGCTCACGCCTCGGGCCACGATTCATCCACGCCCCGCCCGATGCAGGCGAAAACGCCGTGCGGCACGACGTTCACTTCGCATCCGGACGCGTCGGCAGGAACTGCGCGAGCGAGTCGACGAAGGGCGAGAGGAACGCCGGCTCCTTGCGCTCGTAAACCACGTAGAGCGTGCCCAGCGCCAACACCGCGAGCAACGCAATGTAGGGCGCGAAGTCGTTGAAATCCTTCAGCGCGCGCCACACGCGCACCACGACAAAAATCCCCACGGCGACGCCCAGCAGCGTCAGCCAAAACGTGGTCGGCACCTCCTGGAGCTTTTGCCAGGCGTGTTCGAGATTGTTGGGTTTGTCGGCGGCGGTGGCGAGGCTGCTCATGCGACCGAGCCTACGGGTCCGGTCACCGTTCGCAAGCAGCCACGGCGGACACCCCGTGATTCAGAGCTTGTTTACACGGGCCTGCACCGTGCGCCAGATGCCCTCAAGCGCGGCGAAATCGGCCTCGCGGTCGGCGCTTTCGATCACGAAATCGAAGGCCTCCGCCTGCCGCAGCTCCTGCTCGGCGGTCAACATGCGACGCTCGATCTCCGCCTCGGCCTCGGTGCCGCGGCCGGCCATGCGCTGGCGCAAAATCGGAATCGGGACGTTGATGAACACCGTGCCCAGATGACGCGCCAGCAACGCGTGCTCGCGGGCGGCCCGACGAAAGTTTTCCACGCCCTGCACGTCGACGTTGATGATCAGGCTGCGGCCAGCCGCCAACGGCTCCAGCACCGCCGAGGCGAGCGTGCCGTAGCGGTTTTTCTGATGCACCCAAGCCCACTCCAGGAACGCGCCGGCGGCGACCTTCTCGTCGAACTGCGCCGGCGACAAAAAGTGGTAATGCACGCCGTCCACCTCGCCCGGACGCGGATCGCGGGTCGTCGCGGTCACCACGCGCGAGAACCCCGGATGCTCCGCCACCATGCGTTCGCACAGCGTGGTCTTGCCGGAGCCGGCGGGACCGGCGAGCACGAGGAGAACGGGAGTCGGGTCGGACATCGGTAGTCTTTCTCTGGATACGAATCAGTAGGTGAACGCCACGCCGACCAGCAGCAGGCCGTAGGCGGCGAGCGCGCCGCCCAGGATGCGGACGCGCCCCGGCACGCGGAACAACCACTCAAAAAAGTCGCGCAGCCGGAACGGCGAGGCCCCCAGGTAGATCGCCAGCGCGATGGCGACATAGACGGCCGAGACCATGAACAGTCGCTGCGGCTGCTCGTAGTGTTCAAGGTAGGCCGCGCCCAGCAGCGGACTGGCCGCCATCAGCGTCAGCACGCACAGGCCGCGCACCGCGAGGAAGTCCGGCACGAACTTGAACGACAGCACCGCCACCGCCCCGAAGCCGATGAAGAGCAGCTTGCGGTAGTCGCCGAAGTCCGCCGGCGACAGGTGCCAGACCGTGTGCAGGAACCACGCGGCCCCGATGCCGAAAAAGACGTAGGCGGCGCGTTGGGAGCGCGGCAGGGACTTGAGCGTCGCCGTCACCAGCGAGTGCCCCGAAGCCAGCGCGCCGCCGAGCAGGAGGAGGAAGATTCCAGGGATGATCGTGGCGAGTTGCAGGGACATGGAGAGCGGGAGTTGTCGAAAAAATGGAGGCGGTGTCAGGCGGTGACCGCGTCGCCCACGCCGGAGAGCACCAGCTCGCCGTAGAGCGAACTCACGCTCACGCGGTCGATGCGCAGCGGCACGAGCTGGCCGACGAGGCGCGGTTGCGCGTCGAAGATACAGACGCGATTGCCGCGCGTGCGGCCGGTGAAGCGTTGGCCGGTCTTGTCCGGACCCTCGACGAGCACGTCCTCAACGGTGCCGAGCAGCGACGCGTTGCGGCGCTCGGAGTTCTTGCGGAGGATGTCCAGGAGGACCTGGTTGCGATGTTCCTTCACCGAGTCGGGGATCTGGTCGCCGAGGTCGGCGGCGACGGTGCCGCTGCGAATGGAATACTTGAAGATGTAGGCCATGTCGTAGTTGCAGGCCTCGAAGAGCGCGCGCGTTTGCTCAAAGTCCTCGTCGGTCTCGCCGGGGAAGCCGACGATGATGTCGGTCGAGAAATACATGTCGGGCCGCACGGCGCGCAGGGCGTCGACGATTTCCTTGTAACGGGCCGACGAATACGGACGGTTCATCGCCTTCAGGATGCGGTCGCTGCCGCTTTGCATGGGCAGGTGGACGTATTCGCAGAGCTTGGGCAGGCGGCCGTAGGCGGCGACGAGATCGTCCTTAAACCCGCGCGGATGCGGCGAGGTGAAGCGAATGCGCTCGATGCCGTCGATCTCGTGGACCTTTTCGATGAGCTGCACGAAAGGCGACACGCCGCCGGTGTGGGTGTAGTCGCGGCGGCCGTAGCTGGTGACGATCTGGCCGAGGAGGGTGATTTCCTTCACGCCCTTGGCGGCGAGCTGGCGGCACTCGGCCACGATGTCCTCCATGGGCCGCGAGCGTTCGTCGCCGCGGGTTTTGGGGACGATGCAGAAGTGGCAGTCCATGTTGCACCCCTGCTGGATGGAGACGAAGGCGGTCACCTGCTTTTCCTCGGTCTCGAGGTGGTCGCGGATGGTGTTTTGCGAACCGGCCTCCTCGCCGATGTCGACGATGGTCTCGGCGATGGGCACGCCGGCCTCGCGCGCCGCGCGGAGATTGTCGAGGTAGTCGGGGACTTGGTGGAACTTTTGGGTGCCGACGATGAGGTCGACGTCGGGCAGCTTGTCGAGCAGCTCGGCGCCGCGGTTCTGCGCCATGCAACCGAGGATGCCGAGGACGAAGTCGGGGTTTTTCCTGCGACGGGCGAGCACGTGACCGGCCTTGCCAATGGCTTTTTGTTCGGCCGCGTCGCGCACCGAGCAGGTGTTGAGCAGCAACACGTCGCAATCGTGCTCGGAGTCGACGATGCGGTAGCCACGGGCGCGCAGCATCGCCGCGACGGCCTCGCTGTCGCGTTCGTTCATCTGACATCCGTAGGTTTTGATGTGGACCCGGTTCACGAAAAGAAACGCGAACCCATGCCACCCCCCCCGCCATGGGTCAAACGCGAATCCCCCCGCGCCGGTCGCCCCAATAAAAACTAACCTATCTGGTTAGTTTTTATTGGGCACGACCAGGACCGGGCGGGGTGGACGGGGGAGGTTTTGGCGTTTGCGCAGGGGGCGGGGGTTTGTTTCGGTCAGCGGTTTTAGCAGTTTCAACCGTCGCCGCACTTACCATGACCGCCATTCCCAACGTCCTCGCCGAGCGCTACGCCTCGCCCCTGATCAAAGACATCTGGTCGCCGACCGGCCGTATCGCCATCGAGCGCGACTACTGGATCGCCGTCATGAAGGCCCAGCGCGACCTCGGCCTCGACATCTCCGCCAAGGCCATCGCCGCCTACGAAAAGGTGAAGGGCAACATCGACCTCGCAGACATCGACGCCCGCGAGCGCGTCACCCTCCACGACGTGAAGGCCCGCATCGAGGCCTTCAACGCCCTCTCCGGCCACGAGTCCATCCACCTCGGCCTGACCTCGCGCGACCTCACCGAAAACGTCGAACAACTCCAGGTTGCCCGCTCGCTCGGCGTCGTGCGTTTG
>JBDRJH010000062.1:0-7003 GCA_043815125.1 Verrucomicrobiota bacterium
ATACAACAAGCCGGATATTGACGATGTGGATGAATACTGGTCGCGCTATGTCCGCAGCACGGTGGAGCATTACAAGGGCAGGGTCGACAGCTGGGAGGTCTGGAACGAGCCATGGTCCAAAGGGCGCTTCCACTTGCCTTCCGACTTTTATGCGAAGTTCCTCACGCTCGCATACAACGAGGCCAAGCGAGTTAATCCGGAGTGCATGATCGTGGGCGTAAATTCAGTCGCCCACAGCTCCATGGGCGATGCCTTTACCCGAGGTGTCCTGAAAATCACCGAGGGAAACTTTTTCGATGTGTTCTCGGTCCATAACTACGATCCCGGTCTCTACGGAGGAGAGCAGACAACGGCGGACAAAATCGTTCGTAAGTTTGACGCCATCATGGCCGACTACGGCCGCGTAAAGCCGATATGGAACACCGAAGGCGGACCCGGTGAGACTTCCTCTTGGTATTGGGCTCAGGGAAATGAGGCGCAGCTCGTTCGTCGTCAGCTTGCCCAACTCGTGCGTTTCAATGTGGCCCAAATCGGGGCGGGAACAGGACGGTTCTTTTTCTACAACGTCTACCACCACCAGGTGATTCATCCGGTCGGCTTTGCCGGTCTGGAACATGACCGGACGATTCGTCCGCTTCTTGCGGGCAGCGCGGTGTTGGCCAGCCTGATTGATGGCGCCAATTGCGAAGGCCGGATAACGCCGCAGGAGGGCTTGGAAGGATACCGTTTCCGACAGGATGACGGGATGGTCGTGTCGGTATTGTGGAGTGCGGATGGGAAGACTCATTCCTACTCGATCCCAGAGAACGCGGAAGTGTGGGATATGCTGGGCAATACGGTCTCCGATGACGCCGTCGATGTCGCGGAAGAGCCGATCTACGTCATCATTCGTCATAAAAAGTAATTCCCAACGGCATGAACCACCCCGGGCCATATTTGATGAATCAAGCAACCCGCCGTGCATTTACACTGGTGGAGCTGTTGATCGGCATCGCGGTTGTCACAATTCTGACCGCGATACTCATTCCGACCGTCGGGGGGGCCATCAAGCGCAGTCATCAGGCCAAGTGCTTGCAGAACCTGCGCTCGATAGGCACTGCGATTCAACTGTATACAATCGATCACAAGGGCTTTCTGCCCGGACCGACCTATCACGGCCAAAAGGCCGGGCCGGACGATTCGCACTTTCTTTCCGCCTATTTGCGCTACTATCTCGGCGATGAGAGAGATAAATGGACGCAGCCGGTGCAGGCGTTTCGCTGTCCGTCAACCGCAGAGGATGAGAACGCCTATGTCGCGGCGCAGTCCATACGCTCGGACACCGCCAATTCGCTAAGCCCCTGGGGCCTTGTTTCTGGCAACGGTGGTCGCAACAAGACGCCCATGCGGCTCAACGAGCTCGACGCCCACTACAAACTTTCCGGACAGTGGGCCATTCGGGACTACTATGGCACGCCGCCCAAGTATCGCCCCTGGACCAATACGATGGCGGGGCCTCCGCGTCATGGCACCAGCAATGTCCTGTTCTTTGATGGGCATGTGGAAGCGGAGTAAGCGTCTCGAACCCCTGATTCTCGAATTATAATGAATAAGACAAAAGCCTGTCTCCGTTATGGGATGTTCATCTGTTTGGCCGTTATGCTGAGCCCGCCATCTCTTGCTGCTGATGAAAGGGGCGCAAGAATTCGCATCGCCTTGGTCGGTGATTCAACGGTGTGCAATTACCCGGAAACAGCGTCGCAGCGGGGGTGGGGACAGCTTCTGCCTGAGTTTCTTGCCGACGGCGTGGTGGTGGATAATCTTGCTCGTGGTGGCGCGAGCACGAAGACCTTTCCGGCCAAGCGTTGGCAGCGGGCGCTGGAGATGAAGCCCGACTACGTGTTGATCCAATTCGGACACAACGACTCTCATGCCGCAGATCGACCGGAGGCGACCGATGCGGCGACGGACTACCGGGACAACCTCAGGCGCTTTGTGACCGAAGCCCGCGCGGTGGGTGCGCGGCCCGTTCTGGTCACGCCCGTCCGGCGGCGCCTCTTTAAAAATGGCGAGCCGACGATCGAACTGCGGCCGTATGCGGAGGCGATGAGGGCGGTAGCGGTGGAGATGGATGTGCCGCTGATCGATTTATACACGGACAGTGGAAAACTATACGCGCAGTTGGGCGAGGCGGGCAGTGAAGCCTACACCATGAACCACATCGACCTGGCTGATCGCCCGGGAAATGGTGACCGGACGCACTTCACGGAAACCGGTGCTCGTGAAATGGCGCGTTTGGTGGCGATTGACTTCGCTGCAATCGATGCCCGTGCCGTGAAAGCGGATTTAAAACACTAGGCCGAAGACCCCCCCCCGGCGATGTTTAAGCATCTGTTTCTTTGGCTATCGTTCGCGACGGTGGCATCTGCCGACATCAAACTGCCTCCCATTATCTCGGATCACATGGTTCTGCGCCAGGGAGCGGAGTCACCCATTTGGGGAACCGCTGAACCCGGAGAATCCGTAATCGTCAAGCTGGCGGGCCAAACCGTCTCGACCAAAGCCGATGTGGGCGGGCGTTGGAAGGCCCGGCTCGACCTGAGCAACACCGGCCCCGGACCATTCGAGTTGACGGTCTCGGGCAGCAATACCCTGACCATCCATGACGTCTTGGTCGGCGAGGTCTGGGTGTCCTCCGGTCAGTCCAACATGGATTTCAAGCTTGGTCGCGCGGAGAATGCGGAAAAGGCCATTGCGCAAAGCGCTTATCCTCGGATTCGGATGTTCCATGTGAAGCCGTCTCTCGCGCTCCCGGAGCCTCGTGAAGAGTGCGAGGGGGCGTGGGTCGTCTGTGATCCGAAAACCTCGGGGGACTTTACGGCGGTCGGCTACTATTTTGCCAAAGCACTGGTGGATGAGCTGAATGTTCCGGTTGGACTCATTCACAATGCCTGGGGCGGAACTCCCATCGAGGCATGGACCAGTTATGCCGCGCTCGGCCAGGACCCTGAACTCAAAGCAGGCCGGGACAAGGCCCTCGTCGAGGCATCGCAGTATCCCGCGAAAAAGAAAACCTACAACGAGGCCTTTGCCCAATGGCTACGGGATACCGGTCGTGAAGACCACGCCCCGGTGAATGTTGAAGCATTCGCGGGTATGGATGTTTCAACTACGGACTGGGAGCCCCTTCAAATGCCCGGCAAGGTCTTCGGAGACGGTGTGGCCGAAAGTGGCGCGGTCTGGGTTCGCGGTGAGGTCACGCTGACGCCGGAGATGCTGAAGGCGACTTTCCCTATTCGGGTCGGTAGTATGGAGGCCTTCCCAACGGTTTACTGGAACGGCGAGGAGCTCAAACGCGATACATTCGAAAGCTACCCGGGGAAGGGCTATGTCTATCGTTACTATTTGAGGGGCAAAGAGCAGAAGGTGGGACGCAATGTCCTGGCGATTCGCTTCTATGCGCCTTACGGGAACGGCGAAACGGTCGACATTAAATGTGACTTCGCGGACTTCATTGGCGGCCTAAGGATCAAGCAGGAGTATGCCCTGCCGCTTTTGACTGCAGAGCAGAAGGCGTCGATGCCTCGGGCCTTGCCCAATCCGTTGCGAAAGCAGGATGTCGCGACCTACCTTTTCAATGGCATGATCGCACCAATCCTGAATTACGGCATCACGGGTGTGATCTGGTATCAGGGGGAAAGCAACGTGGGGCGTGGTTATCAATACCGTCGCACCTTCCCGCTGCTGATTCAAGATTGGCGTCAACAATGGGGGCAGGGGGACTTCCCGTTCTATTTCTGCCAAATCGCCAATTTCGGCGGCAAAGACACGGTCCCGAATACATCCTCATGGGCGGCACTGCGCGAATCTCAGGCCCAGGCACTGAATCTGCCCAACACCGGTATGGCTGTGCTGATTGACCTTGGGGAGGCCCAGGATATCCACCCGCGCAACAAGGCGGATGTGGGCGAACGCCTGGCGCGCATTGCTCTGGCGAAGACCTACGGGCAGGATATGGAGTATTCAGGGCCCGTGTATGAGTCGATGCAGGTGAACGGCAAGACCGTGGAATTAACCTTTACGCATGTGGGCGGCGGGCTTGTGGCAAAACCGGTTCCCGCCACCTACACCTTGTCCAGTCTTTCCAAGCGTAGTGAGCCCTTGATACGCAACAGTCCGGAGAGCGAGTTGGAGGGTTTCGCGCTTTGCGGGAAAGAGCATCACTGGGTCTGGGCCAACGCGAAAATCGAAGGGGGAAAGGTATTGGTCTGGTCCGATGCGGTCGATCAACCGGTGGCGGTCCGTTACAACTGGGGCGGCAATCCCAATGGCAACCTCTACAATGCAGGAGGTTTGCCTGCCGTTCCGTTTCGCACGGATGATTTCCCCGTGAGTTCACAGGGTAAGCACTATTGATCGCCCGCCGTATTACTTGCGCATGTCGACCGGCTCCAGCTCCAGATAAATGCGCAAGCCGGACAGCAATTTGCGGCAGGGAAATCGCCGTCAACCTCGGACAAACAATGCACGGACCAGAGCTGCCAGCGCGGTCGCGTCCGCCCCGCGCGCCACCAGCCCGTCGGGCAAGGTCACGCTCAACTCCAGCGAGGATGCCGCTGGCAGGCACGCCGACCTCAACGAACCTCGGCGTCACCTCCGGCCTTGCCGGCGCTTCCCGCCGACGCACATGCACACCCAGTGCGCAAACGTCGGATACTTCACTCTACCCTTTCGCCGCGCGAACGCTGCATGCGAGAGCCCGCTGCGTTCATACTCGTCGAGCAATTGCACCCGCCGCTCACGTTGCCGGCCATCATCCACGATCTCGGTTGTCTCGGTGGTGGTGTCCATCCTCCCAGACCATCACCAAGCGACGAGGTCCCCGGGAGGGCGCTTACAAGGAAGCCGCCATGCGCTTTCGTGGGAAAACATCACACGTCATACACCTCCTATGTTCATCGCGCATCTGCAAGGAGACACGAGCGTGCCATGCGAAAACTCGTTGAAGCTTTACGCGGCGCTGACGAGCAAGGGAGTGTCGGCGACTCTCCACATTTATCAAGGTGAGGGGCATGGATTTGGTTTGGCCGCCAATCATGCCTGGGGGCGCGATCTGCTGGAGTGGCTCGATCTGCGGCGCGGATGAAGGTGGCGGAAAGCCGGTCTGGCGCATTGCGTGAAACGACAAAATTTGTGTCGTTTTATGCATGAATAGAAAGCCAAGGAACGGAGAACGCGGCGGGGGTGCCGCGTCCCCAGAGGAGACACCTTTTCGCGTGCAGGTGGTGGCGGAGGAGACGCAGGGGTATTTTCGCGACACGGTGCTGGGGGCGCGGCGCTACGGGTTTTCGACGGGGCGAATGGTGTTTGCCGACCGGTGGCTGCCGCATGAGCTGGCGGGGGATTTGCGGAAACTGGTGAAGCGCGACGGGGTGCAGGGGATCGTGGCGGCGATTCATTCGGCGGAGACGGAGCGGCGGTTTGCGGGGCTGGGGATTCCGGTGGTGAATGTGTCCAACGCGATCCTGCGTCCGCGGTTGCCGGTGGTCACGCAGGACGATGTCGCGGTCGGGCGGCTGGCGGCGGAGCATCTGCGGGCGTGCGGGTGCCGGGTGTTTGGTTTTTGGGGACAACGGGCGGCGAGTTATTCGGAGGAGCGGCTGGCGGGGTTTCGGGCGGGGTTGGCCGGCGAGACTTTGGCGGCGGATGGGTGCGTTGACGGAGCGGAGTCACCGGAGGAGTCGTATGGGCGGATGAAGGCGTGGCTGGCGAAACAGGCGCGGCCGTTGGGGTTGTTCGCGGTGCTCGACTCGTATGCGTTGGCGCTCATGCGCGCGGCGCGTGACCTGGGCTGGCGGGTGCCGGAGGACGTCGCGGTGCTGGGGGCGGGCGACGAGGATTTTTTGGTGGAGTTCGAGAGCGTGCCCTTGTCGAGCGTGCGGCTGCCGGCGCGGCAGATTGGGCATGAGGCGGCGGCGTTGCTGGATCGCATGATGACGCGCGGCGTGCGCGCGGCGAAGGGGGCGCGGTTGCCGGGCGCGGAGATCGTGGCACGGCGATCCACGGATGTGATTTACGCGGAGGACGAGGCGGTGGGGCGGGCGGTGCGGTTTATCCGCGAACGGGCGGTGACGAATCCGTATGTGGGCGATGTGGCGAAGGCGGCGGGCTTGTCGGCGGTGGCGTTGCAGTCGCGGTTTCGCGCGGCGCTGGGACGCACGGTGCTGGAGGAAATCACGCGGGTGCGGGTGGGGCGTGCGCAGGAGCTGCTGGCGGGGACCGAGCTGAAGATGGATGCGGTGGCGGAGCGGTGCGGCTTTCCGAATTCGCAGCGTTTCAGCGTGGTTTTCCGCGAGGTGGCGGGGGTGTCGCCGGGGGCGTATCGGCGACAGTTCCGCGAGTCGCGCGGCTGAGCGGATCAGCGCGCCAGCAGCAGGCGGCGGACGCCTTCGATGGGCGGATCGGCGAGGGGGCGGAGGTTGACGGTGGCCCGGCTTTGCAGGACGGCGAGGGCGGCGGGGTGGGTGAGCACGGGGCCGCCAAGGCCGGCGGCGATGTTGTCGCGATGCCAGCCGGGGAAACATTTTGCCAACACGGCCTCGACGAGGCGGAGCAGATCGCTGCAGGAGTCGGTGACGATCTGCCGGGTGTCGGGGTCGCCTTCGCTGGCGAGCCGCAGCACGGCGGGCGCGAGGCCGGCGATGGCTCGGTTGGGCTCGGCGTGTTGATAAAACCAGCGGGTGATCTCGGGTGCCTCGGCGAGGCCGGTGTGGTCGCGCACGAGGGTGTGAGCCGGGTGGGCAGGGCCCAGCCTTGGAGTTCGAGCAGGGCTCGGGCGATGATGCGGCGGCCGAGGTCGTAGCCGCTGCCGGGGTCGCCGAAACGCCAGCCGAGGCCGCCGGCGTAGTGGCGGGTGCCGTCGGGGGCTCGCGCGGCGACGAACGAGCCGGTGCCGCCGTGGACGACGAGGCCGGGGCCTCCGGCGGTGGCGAGTTCGAGCACGGGCACGGAGTCATCGCAGGTT
>JBDRJH010000063.1:0-24220 GCA_043815125.1 Verrucomicrobiota bacterium
CCGCCACCGCGTGGGCCAGCCGGCACGGGCCGGTTTCGCCGGCGCCGGCCAGCCGCCGGGCGGGGAACAGCGGCGCGCCGGTCGCCTCGTCACGGCGCGCGCCGACCCGCAGCGTTTGCACCTCCGCCCAGTCGAGGTCGGCGGCGTAGGTGCGCCCGTCGGCCCGAGCGCGGCCGGGGAAACGCGCGGCCACGTCGGTCACGGCGTCGAGCCACAGGTCATGGGAAAGCGCGACCCGCCCGTCGCGGGTGAGCACGGCGTCGACCTCCACCCGGTCCGCGCCGAGCGTGTGCGCGCCGCGGATCGACGGCAGGGTGTTCTCCGGCCAGTGGCCGCAGGCTCCGCGGGGTCCGATCACCCATGGCCGGCGCGTGTTTGTCATGATGAGGCGCAGTGTGGCCGACGGGCGGACGGGCGGCAACGTCCGGTGCGTGCGCGGCGATTTTTCCACCGCAGGACGGTTGCGGGCGGCGGGCCGCGTCCACACGTTGATCTTGGTTGGTGCGGACGGTTTTGTCCGCAACCGCCTTTCCTCGCATCACCTTTGCCAACCCGCCATGCCCGACTCCGCCTTTCCCCCGATTCCCGTTCCCGCCGACGGCCCCCTGCCCGGCCGCTACCGTCATTACAAGGGCAAGGACTACCGCGTGCTCGGCGTCGCCCGCCACTCCGAGAACGAGGAGGAGCTGGTGGTCTATCAACTTCTCTACGGCGACCACGGGCTGTGGGTGCGGCCGCGCGCGATGTTCCTGGAGACGGTCGAGATCGACGGCGTGGTGCGGCCGCGTTTCGAACGCGTGGGCGACGAATAAGCCGGTTTCCGTTTGCAGCCCCGGCGAGGAAGCCTGTTTGTTGAAAGCTTCCCCATGACCGCCGAGGAGCACCATCTGCATCTGCGCGAGAGATTCGCCCGCATCCGCCGGGCGAAGTTTTTTTTGCGCTTCATGCCCCGGCGCGCGCGGTTCCACACCTACCCGGTGATCGGGCGTTTCGCGGCGTTCGCGCGCAAACGTTCCTACCTGTGGTCGTTTCGCTCCTCCGAGGTGCGGCCGGCGATCTACGTCGGCTCGGTCCTGGCCTTCATGCCGGTGCCGGGGTTGCAGCTGGTGCTCGCGTTCGCGCTGGCCGTGCTGCTGCGGCGCAACGTCATGGTGCTCGCCGGCCTCCAGTTTCTCACCAACCCGCTCACGCTGCCGGTCTTCATCGCCACGCACCAGATCGGCATGACGGTGATCGAGAGTTCGGGCTTCGGCCGCAGCATCGAGCCGGCCGAGGAACAGATCGAGATCACCGGTCACGATTTCAGCGAAACGCCGGTGTTGCGCCCGGTCGACCCGCCGCCGCCCGAACCTTCGGGCCGGCTGCACCGCTGGACCTCCGGCGTGGGCACGCAGATCAACGCCTTTATCATCGGCGGCGTCATCGTCGGCCTGGTCACCGCCGCGGTCATCGACCTGCTGTGGGTGATCTCGGTTCGGCAGGCCGAGGTGCACCGCCGCAAGGTCCGGTTGCGCCGCGCCATCCAGACCCACGCCGAACCCTCTCCACCCGAAAAACCAACGTCCGTCCCCGACTCCCGTCCGCCCGCATGACCGCTCTTTTTCGCCAATCGCTGCTGCGTTGCCAACTGCTCTTCGCCACCATCACCGTCGGCTTCCTGGGTTGCAGCGCCTCGCGTCCCGTGCCCGCCGCCACCGAAACGCCCGCCCGCCCGGCGCCCGCGGCCAATCTGCTTGGACACACGCCCGTCCACCCCGTCATGCTCGGCATCGACGTGCTCGAGGCCTCGGGCTTTCGCGCGATCAACGGCAAGACCGTGGGCCTGCTCACCCACGCGGCCGGCGTCAATCGCCGCGGCCAGAGCACCATCGACGTGCTGCGCCGCGCGCCCGGCGTGAAGCTCGTGTCGTTGTTCTCCCCCGAGCACAGCCTCTACAGCGACGAACCCGCCAGCAAGAACGTCGAGGACTTCCGCGACCCGCGCAGCGGCCTGCCGGTGCATTCATTGCACGGCAAGAACCGCCGCCCCACCCCGCAGCAGCTCAAGGGCCTCGACGCGCTGGTGATCGACCTGCAGGACATCGGCGTGCGCTCCTACACCTACGCGGTCACCATGCGCTACACCCTGGAGGCGTGCTTCCAGGCCGGAGTGGAGGTGGTGCTGCTGGACCGGCCCAACCCGCTCGGCGGACTCAAGGTCGACGGCCCGCACCTCGACCGCGAGTGGATGAGCGGCGTCGGCGCGTTTCGCATCCCCTACGTCCACGGCCTGACCATGGGCGAACTCGCCCGCATGGCCGCCAACGCCCCCGGCGTCCTGGAGATCCCCGACGAGGTGCGCCGGCAGGGACGCCTGACCATCGTGCCCATGCAGGGCTGGCGGCGCTCCATGCGCTGGCCCGAGACCGGGCTGAACTTCGTGCCCACCTCGCCGTTGGTCCGCGATTTCTCGGCGGTCGTCGGCTACGCGATGGTCGGGCTCGGTTGCGAATACAGCGGCTTCAAACACGGCATCGGCAAAGACCACCCGTTCCGCGCGATCACGTTCAAGGGCAAGTCGCCGGACCAGATCATCGCCGACCTCGAGGCGCTCGCCCTCCCCGGGCTCACCTTCCGCAAGATCACCACCAAGAACCCGCAGGGCCACACCCTCCAGGCCGTCTACGTGCAGGTCTCCGACTGGAACGCCTGGAACCCCACCGAGCTCAGCTTCGAACTCATGCGGCTGGCCTGCCGCTACGACCCGCCCAACCCCTTTGCCAAACTCGACGCCAAAAAAATGCGCTCGTTCAACATCCACGTCGGCTCCACCGCCTGGTGGCGGGCCCTCTCGCGTGACGGCGCCGGCGTGAACCTCGACGTCTTCAAGGCCGCCTGGCGCCGACAAGCCGGCGTCTACCGCCAGCAGACCAGCCGGCATTGGTGGATCTACGCGCCTTAACCGCCCGCGGCATCGCCCTCCAAGACGTCCTCCACGGAGCGCCCGCGCCGCGATCCACCGCCCCCCCTCACCACCAGCGCGTGCGCGCGGCCGAGTGCAGCGCCTTGTCCAACTCCGGCAGGTAGGGATGCCAGTGGCGGTTCCACTCCAGGCTGAGCACGCCGCCAAACTTGTCGGTCTTCAGCGCATCCAGCAACGGACGCATCGGGAACTCGCCCTCACCCGGCATCACGTAGGTGAACGGATGCTTTTCACTCGGCTGGCTGACGCTGTCCTTCACGTGGATGTGGGCCGTGCGGTGCTTGACCAACCCCCAGATCGAGACCGGGTCCTCCCCGCCCTGCCGCCACATGCGATGGCTGTCCCACAACAACGTGGCGTGCGGCACGCGGTCGAGGAACTGCTTGAGCGTGGCCTGCCTGGCCAGCGCGTCATACGGCTCGACCAACAGGTCCACCGCCCAGAAATTTTTCAAACGCTGCTCCCGCCACCACGCCATCGTGGCGACCGCCTCGTCGATCTCCTCCGGCGTGCCGGTGGTGCCCCCGTCGAGCACGCGCAGCCACAACACATCGGCCCCGTCGGCCCAGCGCACGTATTCGAGCAACTCGGCGCGCTCCGCCTCGGTCGAGCCGATGAGCTTGAACGACGTGTCCAGCGCACACACCCGGATGCGCCGCGAGTGCAGGTAGTCGGCCCACTTCTCCGGGGTGCCAAACTGCTCGGTGAACAACGCCGGCAAATCGAGCCGGCCGCACAGGGCCCGCAACTCAACCGTGTGAAAACCATGCCGGGCGGCCAGAGCCACCACGCCATCCAGATCCAGCTCCGGACAGCCCAACGTTGAAAACGAGTGCATCATCATGGGGTAAGAAAGGGGTTGGTCGCCAACCTGCCGTTGACACGCTTTTCACGCAAGCAACTTGGCTCCCGTCCCCGCAAAAAATAACCCCATGCCGTTTGATGACCTTGCACATGCGCCCATGTTGACCTGCGTTTAGCCACCCACCCCACTCCCAACCATGCCACGTCCCGTCACCCTCTTCACCGGCCAGTGGGCCGACCTCCCCCTCGAAAAACTCGCCCCGCTGGCCAAGTCCATGGGCTACGACGGCCTCGAGCTCGCCTGCTGGGGCGACCACTTCGACGTCGACCAGGCCGCCCGCTCCAAGGCCTACGTCAAGGCCAAGTGGGAGCTCCTCGCCGACCACGGCCTCACCTGCCACGCCATCTCCAGCCACCTCGTCGGCCAGGCCGTCTGCGACCTCATCGACGAACGCCACCAGGCCATCCTCCCGCCCGACGTCTGGGGCGACGGCCAACCCGAAGGCGTTCGCAAACGCGCCGCCAAAAAACTTGCCCTCGCCGCCAAGGCCGCCCGCGCCTTCATGGACGCCCGACCCGGCCGCGGCAAACGCGACGAATTCCCCGCCGTCGTCAACGGCTTCACCGGCTCCTCCATCTGGCACTCGATCTACGCCTTCCCGCCTACCTCGCAGGCGTATTGGGACGCCGGATACGCCGACTTCGCCAAGCGCTTCGGTCCCATCCTCGAGACCTTCGAAAAGGCCAACGTGAACTTCGCCCTCGAAGTCCACCCAACCGAGATCGCCTTCGACATCGCCACCGCCCGGCGCGCCCTCGACGCGGTCAAGGGACACAAACGTTTCGGCTTCAACTACGACCCCTCGCACCTCGCGTATCAGGGCGTCGACTACGTGAAGTTCATCCGCGAGTTCGGCCCGCGCATCTACCACTGCCACATGAAGGACGTCTGGTGGGGCCACGGCGACGGCGACGTCGGCGTCTTCGGCGGTCACACTACCTTTGGCGACGCCCGCCGCGCGTGGGACTTCCGCTCCGTCGGCCGCGGCGACGTGAAGTTCGAAAACATCATCGTCGCCCTCAACGACACCGGCTACGCCGGCCCCCTCTCCGTCGAGTGGGAGGACATCCGCATGGACCGCGTCCACGGCGCCACCGAGTCCGCCGCCTACGTGCGCCGGCTCGACTTCCCCCGCAGCGACGTCGCCTTCGACGCCGCCTTCGACAAAAAGAACCAATAAACCAAAGTCCTTTTGCCCACGGAACACACAAAACACACGGAACTCGGAGTCTGATTCTTCCGTGTATTCCGTGTGTTCCGTGGGCAAACCTCCGTTTCCCCCACCATGTCCTTCTCCCGCAAACTCCGCTACGGTATGATCGGCGGTGGCCGCGGCGCCTTCATCGGTGCCGTCCACCGCATCGCCATCCAGATGGACGGCCAGGCCGAGCTCGTCGCCGGCGCCTTCTCCTCCGATCCCAAACGCTCCAAGCAATCCGGCGCCGACCTCTACCTGCACCCCTCGCGAGTCTACGGTTCCTACGCCGAGATGGCCGAGCTCGAAAGCCGCCGCCCCGCCGCCGACCGGCTCGACTTCGTGGTCATCGTCACCCCCAACCACCAGCACTTCCCGCCCGCCAGGCTCTTCCTCGAAAAAGGCTTCAACGTCGTCTGCGACAAACCCGTCACCTTCGACCTCAAGGAAGCCAAGGCCCTGCAAAAAATCGTCGCCAAGTCGGGGAAAATCTTCGCCCTCACCCACAACTACACCGGCAACGTCATGGTCAAGCAGGCGCGCGAACTCGTGCGCACCGGCAAACTGGGTAAAGTCCGCAAGGTCGTCGTCGAGTATCCGCAGGGCTGGCTCTCCACCGCCCTTGAAAAATCCGATCAAAAGCAAGCCGCCTGGCGCACCGACCCCAAGCGCTCCGGCGCCGCCGGTTGCATCGGCGACATCGGCACCCACGCCGAAAACCTCGCCCGCTACATCACCGGCCTCGGCATCACCGAACTCTGCGCCGACCTCACCGCCTTCGTGCCCGGTCGCCGCCTCGACGACGACGGCAACATCCTGCTCCGCCTCGAAGGCGGCGCCAAAGGCATCCTCCACTCCTCCCAGATCAGCGTCGGCGAGGAGAACAACCTCAACATCCGCGTCTACGGCGAAAAGGCCGGCCTCGAGTGGAAGCAGGAACACCCCAACCAACTCGTCGTCAAATACCCCGACAAACCCGCCGAAGTCTGGGGACGCGGCAACGGCTACCTCGCCCCCGCCGCCGCCCGCTTCGCCCGCACCCCCGCCGGCCACCCCGAAGGTTACCTGGAGGCCTTTGCCAACCTCTACACCGACATCTTCCGCGCCATCCGCGCACAGGTATCCGGCAAAAAACCACCAAAGGACCTCGACTACCCCACCATCGCCGACGGCGTCGATGGCATGGCCTTCATCGAGACCGTCGTGAAAAGCGCCAAGGCCGGCGCCAAGTGGGTCAAGTTCCCCAAGATCTGAGTTCTAAAAAGCCGTCGGCACACAAAAAGCGGGGCCCAGCGCCCCGCTTTTTGCGTTCAGGCACCGCATGCCGGCCACTCCGCGATTGCGACCGCCGTGCAGCCTGTCTTCCTTGGGCCAGTTCCCCCGCTTCTACCCCCAACCCCGATCACCTTTCACGCTCATGAACTCCCCCACGGTTTCCCATCGCCCCCTCGCCCTGCTCGGATTGAGCCTGCTCACCGCGCTTTCCGCGCAAGCCACGCTGCTGGTTTACGAAGGTTTCCACGGCTACGACCTCGGGGCCATGGAAGGACAGACGCCCAACGGCAACACAACGGGTCTGGACCAATCCGTCGGCTACTACGACGGTGCCACCACCTCGCGGGCGGACAAGTTCAGCGTGCAAAGCGCCGGTCTCTCACTCGGTTCGCTGCAAACCAGCGGCGGCTCCCTGCAATTCATCACCGGCACCGGCGTGATCGGCGCCGACATCGACATCGGCCCAACCGCCCACACCGGCACACTCTGGGGCAGCTACCTCGTCAACCTCACGTCCAAAGGCAGCGGCGGCTCCGACGGAGCGGTCCTGCGCATCGGATCAAAACCCTCGGAGAGCACCGCCGCCCACTTCAACAGTTGGGCCGACTCGCGGAGCAACTCCGCCAACATCGCCGTGGGCTACGCCAGTGGCACCGCCAACGGCAACGGCAGTCTCACCAACGGCACCACCTACATCATCATCAGCAAGTTCACCCGGGTGGGACAAACCGTGGACACCACCAACACCGGCGTCGCCACGCAGTGGGCACTCGACGCCGGGCAGTTCGCCGACTTTCTGGATGCCGGCGGCGACGAGGCGGCCTTGAACTCGGTGTCCATCACCGGCGTGTCCACCAGCACCGTCAGTTCCATCACCTCCAATGCGTTTTCCTCCAGCATGGCCTTCGGACTCGTGACGGTGAACGACACCGGCACCTTCGACGAAATCCGTTTCGGCACCGACCTCGCCGACGTCACCCCCATCCCCGAGCCCGGCTCCCTTGCCGCCCTCGCCGGCCTTTGCTCGATCTTCGCCTTCGCCACCCGACGACGCCGGGCCTGATCCCGTATCGCGTGCTCCAAAGCCCGGATTATCCGGGCTACAACCGGGACTTCCAACCTCCCGTCTTCCACATCGGGAGGTTTGCCCCCACCCGCCTGATCGCGCAGCTTAAATCTCTATGTTCCGCACCCTCCTGACCCTCGTCCTCGCGATCACGCTCGCGTTCCCGGCCCACGCCGAACGCGACAGCCTCAAGCTCCTGGCCATCGGCAACAGCTTCTCCAACGACGCCACGCGCCAGCTCCCGCAGGTTGCCAAAGCCGGCGGCAAGGACCTTCTCCTCGGCCGCGCCAGCATCGGCGGCTGCTCGCTGGAACGCCACGCCCGCCACCTCGCCGAAGCCCGGGCCGGCGACGCAAAAGGCCGCGCCTACCATGGCTTCGACGACCCCAAGACCGGCAACAAACGCAGCGTCACCCTCATCGAAGCCCTCCAATCCGCCGAGTGGGACATCGTCACCCTCCAACAAGTCAGCCACCAGAGCTACAAGCGCGAGTCCTTCCAGCCCCACCTCGACCAACTCATCGCCGCCATCCGCGAACACGCCCCCTCCGCCGAGATCCTCATTCACCAGACCTGGGCCTACCGCGAGGACCACCCCTTTTTCAAACGCGACGACGGCTTCACCCCGCTGAAAATGTATGAAGGGCTCACCGCCAACTACCGCGCCATCGCCCAGGAAAAAGACTTCCGCATCCTCCCCGTCGGCGACGCCCTCCACCTCGCCCGGCAGACCCCGCGCTGGACCTACACCCCCGATCCCGACTTCGACTTCGCCGACCCGCCCGCCGGCCAGCTGCCCGATCAACGCACCAGCCTGCAAGTCGGCTGGCGCTGGACCAAAAACAAGGCCGGCGAACCCGTCCTCGGCCTCGACGCCATCCACTGCAACCCCGCCGGCCAATACCTCGGTGCCAACGTCTGGTATGCGACCCTCTTCGAAACCGACACCTTGCCCGACGGCTTCACGCCCCCCGGCCTCGCTCCCGAAGACACCGCCGACCTGCGCACCCACGCCCTCGCCGCCGTCGTCGCCCAGCGCGAGCGCGAAGCCGCCGTCCCCGTCGCCACAAACTAGAAAAATCGGTCCCGTTTTGCGTGTAACGAATGCCAAGAATGTAGGGGCCTCGCTCGGGAGGTCCGTTGAGCGCACGCGAAGTGGATGATGCATCTTCCGGGACCACTCGTTTAGCGGACCTTTCGGGCGGGTCGTTACCACAACGGATATCGTTTTATTAGAAAACTACCGTGCCTGACCATTCCGACACCACATCCCTGCGGAATATTTTATATTGAGCGAAGTTAGGCGGTAACGTTCTCTGGCGGCACATGGCTTGGAGCGGTCGCATCTCTATTGCGATGTGTGCCGCCCAAAAGGCACCCGCCCCCATCGGCCTCGCAGGCTCGCCCCGGCGCTTGCGCGCAGCCCATCTTCGCACTCCCGCGCTTCGTTCAGTTCTGGCCGAGCGCATTGTTGATGAAAGAGGCAACGAGCGCTCCTCCGGTTGACCAAGGAACGTGGCACGAGGCGGGCAAGTCACTGAGGTGTTCAGTCGGACGTAGGCAATCTTATCTCTTAAAATAAAAGAGGGTTCGTAGCCGAGAAGCTGCCCCAAGCGTTTCCTTCAATTTGGCACGCTGGCGTTCAGCGTGCTTTGGTTGGCTTGTGAGGTTCACTTCTGATCTTCGAACCGTGGGTTGTTCATGCACGCCGGTCTCCCGTCCGCCGACGGCGGCCGGCCTACCTCGACGCGACGGTTTTGAAAATTACGCCTTCATAGTTCGCACCTGCCCCGCTATCACTAGGCCCGCTTGCCCATCCCCATCCTCATCATCGAAGACGAGCCGGCCATCGCCGACACCCTGCTCTACGCGCTCAACGCGGAAGGCTTCGCCCCCATCTGGAAACCCGACGGTGTCTCCGGTCTGGACGCGCTCCGCACATCCGCCCCCGCCCTCGTCGTGCTCGATGTCGGCCTGCCCGACATCAACGGCTTCGAGCTGTGCAAACAAATCCGCGCCGAGTCGTCCGTGCCCGTGCTCTTCCTCACCGCACGCAACAGCGAGATCGACCGCGTCGTCGGCCTCGAAATCGGCGGCGACGACTACCTCACCAAACCCTTCAGCCCCCGCGAACTCACCGCCCGCGTGAAGGCCATCCTGCGCCGCGGCCCCGCTCTCCACGAACCCACGGCCGCCACCACCGCTCCGGTCCAAAGTAACCATAATGGTTACTTTGGCCCCGCCACCGTCGACGAACTGCGCTGCCGCATCACCTGGCGCGGACAGGTGCTGGACCTCACCGCCACCGAGTTCCGCCTGCTCAAAACCCTGCTCGAGCAACCCGGCCGCGTCTTCACCCGCGAGCAATTGCTCTCCTCCGCCTGGAGCGAGCCCGAGGCCTCGCTCGACCGCACCGTCGACGCCCACATCAAGACCCTGCGCGCCAAGATCCGCGCCGTCTCCCCGGCCGACGACCCCATCCAGACCCACCGCGGCCTCGGCTACTCGCTCAAGGACAACTGAGCCAAGCAGCATGACATCGGATTTTTTTAAGGCAGAGACGCAAAGGCGCAAAGCTCGCGGAGCCACCACGTCCTCCTTGGCGTCCGACCTTTGCGATCTCTGCGTCTTCGCGACTTTGCGTTAAAACTTCGTCGCCCCCGTGACCATCCGCACCCGCATCCTACTCGTCTACCTCCTGCTCATCGGCGGCGGCTATGTCTACCTGGTCGGCTGGATCATCAACGGCATCCGGCCCCGTTACCTCGAATCGATGGAGGAGTCGCTGGTCGACACGGCCAACATCCTCGCCGCCTTCGTCGAGAACCGTGTCGTCGACGGCACCCTGCCCGCCGACTCGCTGCAAGCCGTCTTCGACGCCGCCTATCGTCGCGAGCTCGACGCCCAGGTCTACACCGTGCGCAAGCAGTCCATCGACCTGCGCGTCTACCTCACCGACGCCTCCGGCACCGTGCGCTACGATTCCGACAACGGCCGCGCCGTCGGCGAGGACTACTCCGGCTGGAACGACATCCTCCGCACGCTGCGCGGACGCTACGGCGCGCGCTCCACCCGCGAGATCCCGGGCGACGACTCCAGCCAGCGCATCTACGTCGCCGCCCCCGTGCGCGACGCCGGCCGCATCATCGGCGTGCTCTCCGTCGGCAAGCCCACCGACAACATCAACGACCTCGTGCGCGCCGCCCGCCGGCGCGTGCTCGTCGGCGGCGTCGCCGGCGGCCTGCTCGTCATCGCCGTCGGCGTCGGTTTCTCCATCTGGCTGACCACGCCGCTGGAACGCCTCACCGCCTACGTGCGCAACATCCGCGACGGCCGGCATGATCTGCTCCCCGTTCGCCTCGCCGGCCAGGAGGTCGGCGACCTCCAGCTCGCCTTCGACGAGATGCGCGCGACCCTTGAGGGCAAACAACACGTCGAGCGCTACACCGAGGCCCTCGCCCACCAGCTCAAGTCGCCCCTCGCCGGCATCCGCGGCGCCGCCGAGCTGCTCACCGACGACACCGGCGCCATGCCCGCCGAGCAACGCGCCCGCTTCCTGGCCAACATCACCGGCGAGTCCGCACGCATCCAGAACATCATCGACCGCCTGCTCCAGCTCACCGGCCTCGAGGCCCGCCCCGGCGACCGCGACCTTGGTCCCGTCGATCTCCAGGCCATCCTCAACACCGCCGCGCGCACCGCCGAGTCCGCCGCCGCCGCGCGCAACATCCACCTGATCGTGCTGCACCGCCCGCCCGCCGCCACCACCGGCGAAGGCAGCCTGATCGCACAGTCGCTCGACAACCTCGTGCAAAACGCCCTCGAGTTCACCCCGTCCGGCGGCACCGTCACGCTCTCGCTGCTGGTCGACTGGCGCTACGCCACCTTCACCGTCGACGACACCGGACCCGGCATCCCCGCCTACGCCCGCGAGAAGGTCTACGAACGTTTCTTCTCGCTCCCCCGCCCTGGCTCCGGGCGCAAGAGCAGCGGCCTCGGGCTCTCCCTTGTGCGCGAGGTCGCCCGCCGCCACGGCGGCGACTTCACCATCACCAACCGTCCGCAGGGCGGTTGCCACGCCCGCCTCTCGATCCGCCTGCGATGAAGCGCAACCTCCTGCTCGGTTCCGTGATTCTCGTCATTTGCGCGCTGCGGTGGCTACTGGACACGCCCGCGCCGAAGCCTGCCCGCACCGATAAGGCGCGCGCCCCCGCCGCGCCGGTGGAGATCGACAAGATCACCGTCCCGCACGACGCCGCCGAAGCCAATACCGCCTTCGCCGCCCGACTCCGCGCCCACCTCAACCGCGCCGGCAGCCGCGCCGACGAGGCCGTGCTCACCTTCGCCGACCGCGACGCGCTCAACCGCTTCCTCGCCCGCGCGTCCGCCGCCGGCGTCGCCGTGCTCGGTCAACTCGACGCGCTCAACACCGTCCGCGTGCGCGTGAACGACCACGCCGCCTTCGCCCGCGAACTCGCCGCCCACTCCGGCGACTACACCAAAGTCTCCGGCAACCTCATCCTCACCGAGCCCACGCCATCCAGCGCCGAGGCGCGCGCCGCCGGCCAAGCCGCGCCCGTCGGCAACAACCTGCTCGGCCTCCTCGGGCTCGACCCCGACAATCCGACCCGCGGTCGCGGCGTCACCATCGCCATCCTCGACGGCGGCGCCGCGCCCGGCGCCACCTTTGGCAATCGCCTCACGTATCTGGACATCGGATACGGAATCACCGGCTACGGCGACGACGCCCGGCACGCCACCTCCGTGGCCGCCCTGGCCGGCGGCTTGGGCAGTGCCTCCGGCGAGGCGTCCGGGGTGGCCTCCGCCGCCAATCTGCTCAGCATCAAAGTCAGCGGCAGCGACGGCCAGGCCGACGCCTTTTCCGTCGCTGCGGGCGTGCTCGCCGCAATCGATGCCGGCGCGCAGGTCATCAACATCAGCCTCGGCGCCTACGGCGATTCGCCCGTGCTGGCCGAAGCCATCGAGCGCGCCGTCGCCGCCGGCATCGCCGTGGTGGCCGCCGCCGGCAACGACCAGGCCGGCCAACTCGCCTGGCCCGCCGCCTACCCCGGCGTGGTTTCGGTCGGCGCGACCGACGCCAACGGCCAACAGGCGATCTTCTCCAACTCCGGCGACACGCTCCAACTCACCGCGCCGGGCTACGGCATCATCACCACCGGCCCCGGCGACACCCGCGTCAGTTTCAGCGGCACCTCGGCCAGCGCGCCCATCGTGGCCGGCTCCATCGCCGCGTTGCTTTCGGCCGACCCGGAGCTGACGCCGCTGGCCGCCGCCGACCTGCTCGCGACCTACGGCAACGACAGCGGCGTCGCCGGCCCCGACCGCGACTACGGTCGCGCCACCATCAACCCCGGCTGGGCGCTCGACCGCGACAACCCCGACCGTATCGACGTGGCCATTACGAGCTTTGGCTACAACCCCACCGCGCAAACCGTCACCGTCGTCGTGCAAAACCGCGGCAACCGCCCCCTCTCCGGCCTCACGCTGACCATCACCATCGGCAACCACGCATCGGTCCACCCGCTGCCCTTGCTCGACTCCACCGCCAGCAGCACCACAACCGTCGCCATCCCCGCCAACACGGAATGGGTGGACAGCCGAACCCTCCTCGTGATCGACCTGCAACCCCCCGCCGGCGTCACCGACCAGGACCCGTCCAACAACCGCCGCGCGGCAATACTGAATCGGTAGGGCGGCCAGTCCCTTGGCCGCCGTGGTGAATCCGAACCGGCGGGGAGCGGAGTCCCCGCCCTACCACGGCGGTTGCACTCGTTAATAAATCGTCCGTTTGCCGCTTGTCGGTCCGCGTTGGATAATTATTAATAATATTAAATCCGATGCGCACCAAGGCCAAGATCTCGCAGCAAAAAATAGCCAAGACCCTCGGCGTCTCCCAGGCCCTCGTCTCGCTCGCCCTCAACGGCCGGCGCGAGAGCATCAACCCCGACACCTACAAGCGCATCTGGGACTACGCGGTGAGCCAGGGTTACACGCCCAAGGGCATGAACTTTGACCAGGCGCTGGCCGGGGCGCGTCCGCGGCAGATCGGCTTCATTCTGCGTGCGCCGCTCAAGCTCTACAACGCCAGCAACTTTTTCAGCCACGTGCAGCACGGCTTGCACGTCGCGTTGGAGAGCCAGGGTTACTCCTCCACGTTTCTCGGATCCGAGGAGACGCTGACCGAACAAAAAATCACCCAGTTCGTGCGCGCGTCCAACGGCTGCCGCGGCGTGGTGTTGCTGGGTCAGGTGTCGCGCGAGTTTCTGCTGTCGTTGCGCAAACACACCGAGAACATCGTCGCGGTCTCGGCGTGTTATCCGGGCTTGTGCCACTCGGTGCAGGCCAACGAACAGCAATCGCTCGAACTGCTGGTCGCTCATCTCGCCTCCCTGGGTCACGAACGCATCGGCTGGCTCGGCGGCAACCGCGGCATGATCCGGCACGAACAACGTTTCGCCGCGTTCAAGCAGGCGCTGAGCGATCATGGCCTGCCCGCGTTGGAGGCGCACTGGTCGGTGCAAAAGGAAGCCGACCGCGTCGAGGGCGCGCAGGCCGTGCGCGAGGTGTTGGTCAACCGGACCAAGGCCGATTTCCCGACCGCTTTTATTTCCTACAACGGCATGATGGCGCGCGGCGCGATCAACGCGTTGCTCCAGCAGCAGATCGCGGTGCCGGGGCGCCTGAGCATCGCGGCGGTGGACTCGACGCGCGTGATGGAGGAAGATGAGCCGCACATCACCTCGGCCAGCGCCAGCCCCGAGGCCATGGGCGAGGCGGCGGCACGGTTGCTCATCGAGGACAACCGCGCGGGGGCAGGTTGCTTCACCGATCTGGTGTTGCCCTCGACGTTGACCGTGCGAGCGACGACCGCGGCGGTCGCTAAGAAAACGCGCCGCGGGTGACGGACTTTTTCAGGGCGTGTAGTCGCGCGGACCGACGTCGGTCGCCTGCAGCGGTTGCAGGAGGGTCGCATCAGTGCCCGAGCCTCCGGGGGCGAAGTAAAAGGTGTAGCCGTTGAGCACCGTGGTGGTGAGCGCGGGGTCGTTGGTTGCATCGATGCCGGCATGCAGCGGCGAGGCGAGGCCCGTCGGCGAACCGTAGTAGCGCTCGCCCGCGTAGCCGGCGGTGGCGATGGGCTCGAGCAGGCGCACGATGTCGAACTGACCGTCGCCTCCGAGGTTGTTGCGCGCGCAGTTGTCGATGAAGTCAACCGAGACGGGGCCGTGAGCGTAGTTGCTGCCGCCGTAGATGAAGCTCTGCTGGCAGTTGATGAACGAGTTGTTTTGCACGAGCACGTCGCGCACCGGCCAGTGGTCGCCGGCGCCGTAGGTGGAGGGCGAGGCGGCGGGATCGACGTCGCTGGCGACGAGGTTGATGCCACCGAGATGTTTGCCCGAGCTGCGGGTGCCTTGGATGTAGTTGTCACGGATCTCGTGATCGCTGCCGCAGACGCGGATGCCGCCCGCCTCGGCCAGACCGGAGAGGTTGAGCATGACATTGCCCTCGACGAGATTGCCCGCGCCTTGGCGAAGCGTGATTGAGCCGCGGCAGTCGATCAGCGTGTTGTGGCGCACGATGCAGTCGGAGGACTTGATGGAGATGGTTTCGCCTTCACCGTCGCAGGCCTCGAAGTGGTTGTGCTCGACGATGGATTCGGAGGCGACGCCGATGGAGAGTGTGCCGGAGCCGATGCGCACGGTCTCGTATTCGTTGGCTCCGCCGCCGTAGGCGAAGTCGCGAAAGGCGTTGTGGTCGATGCGGTGGTGGTCGGCGGTGCCGTCGAGGACGACCTCGACGATCTGGCCGGGGCCTACCTTGTTGCTGAAGTGGCAGTGGTCGACGCGGTTTCGGGCGCCCTTGAGCTGGACCCACTTGGTGAGGCCGGTGGCGCGGTTGAAGCCGTTGATGGAGCACTCGGTCAGGCGGTTGTCCTCGCCGGTGATTTTGAAGACGCCGCTCTTCGACGCCGGCACCGCGTAGTCGGGCGAAGGACGCGCGTCGCCGTTGAAGCGAAACCCGTCGAGGATGATGTGATTGCCGGTGACCTCGAACTGGACGTTGCCGTTGAAGATCACCTCACCGGGCGTCTGCGCACGCACGACGATCGGCGCGGAGGCGGTGCCGACGTTGTCGATCTTGTAGTAGCCGAAGTCCGTATAGGTGTTGTCGGCCAGCACGATCACGTCGCCGGCGACCGCGGAGTCCAGGGCGGCCTTGAATGCCGCGGCGGTCGCGTGGGCGGTCGGGGCGGCGGTGACCGTGATGGTGAGGGCGTTGTCGTCGGAGCCGCCGCGATTGGTGGCGGTGACCGTGGCGTTGTAGGTGCCGGTCGCGGTCGGACGTCCCTCGATCTCGCCGGAGGCCGGATCAAGGACGAGGCCGGCGGGCAGGCCGGTGGCCGCGTAGGAGTCCACCGGTTGCGGAGCGGTGATCCGATAGGTGAGCAACGTGCCGACGCTGCCGGCGGCGGTGGCCGCGCTGGAGATGACAGGACGCTCGACGCGCTCGCTCTCGGCGGGTCCGGTGCCGGATGGCGTGTAGGCGGGATCGTCCGTGAGGATGAGCCGGTCGACCTTCACGCCGTCCTCGCGCATCCAGAGATTGACGGTGTTGATACCGAGCGAGGTGACCTCGAACGTGACGGGCGTCGAGCCCTCGGTGCCGCCCCACATGAACGCGGAACTGCCGGCCGAGGTAAGGCCGCCGGAGATGGTGCTCGGGACGGATTTGTAGCCCGCATGAACCGAGTCGCTCGACGTGGATGGGCCGGCCAGACGAACCCACAGGTAGTAGGTGCCGATCTCGGTAAAATTGACCTGATAGTCGGCGCGCGGGCTGGTGGTTGTGTTGCTGTAAACGCCGGTGTCCGGCGAGGCCTGGATGGCGGTGCCGCCGACCGCGGTGCCGTCGGCGACATCCACCCAGTCGACCGACAGCGCCGACGTGCGAGAAACCGTGTGCTCGGCCTCGATGACGACGAGGCCGGCTGACTCTTGGTGGACCTCAAGGGCGGACAAGGGGGAAAGACAAAGCAGGGCGAACAAGGCTCCGCGGAGACGGAAGATGACGGAAAATCGTGTATTCATGGAGTAATGACAATGCGGCGGCCGGCCGGACCGTGAAGGTGCGGATGGAGCCGGATGGATTCGGCGGGGTAATAAAAAAGCCGCCCGTTGAGCGGGCGGCTTTGTGAGCATAGGGGAAAATCAGACGCGGCGACGGCGAGCGGCGGTAAAGCCCAAGGCGCCAAGCCCGAGCAGAGCGGCAAACGCGGAGGGCTCGGGGATGGCGGAGGGTATTGAAGACACGTAAACGTTATCGATCAGGAAGTCCGCGAGATTGGTGCTGGTGCTGTTAAAACCAATGCGTCCCAAGGTCGCATCACCGGTTGTGTTGGCTCCGGAAGTCCCGGTGACCGACATCCCGAAACCGGAGGCCTCCTCATCGGCCACCAGTGCATCGTTGATAAAAACCACCACCGAATTGGCATTCAGCGTGGAGATCAGCCCGGTGCCTGGATTGATGTAATCGAGGGTGGCGGAATCGTTGTCATTGGCGAAGATCTTGACCGTCTGCAGGGCCGACGTGGTGTAGGTGCTGGAGAAAACGATGGCGCCATTGTCTCCACGCAGCCGGAGCGCATTGGTGTCGGCGCTGAACTCGATGGTAAAAGACCGCTTGGTGGACGAGTTTAACAGATTACCCGTGCTCGGGTTCCAATTCCCGACGCTGACAAACAAACTGCCTGAAGTGCTCGCACCGGCAGGATCGTTGTTCAGCAGGTCAAACTGCATATACAGACTCCCCAGGGCCTGCGCACCGGCGTTGTATTCGAGGATACCGCCTAGAGTGGAGCTGCTGTCGTTGAAGCGCGCCGCATTGTCGGTCCCTATCGCCCCCGTGCCCGCCTCAATCGTGGTGAGCGCGGTGCGGAAGAGCGAATCATAAGCGGGTGCCTCACCGATGGTTTCGGAATCGAAATTGTGGTCGATATATACCGTATCCGCATGGGAAACGGCTGACGAGATCGCACCGAGCAATAACCCGGTGGAAATAAGTTTTAGGGTATTCATAGTTTTAGGCAGTTGTTGGGGAGTATTCGGCTGAGGGATTGCAGGTGAACGTGTCTAGTCGGAGACCAGCTCCACCTTCACGGAGCGGAGAACGAAGCCGTCGGCGGCCTTGCTGCCGGCGTGAACGGCGACGGTGTCAAAAGTGAACTGGGGCGCGGCGACGTCCTCGTCGCTGACGACCAGTTCGCGCAGTTCGCCGCCCTCGTAGCCGTGGGTGACGATCGCCTTGTCGTAACTGACGCACTTGATGGAGAGCGTGCCTGTGTAAAAGACGCCGTCCTCCATCGGCTGCAGCGAGCCGCCGGAGCCGCCGAGCAGCTCATAGGCGGTGATGGTGGCCAGCAACGTATCCGACTCTCCGATACGCTTGGCGATGCGCAGCGGGGCGTTCTTGAGCGGCTTGGGATTGGTCGTTCCGATGTAACCGCGGTAGCCGACAAAATCCAGGCTGCGGGACTGCTTGTCGTCGATCACCCTGGCGCCGCCGGAGTCAAACAAGCCTACCCGAAACGCGCTGGGACCATCCATCGGTCCGGTGATCGCCAGCTCGTAGGTGAGCCTTACCGTCTGCCCCGGGGCCAGCCGGACCGGCTCCCTCGCCGGCGTGAAGTAGGCCAGCACATGGCGACCGCCGCCCTCCTGCACCAGTCCGCGGTCGCGCTCGACCCAGATCGTGGCGGACGAGGAAGAGCCGAACCACTCGGCCGAGGCCGGCAGCGCCTGCGTCTCGCGTTCACCGTCGGCGAAGGCGTCGTGGAGGATCACCAGCGGATCGGCGGCTAGCGGCTGCAGGCAGCCGAGCATCAACCAAGCGGCGGAGCGCAGACGAGGGCGACACGGGTTGGGTTGCCTGGTCTGGTTCATCAACGCCCCTCCCAGAGTTGCTGGTTGTATTTGGCGGTATCCACGAGGGACTGACCGCGCACGCTGCCGTCCGCGAATAGCACGTTCATGTGGTTTCCATGGCGAAAATCGAAATAGGTGGTGTCCTTTTCCGAGGCCGCCGTGGTGTCGGCCCGCGCGGCGGTCCAGTTAAGCCCGGAGATGCTGCCGTTGCCGGTAAGGTAGCGCTTGCCCTCGATCACCATGGGAACCACCGGGCGATTCTCGATAGAGTTAAGACGGCGCCGCCCCCGGCTGTCGCGCCCAAGAACGCCTGATGCGCTGGGCCCATAAATGGAGGCGGTGGCGCTGTAGCTGCGCGAGATGCCACTATGGTCGAGCCCCTCATAGTCGGTTGACGGGCAGAGAAAAATCGGGTGCTCGCGGGCGGTGGCCGAGGTGCTTTGCTGCGGCAGGTAATCGTCGAGCCACTTGGACCACTGAACCTCAACGGCCTCCCCCGGCGGAATGCCGGCGGCAGGCGGCAGCAGGCCCTGGTTGTCGGCCGCGAAAAGCGACATGCCCATGCCGATCTGGCGTAGGTTCGAAGTGCACTGTGAGTTGCGGGCGGATTCACGCACCCGGCCGACCACCGGAATGAGGATGCCGGCAAGGATCGCGATGATCGCGATGACCGTCAGCAGTTCGATCAAGGTGAACGCACGCCTTCCGGCAGCGGCGCACTCGGCAAGTTGGCCCGGGGGCACGGTGGGTCCTGAAAATGACATGGCGGGGTTGGGGATGGCACCAATCTGCATGACCACTTAAATTCATCAAGATTAAAATTCATATTTATTAATCGCCGATATTGCCTCACACGTAGCCTTACACAGGCAACGATACCTCGATTTTCTTATTGATAAATTTTATATTTATTAGATCCTGAAAGCAACCCCGAGGCAAACCGCCTCCAACTCGCCCCGCATGACCCACTACGACCACGCCGTCATCGTTTTCTATTTCCTCTTCATGGTGCTCATGGGGTGGCTGGCCTCGCGGCTGATCAAGAACACCAGCGACTATTTTCGCGGCGGCGGCCAGATGCTCTGGTGGCTGGTCGGCAGCTCGGCGTTCATGACCCAGTTCAGCGCGTGGACCTTCACCGGAGCCTCCAGCAAGGCCTACAGCGAGGGCTGGCCGATCTTCGTGCTCTTCTTCGCCAACGCCATCGGCTTCTTCTTCAACGCCCTCTACTTCGCCCCGCGCGCCCGGCAGATGCGCGTCATCACCGCCATCGAGGGCGTGCGCCTGCGCTTCTCCAAGGCCAACGAACAGGTCTTCACCTGGCTGCAAATCCCGCTCGGCACCCTCTACGCCGGCATCTGGCTCAACGGCCTGTGCGTGTTTCTCGCCGCGGCCTTCGGCTTCGATCTGGAGGCAACCATACTCATCACCGGCCTCGTCGTGGTGTTCATGACGCTGGTCGGCGGCAGCTGGGCCGCCATCGCGGGCGACTTCATCCAGGTGCTCATCCTTATGCCGGTCACCGTCGTCGCCGCGTTCCTCGCCCTGCGCGAGGTCGGCGGCATGCCGGCCTTCATCGAACGCCTGCCCGCCGGCCACCTCGACCTCGGAGCGATCTTCGACTCCCCGCTCATGCTCGTCTGGGTGCTGGCGATTCTGCTCAAGCAATTCATCTCCACCAACAACCTCCTCGACGCCTCCCGCTACCTCTGCGTCAAGGACAGCCGCCACGCCCGGCAGGCCGCGCTGCTCGCCGGCTGCCTGTTCCTGGTCGGCCCGATCATCTGGTTCATCCCTCCGATGGCCGCGAGCATTCTCACCCCCGACCTCGCCGCGGTTTTCCCCACCCTCAAAAACCCGTCCGAGGGCGCGTTCCTCTCGGTCTGTCTCGTCACCATGCCGGCCGGCATGATCGGCCTGCTCATCTGCGGCATCCTCGCCGCCACCATGTCGTCGATGGACAGCGGCCTGAACCGCAACGCTGGCATCTTCATCAAAAACTTCTACCAACCCGTGCTTCGCCCGCACTGCACCGACCGCGAGCTCGTGCTCGCCGGCCGCATCGCCACCGGCGTGCTCGGCAGCCTCGTGGTCCTCGCCGCGCTCAACTTCAGCCGCATGGAAAACCTCGGGCTCTTCGACCTCATGCTCCAGTTCGGCACCCTCGTCGCCGTCCCCTACTCCATCCCGCTCGTCCTCTGCCTGCTGGTGAAGAAAACCCCCGCCTGGTCCGGCTGGACCACCGTCGTGGTCGGCCTGATCACGTCCTTCCTCACCACCCGCTTCCTCGGTCCCGAATGGCTCGAAGCCACCTTCGGCCTCGACCCGCTCACCGCCAACGAACGCAGCTACTGGACCGTCGCCTCCGCACTCTTCCTCAACACCGCCGCCGGCACCGCCTGGTTCTTCGGCACCATGCACTGGTGGTCGCGCGAAAAGCCCGCCGTCCGCGAACGCATCGGCAACTTCCACGAACTCACCCTCAAGCCCGTTGACTTCGCCGCCGAGGAAGGCGCCAACAGCGACAACCTGCAAAGCCGCCTGCTCGGCCTGCTCGCCCTCTGCTACGGCGGCTTCATCAGCCTGCTCGCCCTCATCCCCAATCCCCTCACCGGTCGCCTCGGTTTCCTCTTCTGCGGAGGCGTCGTGATCATCGTCGGCCTCGCCCTGCGCCGCGCCGCCCGCGCGCGCCCCGCCTCGTCATGAACGCCCCCGACTTCACCCTCGACGGCCGCCTCGCCCTCGTCACCGGCTCCTCGCAAGGCATCGGCCTCGCGCTCGCGACCGCCCTCGCCGCCGCCGGAGCCCGCGTGGTCCTCAACGGACGCGATCCCGCCCGACTCGACGCCGCCGCCACCCCCCTGCGCGCCGCCGGCCATGACGTCGCCACGCTCGCCTTCGACGTCACCGACGAGGACGCCGTTGACCAAGCCTTTGCCACCCTCGCGCGCAACCACGGCCCGCTCGACATCCTCGTCAACAACGCCGGCATCCACCGCCGCGCGCCCCTCGCCGACATGACACTCGCCGACTGGCGCGCCGTGCTTGAGACCAACCTCACCTCCGCCTTCCTCGCCGGCCGCGCCGCCGCCCGCGCCATGCTCCCGCGCGCCCGTGGCAAAATCATCAACCTCTGCTCGCTCATGAGCGACCTCGCCCGCCCCACCACCGGCAACTACGCCGCCGCCAAGGGTGGACTCAAAATGCTCACCCGCGCCATGTGCGCCGAATGGGCCCCGCACAACATCCAGGTCAACGGACTCGCCCCCGGCTACATCCTCACCGACCTCACCGCGCCCCTCGCTGCCGACCACAAATTCGACGGCTGGGTCAAAGCCCGCACCCCCGCCGCCCGCTGGGGCACGCCCGCCGACCTCACCGGCGCCTGCGTCTTCCTTGCTTCCACCGCCTCCGACTTCGTCAACGGCCAGATCCTCACCATCGACGGCGGACTCAGCGCCGTCGTCTGACGCCCGCTCCCTTTTTCCAACGCATCCCCATGCACCACCAAGGCAAACTCGTCCTCCTCCCGCCCAACCGCGTCTGGCGCACCTACACCGGAGGCAAAACCCTCGACCAACTCGCCGGCGCGCCTGAGCCCCGCGACACCAACCTCGCCGAGGACTGGATCGGCTCCGTCACCAGTTCCCGGATACCCGGACGCGAACACATCGACGAAGGCGTTTCCCAAGTCCTCGTCAGCGGCGAGACCCACGACCTCCGCGCGCTCATCCACGCCGACCCCGACTACTTCCTCGGCGCCGCCCACGTCGCCCGCCACGGCGTCAACCCGATGCTCCTGGTCAAGTTCCTCGACTCCGCCATCCGCCTCCACTTCCAGTGCCACCCCTCGCGCGAGTTCGCCCGCGCCCGCCTCGGCTCCCCCTCCGGCAAGACCGAGGCCTACCACATCCTCGGCGTGCGCGACGGCGTCACCGACCCGTATTTCTACATGGGTTTCCAACACCCGCCCGAGCCCGCCGAACTCCGCCGCATGATCGAGGAGCAGGACGTCGCCGCCATGGAACGTTGCTTCGAGAAAATCCCCGCCAACCCCGGCGACACCTTCCTCATTCCCGGCGGCTTTCCCCACGCGCTTGGCGAAGGTGTATTCATGATTGAAATACAGGAGCCCACCGACTTCGCCATCCGCTACGAGTTCGACCGCGGCGGCTACGTCCTGCCCGAAGCCGCCCGCTTCATGGGCCGCGACCTCGACTTCGCCCTCGAGATCATCGACCAGCGCCAACACTCCCGCGAGGAGATCGAGCGCGACTACCGCTGCCGCCCGCGCCGCGAGGCCGACCTGGGCCCCGCCTCGCACACCGACCTGCTGATCGGCCCCGATCAAACTCCCTGCTTCGTCGTCAAGGAAACCACCCTCGGCGACACCGTCACGCGCGACGACCGCGCCTTCCACATCGGCATCGTCACCGAGGGTGCCTGCGACGTCACCGCCGGCGGCGAGACCCACCGGCTCAACCGCTTCGACAAATACCTCCTGCCCGCCGGCATCGGCCCGGTCGCCTTCGCCCCGGTCGGCCACGCCAAGATCCTCGAGTGCCATCCCCCCGCGCCATGAGCCCGACCACCCTCACCTCCACCCTCCACGGAGCGCCGCCCGCCAAGCCCGCCCGCGTCGGCAGCATCCTTGCCATGCTCACCCCGCTGGAGCGGCGACACTTCCTGCCGCCCGAGCACGAGCACACGTTGAACGGCCTCTCCGAGCACATCGTGATCGTCGATCCCACCGACCTCACCCCCGCGCAATGGAACGACCTGCTCCACGAGCACGACCCCGAGGTGCTCATCGCCTGCTGGAAAACCCCGCCGCTTCCCGCCAAGCTCCCGCCGTCGCTGCGCTACCTCTGCTACCTCGCCGGCTCCATCAAACACCTCGTCACACCCGCCCATCTCGAACAGGGCCTGATCGTCACCAACTGGGGCGGCTCCATCTCCCGCATCGTCGCCGAGTGGACCCTCTTCCACATCCTCTCCTGCCTGCGCCGCGCCACCCAATGGACGCTCGCCATGCACACCGAGGGCGCCTGGAAAAACCCCGAGACCGAGACCGCCTCCCTCTTCGGCCGCCGCATCGGCATCCACGGCTTCGGCATGGTCGCCCGCGAGCTCGTCAAAATCCTCCAGCCCTTTGGCAACGCCATCTCCGTGTTCGCGCCCGACGTCACTCCCGCGGTCGAGAAGCGGCACCACGTCCGCGCCGCCGCCAGCCTCGACGATCTGTTTCGCAACAACGACATCGTGATCGAACTCGCCCCGCTCATCCCCTGCACCGAAAACTCCGTTACCGAGCACCACCTGCGCCTGCTCAAACCCGGCGGCGTGTTCGTCAACCTCGGCCGCGGCGCCGTCGTCGAACAAGAAGGCCTCCTGCGCGTCGCCCGCGAAGGCAACATTTTCATCGGCCTCGACGTCTTCGTCGAGGAACCCCTGCCGCCCGACTCCCCCTTCCGCGGTCTGCGCAACGTCTGCCTCACCCCGCACCTCGCCGGCCCCACCACCGACCGCCGCCGCGACGCCACCGCCTTCGGCCTGCGCAACCTCGCCGCCTACGCCGAGGGCCGCCCGCTCGAGGCGCAGATCACCCCCGCGATCTACGCACAGATCACCTGAACCCCCTTTCTTTCTCATTCCTCTTTATCTTTCTCTTTCTCACCCCGCCCATGCACGGAAGAGAAGGACGAAAGATAAAGAGGAATGAGAAAGATAACTGCCCTTACTCTTCATTTCGTCCCCCATGCCTTACGCCCACTGGCAATCCCAAGCCCGTTCGCTCCTTGAGCCGCTCGCCGCGCTCATGCAGCCCGGCCGCGCGTCGATTCCCATCGCGGGCGCCGCCAGCAACCACGACCCCGCCGCCGACCGCCTGGAGTCCTTTGCCCGCCCGCTCATCCTC
>JBDRJH010000064.1:0-4556 GCA_043815125.1 Verrucomicrobiota bacterium
CTGGACATCGGCGGCAGCTTCGCCGAGTTTCATCCCATCGACTTTAACGAAGGCTTCGTCCTAGTCGGCCACGACGGCCCGCACCACGTCAACATCGCCGACGGCAAGCCCGTCCTGCGCAGCCTCACCAAGTATCACGGCAAACCGGGCTCCGGAGCCGGCGTGGAGTTCAAGATCAAAGAAGGCCCGATCACCATGCTCAGCATGGGCCTCACTGGTGAAGGCAGGTTCAAATTCGTCATCGCCGAAGGCGAGTCCGCCGCGCGCCCAATCCCGCCCACCGGCAACACCAACACCCACGGCATTTTTAAGCCCGACGTCCGCACCTTCCTCAAACGCTGGGTCGCCGAGGGCCCCACGCACCACTTCGCACTCGGCGTCGGCCACCATGCCGCCGAACTCGTCGAAATCGCGAAGATACTCAACCTCGACTACGCCGTCGTCACGCCGTTCGAGAACGAATTATGAGCACGATCACGCGCCACATCCCCTATGCCGACGCCCACGAGCGCCACATCGGCGACCTCTTCTTCCCGGAGCGCCCCCTCGCGGGCGCTCCGCCCGTCCTCCTCATCCACGGCGGTGGCTGGAATGCGATGACCAAGGAATCCCTCGACCCGATCGCCCGGCTCGCCACCGCGGAGGGGCGGGCCGTATTCAGTATCAACTACAGGCTGCTCGACCACGCGCCGTGGCCCGCGTGTCGCGACGACTGCGTCGCCGCCGCCCGCTTTCTGCTCGCCGACGGCCTCGCCCCGCACGGCTTGGCGGCTCCGGCGACGGGGCAACTCCTTGTCGTCGGTGCCTCCGCCGGCGGCCACCTCGCCATGATGACCGGTCTCGCACTCGGCGCGCACGCCTGCACCGGTATCGTGTCGCTGGCCGGCCCCTCGCGGGTGGACCCACGCGACGACGTCTCCAAGTCCGCCATCTGCCAGCCTGGATTCCTCGCGAAATTCTTCGGCGGCGACAAGCAGCCGAGCGCCGTCGAATTACGCGACGCCAGTCCCGCCGCGCTCGTCACGCCAGCAGCGCCTCCATTGCGCATTCTCCACAGCAAAAACGACCTTCTCGTCCCGCCGACGCACTCCGAGGAAGCGGCCGCCGCCTGGCGCGCGGCCGGCGTTCCGGCGCGTATCGATTACTTCGACGGCCCCGGCGACCTGCACGGGTTTTGGGACTCCGACGATCTTGCCAAACGGGAACTCATCCCAGTGATGGCGGCACTCATTCGCGAAGCCCTGATTCTTCGCCTACATTGAACACACGGTGCTCGCACGCGTCGTCGAGCAACTGCGCCAGGAACTGGTCGGACGCATGTCGAACCCTCCAATGCTGGACAACCACCAGCATAACCTGTAACAGGATAAACCCGTGGCCGAAGAGGATGACGCTCAGGATCATCCACCAAGCGCATTGTCCTTGATGAATCGTAAGATCTCGTCGGCTTGTCAGACGCAAAGCGCGGAGAAGATGTCGCATCGCACAGGATGCCGATGGGAAAACACACGCCCGGCACGCAGCCAGTGAATTCGTAGGGTGCCTCCGGACACAGGTAACAGGTCGGTGTGCATGCAGACCGGACACCGCGCCGGACGACGGCGTGGAGGCGAGCACGTAGATCGCGTCGGCTTCGACAAAGCCACCCACGCTAGTCATGGCGGCGAGCTTGCGCGGGGCGTGGGCGTGATACTCGGTGCGCAGCCAGGTGAGCAGGAACTCGGCCTTGCGGAGGTTGAGCGACGAACCGGGCTCGGGGTGACGGAAAAGGTCCAGTATTCGTTGTCGGCGATGGCCGAGGCTAGGGTGGCGACGGACGCGGTGGCGATACCGGCGGTGTGGGCATGCCGCGATCAAGTCCGATCCAGGTAACCTCGGGCGAGATCGCCTGCACGTCGTCCTTGGGCAGATCGGCCGCGTCGATGGAGGTGCCGCTCGATTCGGCGGCGACGAAGGTCGCCCCATCGAGCCGAATATCGGCGTCGCGGTCCTGGTGACGACCCACTTGCCGGCGCCGGTATTCCCTCTGACTGGCCAGGTGGCAGTCAGCGTGTGCCGTGCGAATTCCGGCACGCCGCGCTCCCCGCGATTGAGCATCGCCACCAGAGTGTCCGCCGCCGCTGCACCCATCTGCTCCCAGTTCTGATAAATGCCCGCGTTGCCGCCCTCGCGGTCGTGGCATGCCAGATCCACGAAACCCATTCCCCTGCAAGAGCACCCCACCTGCACCGGCCGAAGGAGCGACCACATGCTCGATCTCATCGCGCAAACGACATCGAGCCGGACTCGCGCCAGCATACCGAAAAACGCGCCTCGACGACGCAGCCGGCCTGATGCTCGGCCGATTCTAACCAGAACTAAGCAGCACCCCGTCTCGGAGCAGAACCACGCACAGGGAACAACGACTCCCGTCTGACGCGGGCCACCACGGAATCCACCCTACCCAGCCCACCCCTACCCATTCAATCGCGAGTCCAGCACGATGGTCTGCTTGTAAGCGGGCAAACCAAATTCCCGGTTGCTCAGCAGGCGGTGCAGCAGATTGACCGCGACCTGTCCCATGACTTCGTAACGCGCGGTGAAGTGCGCGGTGCCGCGTGCGCCGGGGCTGTCCGGCGGCGAGAGTGATATCCGGGGCAGATGCAGGACCGGTTCGATCAGCCGCCGCAGAGAAGGACGAAGCGACCTAGGCAAAATCAGCCCGTCCGGCCGGTTGGCCTCGACCCAAGCCGCAAACAACTCCGGACGACCGGACGCGAGTTCGTGCAACGGTGCCTTCGGCCGCGCGCGCCTGCCCTCGTAATAAAGCAACGAGGCGCGCAGCATCGGCTCCTTGAAAAGATGGTTCACCCCCGGATCCAGAATGAAGCACGGACGCCGGCAGCCCCGGGCCTCCAACCAGGCGAGGGCGCTCTTGATGTCCGATTCATAGTCGCGCCCGACCGAATGCAGCACCGGGGATTCCGGCGGATGGCCGATCATGATCCACGCGAGTTCCTCCCACCGGAAAGGCAACTCAGTGTGCTCCGAGCGAAACGGTCCCAGCAGCACTCCGCGTATGCCGCGAGCGCGCCAGACCGCGGCCTGCCGGGCCAGACTCCTCGGCGTCGGTCGCTCGAAATGGAAACACTCCAGGTTGTAGCCCAGCCTGGCCCCGTAGTCCTCGAACGACCCGAAAAGAGGCGCCAGCCACGGCATCGACTCGCGCGGACTGTCCCCGCACCAAGCCAACGTCTCCCGGTAAAAGTGGCGCCGCCGGATCTTCGACATTCCCGCAGACACCACCGGATCGAGCTGGTAGCCGGCTTTCCCCACCGCCGCCAGCACCCGCTCCATCGTCGCCTTGTTGACCAACGGATCCCGGTGCAACGCGCGCGAAACCGTCGATGCGGACAAGCCCAGCCGGGCGGCGATCTGGCGAAGCGTGTGGTTCACGGATTGCAACGGTTGCAACAACCGGCCCATCGCGCAATCACGGGCCTTCCGCCAGCGTTGGTTTTCGCTTCCATTCTATGAACTCCCTCGTTTCCCTCGCCTACAAAAAACTCTGGGCCGACCCCGCACTCCAAACCCGTATCGACGAAGGCATCCGCCTTCATCGCCAAAGCGACGCCGTGATCCGCGTCACCGACTACGCCGGCAAGCCTTTGCCCGGCGTGCAAGTCGTCGCCGCGCAGCACGACTCCTCGTTCCACTTCGGCGCCAATATCTTCAAGCTCGGCGACTACGCCGACGAGCATCTCAACCGCGATTACGAGGACGCGTTTTGCGCCCTCTTTAACGGTGCCACCGTTCCCTTCTACTGGCGCACACTGGAACCCGAGCAAGGCCGGCCCCGCTTTGCCGAACACAGCGTGCCCCTCGCCCGCCGCCCGCCGCCCGACCGCGCCGTGAAATTCTGCGAGGAACGCGGCCTGCGCATACACGGCCACACCCTCGTCTGGAACTACCGCAAGTGGGCCGTGCCCGACTGGGTGCCGACCGACCCAGACGAGGCCGCCCCACTCTGGGAAAAGCGCATCGAGGAAATCTCCGACCGCTACGGCGACCGCATCAAACGCTGGGACGTGCTCAACGAACCCGTCGCCCACTACGAACGCCGCCCCGGCGGCCTGCAAATGCAGCCCGACTACGAAGCGCAATCCTTCGCATGGGCTGAAAAGCATCTGCCGGCCGACACACGTCTCGATATCAACGAAACCGGCAACGCCTGGGACCGAGATGTCACCGAATACTCCGGACTGATCGAGCGCCTCCTTGCCGCGGGCCGCCGCGTCGGCGCGATCGGACTTCAATTTCACCACTTCTCCGATGCCGGGCTCCTCGACATTCTTTCAGGAAAACTCGCTCGACCCGAGGCCCTCCTCGCGAGCCTCGACCACTACGCCCGCCTTCAGCTGCCGATCCATGTCAGCGAGATCACCCTCACCGCGCCGGACAATTCCCCCGAGGGACTGGAGGCGCAGGCGCTCGTCGCGCGCAATTTCTACCGCCTCTGGTTCTGTCACCCGCTGGTCGAAGGAATCACCTGGTGGAACCTGCCCGACGGCGGCGCC
>JBDRJH010000065.1:0-6969 GCA_043815125.1 Verrucomicrobiota bacterium
CAACACCGCCATCATCTCCTCCAGTCGCGGCAACATCGGCCTCGGCTTCGCCATCCCCGTCAACCAGGCCGTCGCCGTCATGCGCAGCCTCGTCGAGACCGGCGCCGTGCAGCGCGGCTTCCTCGGCATCAGCAGCGACCCGGAGAATCCCGGCCTCACGCCCGAGCTGGCCGAGAGCCTCGGCCTGCCGCGCGACACCAAGGGCGTGCTCGTGACCAACGTCAGCGAGGACAGCCCCGCCGAGCAGGCCGGCATCGAGCGCAGCGACGTCATCATCGCGGTCGACGACACCGAGATCCGCACCATCTACGACCTGCGCAACGCCGTCTCCCAGCGACTGCCCGGCACCCAGATCACCGTGAAGCTCTACCGTAACGCGAAGGAGAAAACCGTGAAGGTGAAACTCGGCACCCTCGACGAAGTCGCCTCCGCCGGCGTGCTCGAGGGCGTGCGCGTCGAGCAACTCACCGACGAGCAACGCGAGAACCTGCGGGCCCCCGCCGATCTCACCGGCCTGCTCGTCACCGCCGTTTCGCCCGACTCGCCCTACGCCGACCGGCTCACGCCCGGCATGGTTATCGTGGAGATCAACCGCGAGCCGGTGAAAACCGTCGACGACGCCGCCAAGCAGCTCAAGTCCGGTCGCAACCTGCTCATGGTCTTCTACCGCGGCTTCTACCGTCCGCTACCGCTCACGGTGAAGTAAGCGACGAAAGCCGTTTTGAAAAACCAAGAAGGCGACCCGCATGGGTCGCCTTCTTTTCGTTGGTGGCCTTTGGTGGCACGGACCTTCTTGCCTGTGCCACTCACTTTACGCCCCGCCGTCTCAGCTGCCCGGCTTCTCGACCGGCAGCTTGGCCAACTCGGGCGGGAGCTTGTCGGCCTCGAAGGTCGGGAAGCTCAGCTCGAGCAGCGACACTGAAGGCACGTCGAACCGGGTGGCTCCGGAGCTGCGGTCGACCAGCATGGCGATGGCGACCGGTTTGCCACCGGCCTCGCGAACGAGGTTCAGACACTCGACGGCGCGGCCGCCGCGCGTGACGACATCCTCGACGATCAGCACGGACTCGCCCGGCTCGAACTTGAAGCCGCGGCGGATGGCCAGCACGTCGTCGACCTTCTCTGCGAATAGGTAGCGGGCACCGGCCTGACGGGCGACCTCCTGGCCGATGACCAGACCGCCCATCGCGGGCGCGAGCACCGTGGTGAACTTGTGCTCCTTCAGCTTGCCAAGCAACAGCTCGGCCAGGCGGGTGACCGCGTCCATGCGCTCGCAGACGCGGGCGCACTGAAAATAGTGGCCGCTGTGCAGGCCGGAGCGGAGGACAAAGTGCCCGTGAAGGAGCGCCTTGGTGCGGATGAAAATGTCGAGGACTTCCTGTTGCTGCGAATCCATCCCGCCACGCTGCAAAGCCATGTTGAAAAAAACAAAATCAATTTTGCCGCACTGCGGGGAATCTGTGGCAATGTGCCCTCGATGACGTGCGAACGCGTGCCGATGGAAGACGAACTGGGGGATGTGCTCGACAAGGCCCTCGTTCTGGCCGGCCTCACCGGGGCCGAGGCCGCCGCGCGCGCCCAGGTTCCGGAGGCCCGTCTGCGCGACGCCATCGACTACCGCTACGACTTTGAACCCGGCGAGTTGGAGCGACTTGCCGCGGTGCTCGACCTGCGCGTGCCCGGCCTGAAGGCGCTGCTGGGCGGCGGCTACCCGCTGCCCTGCATCAGCGGCCTGCCGTTTTGCGTGCGTCCCCTGCGCTGCGCGCATGGCATCGGCGTGGCCAACGCCTACCTGGTCGGCGATTGTTCGTCGGATTCGGCGGTGCTCTTTGACGCCGGTTGCGGCTTTGAAAAACTTGATCCGCTCTGGCCGAAAAACGTGCGCCGGCTCGACGGCATCTGCATCACCCATGAGGAGCGCGAACACTGCGGCGGCGTCGCCGAGTGCCTGCGCCGCTTTGGTCCCGCGCCGGTCTTCGCGCCCGCCGCGCTCAAGGGCACCTGCGCCGCCGCGCTGGGGGAGGGGGCCAAAGTCACGCTGGGCACGCTGGCCATCGAGGTGTTGGCGACGCCCGGCCACGCGGCCGCGCACAACTGCTATCTGGTGACGGCCCCGCGGGCGCCGGCGGCGCCGGCTTTGTTGATCGCGGGCGACCTGATTTTCGCCGGCTCGGTTGGCGGCGGTTACTGGGATGGCGCGTTGTTGCAGCGGCAGGTCCGCCGGCTGGCCGGGCGTCTGCCGGCCAACACGGTGATCGCACCCGGCCACGGCCCGATGACGACTCTGGCCAACGAACTCGCGCACAACCCGTTCCTGCACCCCGAGGACTTTGTCACTTAATAAGTGACAAACGGGTCGGCTGGGCGGGCGGTGAAGCATGTTCCCGGCGGTCGCTTTGGTCCTTCGGCGTGCGGGCATAAAAAACGGCCGGTCGCGGGACCGGCCGTTTTCGGGCAAAATGGTCGGGGTGGGGAGATTCGAACTCCCGGCCTCTACGACCCGAACGTAGCGCTCTACCAGGCTAAGCTACACCCCGACGGTGTATTCCCGACGCCTTGGCATGGGGAAGGTTGGAGAGGCAAATTAACGGGCCGCCGCGCTGCAATCAAAATCATGCGACCCGTCGCCAAAAGAGAGCCGGTTTCAGGGCAGGTCGAGCGCGGGATCGGCAGCCCCGTTTTGGCGCGCGAGCAGGGTGACGAGGCGCTGGAGTTCGAGCTCGGCGGTGGACTTGGCGATGCGCAGGCGCTCGACGGCGAGGCCGGCGGCGAGATTGGCGCGGCGCAGTTCCCGGCGGGTGGTTTCCAGTTCGGACAAGGTCTTTTCCGCCCCGGCGACGTCGGAGGTGAGCTGGTCGGCCTTGGTCTGGAGTTCGGCGACCTCGGCGGTGAGGCGGGCTTGCTCGGCCTGCCATTTTTCGCGGCGCTCGGTCTCGGCCTTGGCTTCGGCGGCGGCGCGTTCGGCGGCGCGTTTTTCGGCGGTTTCGCGGGCGGCTTGTTCGGCGGCGGCCTGCTCGGCGGCGGCGGTTTCGGCGACGCGGGCCTGCTCGGCGGCGATGGCGGCGGCCTCGGCGCGGGCGGTGCGGGCGTAGTTCCAATAGAGTCCGCCGAAGAGGATCAGCAGCACGCAGGGGATGAGGAGGTAGAGTCGCGGCATGTTCATCAGCGGGCGGTGGCGGAAGTGGCGGCGGGCGGGGTTTGCAGGAGCTTGGTGACGGCGGCCTGGTTGGCGGCGGCCTTGGCGGCGAGTTCCTTGAGAGCGGTTTGCTCGGCGGACAGGGCGGCGGCCTCGCGTTCGAGGATGGCGACGGCGTCGCGCTCGTTGGCGATGGTGGTTTCGAGGCGGGCGAAGTCGCGCTTGGCGGTGGCGATGCGGGCGGCGAGTTCGTCGCGGCGGTCGAGGAGTTCCTGGCGGGCGGCCTCGTCGGCCTGACGGCGGGCTTCGCGTTCGGCGCGTTCGGCGCGGCGTTTCTCTTGGGCGGCGATGGCCTCGGCGAAGGCGGCCTTGCGGGCGGCGAGCTCGGCTTCGTGTTGGGCTTGCAGCTCGATTTTCTCGGCGGCGGCGCGTTCGGCCTCGGCCTGGCGGTGCTGGATGTTCCAGGCGACGTAGGCTCCGGCGAAGAGGAGGAGCGCGAGCAGGGGGGCGAGGGCGTAGAGTTTGGTTCTCATTTGGTGTTGAGGGCGGCGCGCAGGCGGGAGAGGTCGTCGGGCCGGGCGTCTTCGAAGGTGGCGGCTGCGTCGAGGTGGCGGGCGGCGGCGGCGTGGTCGCCGCGCTCGTAGGCGAGGTAGGCGAGGAAGCTGAGCGAGCGGCCGGGGTGGGTGAGTTTCTCCGGCTTGGCGGCGGCGGCGAGGGCCAGGTCGTAAGCCTCGGCGGTGCGGCCTTCGGAGTGTAGCAACCGGGCGAGTTCAAGGGCGAGGCCGTCGTTGTCCGGGAAGCGTTTCACGGCTTCGCGCAGGGTGGCGATGGCGTCGTCGGCGGAGGCGTGTTCCTGCTCGAGTGCGGCAAGGAATTGCCAGGTGCGGGCGGTGCTCTCGATGGTGCCGTCGCGCAGACCGGCGGCGAGGATTTGGCGGGCGGTTTCCTGGCCGTCGACCTGGAGGTAGGCGTGCACGAGGTTGAGCCGGCTTTGCGAGTCGGTGAGTTGTCCGGCGGCCTGGGCGCGCTCGAAGGTGAGGATGGCGCGGAGGTTGTTTTCGCGCGAGGGCGAGGAGAGGTAGGTGGCGGCGAGCTGGCGCCAGAGGGTGGCGTTGCCGGGTTGTTGCGCGACGAGCAGCTCGAGTCGGGGGATGGTTTCGTCGGCCTGGTCGAGTTGCTGGAGGATGGCGACGCCGAGGAGGCGGAGTGGGGCCGGCGGCTCAAGCTGGGCGAGCAGGCCCTCGCGGACCTCGTCAAGCGCCGCGGCGAGCTGGGCCTTGTCGGCGCGGTCGGGGTCGACGGTGGCGAGGCTGTAGCGCAGGGAGGCGGCGAAGTAGCGGGCGTTGGCGTCGGGGGCGGGCGTGACGGCGAGCCAGCGGCGGGTGTAGTCGAGGGCGCGCCGGTAGCCGGCGGTCTTGACGGCGAGGTCCGGTTGATCGGAGGCGATCTGGTAGTGCAGCTGGGCGAGGGTTTGCAGGAAGTCGACGCGCGTGGCGTCGTCGAGGAACTCGTTTTTCGCCTGTGATTCGCCGAGTCGGTAGGCGGCTTCGAGTGATTCGAGGGCGGCGGGCAGGCGGTTTTGCGAGACGAGGATGCGGCCCTGGATTTGCAGGAGGACGAAGCGGTCGTAGCTGTCGGCTTTGCTCTTGGTGATGGCGGGGGCGAGGACGTCGAGGGCGGCGGCGTGGTTTTGCTCGTTGGTGAGGGTGCGCAGCTGGCCGAGGGTGGGCGCGAGGCCGGGCGAGAGCTGGGGCGCGGCGGGGGCGAGCGACTGCCCGAGAAGGAGCAGGGCGGCGATGAGCAGGCGGCGCGACATCAGAGGTTCTCCAGGTTGAAGGTGATGGGGACCTGCATGACGGCGTTGACGGGCACGCCGTCCTTGATGCCGGGCTTGAAGCGCCAGCGGCGCACGGCCTGCAGGGCGGCTTCCTCGAAGCGCTGGTGGGTGGAGCGGATGGTGCGGGCGTTGGTCACGTTGCCTTCGGCGGTGACCACGAATTGGATGAGCACGCTGCCGCTCAGGCCGGTGCGGCGCAGGTCGTAGGGGTAGACCGGCTGGGGTTGGAAGGTGACGACCGGGGACTGGTCGAGCGCGGCGAGGTCGAAGAGGTTGCCGAGCCCGGAGCCGGTGCCGCGCCCGGAGCCGCCGAGCGAGGGAATGGTTACGAGGCCGGCGGTGGCGGGCAGGCCGGGCGGGGGCGGGGGTTGCAGGCGCTGGACAAAGGGCGACTCGACGAGGGAGACGGGGCTGTCGGTGATTTGCGGCGCGGCGACCGCGGCGGGGCCGCCGCCGGCGTCGACGGCGTATTCACGATTCTCCGACGGCTCGGGTTCGGGTGGCGGTGCGAGCAGGACCTCGATGGGCGGCGGGGATTCGGGCACGGGCTCGGGGCCGGTGTCGGGCGTCCAGAAACGGCCGGCCAGGGCGATGCCGGCGTGCAGGGCCAGGGAAACGGAGAGGGCGATGAGGAGGTCGCGACGCATGGTTTCCGGGTCAGCGGCCGCGGGAGCGGGGGGCGGTTTCGAGGGAGACGAGGGTGATGCCGGCGGCGCGGGTCTGGTCGAGCACGGCGACGACGTCGCCGTAGCGGGCGGTGGAGTCGCCGGTGACGAGGATCTTGGGATTGGGCGCGGCGAGCTTGTGGGCGGAGAGGCGCGCGGAGAGTTCGGCGAGCGGGATGAGTTCCTGGTTCCAGTAGGCCTGGTCGTTTTCGGTGACCTGGATGACGACCTGATCCTCGTCGATGCCGGCGGGGGCGCTGGCGCTGGCTTGCGGGAGGTCGACGGGCACGGACTGGATGCGGGTGAGGGTCAGGGTGAAGAGGACGAAGGTGGCCAGCAGGAAGAAGATCACGTCGATGAGCGGAATGATCTCGATGCGGGCCTGGCGCCTGGGGGCCGCGGGCTGGATGGACTGGGAGAGGCTTTCCATGCGCGGTTAGTTGGCGGTGGTCGGTCTGGTCTCGACGAAGACCTTGGCGATGCCGGCCTTGCGGACCTCGTCGATGACGTAGCGCACCTGGTTGTAGAGGGCGTCGCGGTCGCCGTTGATGAGCACGCGGGGTTCGCGGGTGATGTCGCGGTAGGCCTGGAGGCGGATGAGGAACTGGTCGGGGGTGATGACCTCCTTGTCCCAGGCGAGGGTGCCGTCGGAGGCGATGGTGAGGGTGACGGCGTCGGCGGGGTTGCGCGCCTCGGCGGTGGCGGCGTCGGGCAGGGCGACCTTGAGGCCCTTGGTCTGGTTGAGCGAGAGGGTGAACAGGACAAAGGTGGCCAGCAGGAAGAAGATCACGTCGATGAGCGGGATGATCTCGATGCGGGCGCGGCGGCGCGGACCCGGGGCGATGCCGGCGGCGAGGGACATGGCGGATGTCGGGCGGGCGGCGGGTTAGAGCTTTTTGGGGCAGGTGCCGGAGCCGCACTTGTTGAGGATCAGCTCGAGGGCGTTGGCGGCGTCGGAGATGTTGTGCCGGGCCTCCTCGACGCGGGTGTTGAGCAGATTGAACGGCAGCAGGCCGAGGATGGAGATGATGAGGCCGGCGAACACGGCGATGAGCGCCTCGCCGACACCGCCGGTGATCTGGCCGGCGTTGGCCGCGATGTCGCCTCCGCCGAGGGCACCGAAGGTGTTCATCATGCCGGCGACGGTGCCGAGCAGACCGAGCAGGGGGGCGACGGTGATGCAGGTGTCGATGATGGCGATGCCTTGCTGGAAGCGGTTGAGTTCCTGGTTGGCGGCGCGGGTGAAGGCGTTGGTGAGGGAGTGGTCCTTGTGGGTGAGCGCATAGACCATGATGCGGGCGACGTAGTCCTGACTGCGTCCGCCCAGGGCG
>JBDRJH010000066.1:0-7661 GCA_043815125.1 Verrucomicrobiota bacterium
GGCGCCGCCGGACAATACGGTATTGCCGCTGTAGGTGTTGTCGCCGGCGAGGGTGAGGGAGCGGGCTCCGGTGCCCGTGGTGCTGAAATCAAGGCCGCTGGCGGCGGTGCCCTTGCCGCCGCTGAAGTCCATGACATCACCGTTGATGATGGTTTCGCCGGAGCCACGCAGCTGCCAGACCCGGCCGGTGCCGCTGAGGTTGCTGAGGAAAACGTCGCCGTTGAGGGTGAGTTTTTGGCCTGAGGCCAGCGAGTTGGTGAGGGGGCGGTTGGCGATGGTCGTGTTGGTGAACGTGCCGTTGATGGTGATGGCGTGATCGCCGGCAAAATAGGCGCTGTTATTCTGGACGAAGTTGTTGGAGAGGGTGCCGGCCGCGGCGATGTTGGCACGGATGTAGGAGCCTGCGCCCATGGTGACGAGGCCGCTGGCGAGGCCGCCGTTGGCCGCGTTGTTGAGCGTGAGCGTGCCGCGTGCAACCTCGGTCTCGCCGGCGGAATTGTTGGTGCCGGAGATGATCAATTCGCCGCCGATGCCCAAGCCGCCGCCTCTGACATTAACGATGGTTTTCCCGGTGTAGGTGTTGTTGCCGGTTAACTCAACCCGGCCTCTGCCCAAACCAGAAGACCATTGGCCAAGGGACACGGAAAGGGTTCCTGCGCCGTTGGACATGTTGCCGCTAATGGTATTGATGACCGACGAGGCGGTGTCGCTGGTGTAGAGGTAGAGGGTGGAATTGCTGGCGGCGGTGATGGAGCCCGCGAAGTTGTAGCGGGCCGTGCCTACGGTCTGATTGTCGATGTTGTAGTTGCCGTGAAGGGTGAGTGGAGCGTTGAAGGTTTGAACAACCCCATCGGCCACGGTCGATGTCATCAGAATTTTGCCGCCGGAGGAGAGCTTCAGGGCGTTGCCGCCGTTGGCGCCCGCGCTGCCGATCGTGTAACTGCCCGCGCCGGGCGTATCGAACGTGATGTTACCAATGTTGCGGTTGGCATCGATGGTGATGACCTTGTTGCCGGGGTCCGTGTTGAACGTGGCGGTGTCGGCGTTGTTCGTGACGGAGGTGGAGCCGGGGGCGGCGGTCACCCAGTTCGAATCGTCGCTCCAGTTGCCGTCGGTGCCGCCGGTCCAGCTGTCGCTGGCGGCCTGTGCGAATGGCGCGAAGGAGAGCAGGCAAATGGCGGTCGCGGTCGGGATGCGCTTCACAAAAAGGGCGTGATCGCGGGCGGGCTTGGACAGGGTGTTCATATTCGAGGGTGACGGAGGCTTTGGGGTGGGGCGAGCGCGCCGGGGAGCGCGGACGATGGGAGACTTTCCTTTTTCCGAGTTGGGGGGGGCGGGCTTGGGGGAGCCGTGTTTGCAGATCACAGCCTGTCCGCCGGCGGGGTTTAGACAATGGCGTGATTTTGCAATAGATTACATTTATTAACCTATTGTATGTAAAACACTTAATTTTATACTGAGGTTCTTTTGGGACCGTCGGTCATATGTCGGCCGGGTTGATCCGTGGGCCGGGCGGCCGGGCGGTTCAGCGTTGGCGGACCTTGCGGGTGAGGCTGGGGCCGTTGACCCAGGTGCCCTCGATCATGGTGATGGAGGGGATGGCGGGGATACCGCGTTCGCCCCGGCTGATTTGGGCCACGGCCAAGTCGACGGCGGCCGCGCCGATGGCGCCCGGACGCTGGTTGATGCCGGCGACCTCGGGCTCGGTCTGCACCCAGTTGAGCGTGGCGAAGTCGATGTCGCCGGGCACGCGGATGCCGACGCGCCGGAGCTCGGCGACGGCCTGGGGATTGTCGCTCACGATGACCTCGATGTTCTCGGCGAGCGCCCAGTCGGGGATCGTGTGGCGGTTGCTGTCGTCGAACAGGAAGATCTTCAAAGGCGACTCGGGGTGACGCCGCTGGGTGAGCAGCGCGCCGGCGAGCCAGAGGTCGTCCACGCGACCGCTGGTGCTCTCGTAGATGCAAAGGCCGATGCGGGTGTAGCCCGCCTCGCGGAGCTTGCGGTCGGCGTCGAGCAGCGCGTGGAAATGGTGCGGGGCGATGCGGTGCAGGTCGGGGCGAAGCAGCGAGTAGGCGATGGTGACGCAGCTGAAGCGGGCCCAGTCGAGCGTGAGCAGGGTGCGCGCCGCGGTGGCCGGGGCGATGATGAGGCCGGCGATGCCCCGGCTGTAGAGGATGCGGCCGAGGCGTTCGCCGGTCATGCCGGGTTCGCCCAGCCAGAAATGTTCGAGCTGATAGCCGTTGGCGAGGGCGTGATCGGTGGCGCCCTTGAAGAGCGGTTTGTGAAAGGGATTCTCCCGCCACTCGTCGCGGGTGGGCGAGTTGGTGACGTAGGCGAGGGTCGTGATTTCCGAGCCGGCGACCCTGCCCCGGCGACGGCGGGCGAAGGCGGAGAGCAGGGGATCGGGCCGGTAGCCGACCTTTGTCGCCGTTTTCTGGATACGAAGACGGGTGTCGGTCGAGATCTTCGGGTCCATGCCGAGCGCGCGGCTGACGGTCGCCGCGGAAACCCCGGCGGCGGCGGCCACGTCTTTCATCGTTACGCGTCGGGGCATGGCGGGGAAAATGCCGCCGGCCGGCGGCGTCGCAAGTTCAAGTGAGGGAGGGTTTCACGGGAGGATCACCAGTCGTCGGTGCGGAACGGGGAGGCCGGCAGGCCCTCGCGGTTCGCGAGGTTGCAGCCGGCGGGATTGTCGGCCCAGGCATAGCGGGCGGCGACGGGCGCGGGCACGGCCGGGCTGGCGACCAGAAGCGCGTTTCGCTCGATGCGGCTGGCGGCGGGATGAAAAACGCGGTCCTCGCCGGCGAGGAAGAGAAACCCGGGGGGAGCGCCGTCGGAAGTCACGAGTCCTCCACCGGTATTGGAGAACTCGATACGCATGGTGTCGCCGGTCACCGTGAAGCCGGCGGCCAGCGGACCCCGGGCCGTGATGTCGCGGCCGTAGGTGTCGGCGAGGGCGCTTTGAGCCAGACGTTCGCCGACGGGAAGCTTGTCCTTGGGGTGGATGTCGCCGGCCTCGCCGAGGTCGATGATGGTGGTCAGGCCGGTGCCGGGCAGATCAAGCACAGCGGCCTGGGCCTCGCGAAGGCGCGCCCAGCCGCTGTCGGGTTGATGGGCCTGCGGCGCGCGGAAGCCGGGCAGTTGCACGACGTGGAAGGCGAGGCCGGGCAGGCCCCACTGGCGGCGCCAGTCCTGGACGAGGTCGCGCAGCAGGCGGCCGTAGATGCCGGCGGTGGCTTCGTTGCTCTCGCCCTGATACCAGATGGCTCCGCGCAGGGCGCAGGGCACGAGCGGGGCGATCATGTTGTCGAACAGCATGTGGGGCGAGTTGGGCTCGCCGTGGCCCGGGACGGGCGCGGGCGGGACGACGACGCCAAAATCGTGCTCGCGGCGGAAGCGCCAGCCGCCGGCCAGCGGAATGGCGGCGCCGGGGTCGTCGACGGGGTGGAGCTTCATCGCGGAGGCGGGGCCGATCAGGCCGCCGTCATAGATAAATGAATACGCACGGACGGCGATGTTGAGCGTGCCGCGTTCGGCGAGGCCGGCGGGCACGCGGTAGGTGCGGGGCGCGTTCCAGTGGCGGTCCTCGACGCCGGCGCCGGTGCGGCCGATCTCTACGCCGTTGACGTGGGTGATGTCCTGCTTGTCGACGGCGCCGAGGTGCAGCTCGAGGTCGCGGCCGGCCCAGCCGGCGGGGAGGTCCACGGTGCGGCGAAACCAAAAGACGCCGGAGTATTTTTCACCGGCGGACTGCCAGGTGGCGGGCAGGTTGATCGGCGTCCAGGCGGAATCGTCGAGGTCGGCGGAGTGCCAGTCGACGGTCCGGCCGGGGTCGGCGGGCAGGGCGGGGTTGGGCTGGCGGCCGTCGGGGCCGAGGCTGGCGCCGTGTTTCCAGCGGTCGGCGGTCCAGGCGGTGGCCTCATAGGCGGCGAGCCGGTCGGCGAGGTCCGGGTTGTGGGCGAGGGTGGCGCGGCTGGTCCAGCTTTCGATGATGGTGCCGCCCCAGGAAGCGGAGAGGATGCCGACGGGCACGCCGAGCTCGCGGTGCAGGCGGCGGGCGAAGCTGTAGGCGACGGCGGAGAAGTGCGGCGCGTTGTCGGGGGTGGCGGGTTTCCAGGAGCCGCCGACGGTGCGATGCGGGCCGAGGTGGGTGCGGCGGGCGACGTCGAAAAACCGGATGGCGGGGAAGTCGGCGGTGGCGATGGTCTCGTCGGTGAGCGGGCGGCTTTGGTTGAGGGTCCAGTTCATGTTGGACTGACCGGAGGCGAGCCAGACCTCGCCGACGAGCAGATCGGAGATCGTGAGCGTCTCGCCGTTGGCGGGGCTTTCGACGGCGAGGGTGTGCGGGCCGCCGGCGGGCAGGGCGGGCAGGCGCACGAGCCAGTCGCCTTGCGCGTTGCTCAGGGCGTGCGCTTCATGGCCGGCGAGGGTGACGCGCACGCGGGTGTCGGGCTCGGCCCAACCCCACACGGGGAGCGTCTGGTCGCGCTGGAGCACGGCATGATCTTGGAACGGGGAGGCGAGTCGGAGGGTCATGGGAAAGTGCTCAGGCTGGCTCGGGCGTCGGCAGGACTGAAACGCGGCTGACTGCATTCAGTCTCAGCTGATGCCGTCGTTTCAGCGCATGCGTTTCAGCTCGAATTTTTTGCCGTGGAGGGCGTCCTTGACGGGTTGGCCCCAGAAGGGCGTGGGGTTGTAGTCCCAGTCGGCGAGGATGACCGGCGTGGCCCAGGTGTGGTAGGACCAGCCGGTCCAGTTGAGCCGGTGCTTTTGCATGAAGGCGAGCACGTCGGGCGCCCAGGTCTCGGGGTCTTCCTGGCGATTGAGGGGGAGGAAACCCATCTTTTTGATGTCCACGCCGACCTCGCCGACGAAGATGGGGTGCAGCTCGGCGGCGCGCAGGACCTTGCCGGCCCAGTCGCTCTTCCACGGGTAGATGTGCGACGAATACATGATGCCGTTGCCCTCGGGAGTGTCCTTCAACTCATAGCCGTCGACGATGCCACTGAGGTCGTAGGCCCAGTCGAGGCCGCCGGCGATGATGACGTTGCGGGCGCCGAGGGCGCGGATGTGCTCGACGGCCTTTTGCATGCCGGGGGAGTTGAAGCCCTCGTTTTTCTTTTTCTCCTCGTCGCTGAGGAAGGCGGATTCGTCGACCTTCTGCTTGTCCTTGGTGGGCACAAAGCCGCCGTCTCGCCAGACCTGCCAGGAGATGCCGTGGGGTTCGTTGATGAGGTCGAAGAGGACGGCGGGGTGGTTGGCGTATTTGGTGGCGGCGTCGGTCCAGAAGGCGAGGTGTTCGTCGCTGATGGCGCGGTAGACGTGGAGGTCGATGACGAGGTAGGCGCCGCGGTTGGCGGCGGCGTTGACGGCCGCGTCGATGGTGGCGCGGTAGGCGGCGCCGTCATCGGACTGGCCGGCGGTTTCCTTGCCGGGTTTGCCCTCGCCGCGCCAGTAGGTGTCCTTGACGGCGAGGCGCACGCAGTTGGCGTTCCAGTTTTCGATGGCTTCGATGGTGGAGCGCACGGCGCCGTGGCCTTCGGGGCGGATTTCAAGGCCGGGAATGGCGACGCCTTGGAGCCAGACTTCGTTGCCTTGCGGGTCGACGAGCCGGTTGCCGGAGACTTTGAGTTCGGCGGGCCAGGCGGCGCGGTTGGGCTGCTCGGGCGCGGGGTCGGTCGGGTAGGCGCGGCTGCCGGTGCGGCCGGGGTCGACGGCGGGCTTGTCGGCGGCGCGGGAGGCGGCGGGCAGCATGACGACGAGCGAGGACAAGGCGACGGCGAGGCGTAGTTGTTTTTTCATGACGAGTTTGTCCCGGTGGGTCAGCGGAGCTTGGCGGGGTAGGGGAATTCCTTGCCGTTGAAGGCGTCTTTGGCGAGCTGGCCCCAGAAGGGGGTGGGGGTGTAGTCCCAGTCGAGGAGCATACGCGGGCTGGCCTTGGGATGGAAGCACCAGGCGGTCCAGTTGAGGCGGTGCTTCTGGATGACGCCGATCATGGCGGGGGCCCAGGTGTCGACGTTTTCCTGATGGTTGGCGGGGAGCCAGGTCATCTTCTTGGCGTCGCCGCCGACTTCGCCGACGAGGATGGGGTATTTGGCGGCGACATCGAGGAAGCGCTTTTGCCAGCCCTTCTTCCAGGGGTAGATGTGGGTGGCATACATGATGCCGTTGCCCGCGTGGTCGGTGAGCGCGTGGCCCTCGAGCACGCCGGTGAGGCTGTAGGCGTAGTCGAGGCCGCCGACGACCACGACGTTCTTCGCACCGGTGGAGCGGGCGGCGTCGAGCAGGCCCTGCATGCCGGGGGAGTCGAAGCCGCGTTTGTTCTCGCGCTTCTCGGCCTCGCTGAGGAAGGCGTCCTCGTCGCCGGCCTTTTTCTTTTCCTCGACGAAGCCGCCCTTTTGCCAGGTCTCCCACGGGATGCCGTGGGGTTCGTTGAGCAGGTCGAAGAGCACGGCGGGGTGATCCTTGTAGCGGGCGGCGGCGTCCTTCCAGAAGTCGACGTCCTCGGGCCGGGGCGCGCGGTAGTGGTGGAGGTCGAGCACGACGTAGGCGCCGCGGTTGGCGGCGAGCATGATGGCTTTGTCGACGGTCGCACGGTAGGCGGCGCCGCCGTCCTTTTGGGTGTTGTGCTTGGTGCCCTTGCCGAACCAGTGGGCGCCCTTGACGGGCAGGCGGATGACGTTGGCGTTCCAGTCCTGGATGGCGGTGACGATGGAGCGGTCGACGCTCTCACCTTTCACGCTCCACTCGAGGGAGGGAACGTTGACGCCCTGGAGCCAGACCTCGCGGCCGCTGGGGTCGACGAGGCGGTTGCCGGAGACCTTGAGCATGGGTGGCCAGTATTGTTTCTGCTCGGGTTCGTCGGGCATGGAGCCCTTGGCGGGAACCTCGACGCGGGGAAACTTTTGTCCGGAGCGGGCGACGGGCGGGGTGGCCGCGACGACGGGGGCCGGCTCGGGTGCGGCGGCGGGTTTGACGACGAGGTCGTCGAAGTCGAGGGAGCCGCTGTCGACGCGCACGAGGGCGGGGGTGACGCGGAGCAGGGCGGCGCCGCGGGGCACGGTGACGGTGCCGGTCTTGGGTTCCCAGCCGGCGGAGTCTTCGCGGTAGTAGGCGATGGGGGCGTCGGAGGGGAGTTTGGCGCGGTTGGCGTCGAAGAATTCGAGCACGACGCGGGCGTCGCCGGACTGGGCCCCGGGGGCGAGGTTGGTGATGCGTTGGTTCCAGGAGAGTTCGACGGCGGAGGTGCCGGCGGGGAGGGGGATGTCGCGGGCGAGGGTGACGAGCGCGCCGGGGCGCGGACTGGTGAGGCGGATGAAGCGGTTGGAGCCCTCGGTCTCCCAGGTGCCGGCGTTGCCGGGAACGGCGGGCCAGGCGTCGGGCCAGTTGTCCTGGTTGGCGTCGATGTCCATGGCGGCGTTGTCGACGAGGGCGGCGTGGGCGGACAGCGCGCCGGCGAGGAGGAGGGCGAGGAGAGGGCGGTGAGGCTTCATGGTCGGGAGGGGGGAATGAAAAGGCGCGGAACGACTTGGTCGTATCCGCGCCAGGATGACATTGGATGGTTACCGGAGGCGGTCGGGCGGCGGGAACTGTTTGCCGGAGAGGGCGTCCTTGGCCTGCTGGCCCCAGAAGGGGGTGGGGGTGTAGTCCCAGTCGAG
>JBDRJH010000067.1:0-10902 GCA_043815125.1 Verrucomicrobiota bacterium
CCTCCGCACCGACATCCCCGCCGCCGCCGCCGCCATCGCCGACGACACCTCGCTCGACGACACGCAAAAACGCGCCCGCCTCGCCGACCTCGCCGCCACCGCCCGCGAGCAAATCCGCGCCCGCCTCGGCTCCGAAGCCGCCGACGTCATCCTCAAAAACCACTCCTTCAACTGGATCAAGGAACTCGAAAAAGGCACCATCACCACCTACGACATCGACGGCAAACAAAGCACCCGCCGCCTGCCCAAACCCAAGCCCACGACCGATAAAGTCCCCGTCGTCCCCGTCCATCCCTGAACCAATGCTCCTCCACCTCGTCCGCCACGCCCACGCGCTCGACGAAGCCGAAAACCCCGCCCGGCCCCTCAGCCCGCGCGGCCTCGCCCAAACCCGGCACCTCGCCGCCTTCCTCCGCGGCAACCCCGCCTTCCGCCCCGCCCAACTCTGGCACAGCCCCCTGCACCGCTCCGCCCAGACCGCCGCCCACCTCCTCGAAGGACTCGGCCTCGACGACACCATCCTCGTCGAAACCCCCGGCCTCCTCCCCGAGGACGATCCCGAACCCCTCGCCCGCCGCCTCGAGGCCCACTCGCCCGACATCCCCCTCGCCCTCGTCGGACACGAACCCCACCTCGGCGCCCTCGCCACCCTCCTCATCCGCGGCAAACCCCACCGCTCCTCCTTTCACCTCAAAAAATCCGCCGTGCTCACCCTCGAAACCTCCGGCGAAACCCACAAAAAAACCGGCCGCCCCCGCTGGAAAGTTCGCTGGCAACTCAGCCCCGAACTCCTTCCCCTCGTCTGAACGTCGCAGGCCGCGCCTGCCCCCCCCTCCTCCCTTTCCCTTCGCCCTCACCACTCGTCCGTAATGCACATCTTCCTCACCGGCGCCTCCGGCCTCGTCGGCGGAGCCTTCGCCAAGGCCGCCGCCCGCCGCGGCCACACCGTCACCGCCATCACCGGCACCTCCAACACGCCCGTGCCCGGCGCCAAAGCCTCGCGCCGCATCGACCTCACCGACGAGGCCGCCGTCACCGCCGCCATCCTCGAGACCTTCCCCGACCTCGTCGTCAACTGCGCCGCCATCTCCGAGCCCGCCCGATGCGACGCCGATCCCATCCGCTCCCACCAACTCAACGTCGCCCTCCCCGCCACCCTCGCGCGCCTCGCCCACCACGTCAGCGCCAAGCTGATCCACCTCTCCTCCGAGCAAGTCTTCGACGGTGAGGCCGCCCCCTACGCCACCGGCTCCGCCACCAACCCCGTCAACCTCTACGGCCGGCAAAAACTCGCCTCCGAACAAGCCGTCCACACCACCGCCTCCGAGTTCGCCATCACCCTGCGCGCCCCCCTGCTCACCGGCAACAGCCCCTCCGGCCAACGCAGCCTGCACGAACGCCTGCTCGCCGACTGGGCCGCCGGCAAGACCCCCGCCGTCTTCGCCGACGAGATCCGCCAACCCTGCACCGCCGAGAACCTCGCCGAAGCCATGCTCGAATGCGCCGAGCGCGACGACCTGCGCGGCATCTTCCACTGGGCCGGCGCCGAGCCCCTCTCCCGCGCCGAACTCGCCCGCCGCATCCGCGCCCACTTCAAGCTCGACGAAAACGCCGCCCCCCTGCGCGTCGTCCGCCGCGCCGATGAACCCGCCCTCGCCGCCAACCGCCAGGCCGACCTCACCCTCAATCTCAAACCCCTCGCCGGCCTGCTCAAAACCCCGGTCGAATCCTTCGACGCCCAACTCGATCAACTCATCCTCCCCCCGCCCGTCCGCGACTGGTATTTCAAACAGTGATACACCGCGCACCCCCGGCCATTTCAACGCAACGCCGGAAGCGTGGGAACGAGCCCCTTGAACACGGCGGAACACCCGAAAGCCAGACGATGTAATCTCGACCGCCCGCGGCCGATTCGGATTTCCCAACCGCGAAAGGCGCAAAAATTCGCGAAATCCTGCTCGGAAATTTTGCGAGTTTTCGCGCCTTTTGCGGTTCAAAGAAAATCAGCGTTTGCAGGGCCGGCTTCGTGCCCCTTCGTGATCTTCGTGGTTAAAAAATCCGTCGTCCCACCGACCAGCCGTCCACTCAGTTTCCTCCTGTAAGCCATGCAGCTCCACCTCCTCCCTGACCGCGCCGACTCCGCCGCCGGCAACATGGCCGCCGACTTTCTCCTGCTGCAACACTACCCCGCGCCCCAAGCCGCCCGTTTCCGCCACTACGACTGGCACCGCCCCGCCGTCACCTTCGGCTACTCGCAAAAAATCGCCTTCGTGCGCGAGCAACTCCCCGCGCTGCTCGGCCCCGACACCGACCCCGCCGACCTCACCCTCTGCCGCCGCCCCTCCGGCGGCGGCGTCGTCGACCACCGCGACGACTGGACCTACGCCCTCGTCCTTCCCCGCGGCCACGACCTCGCCGACGCCCCCGCACCCGTCAGCTACCAACGCATTCACGCCGACCTCGCCGCCGCCCTCAACGACCTCGGCCACCCCGCCACCCTCCAGGAAACCTGCCCTGCCCAAGCCGATTGTAACTTAATAAGTGACAAACCCGCCCGGCCCGCGCCCGGCCCCACCGTCTGCTTCACCCGCGCCGAGAAACACGACGTCATCGACCCCGCCACCGGTCGCAAGCTCGCCGGCGCCGCCCAAAAACGCTCCAAGCACGGACTGCTCTGCCAGGGCTCCGTCGACCGCGCCGCCGTCGGCGAAATCAACTGGGACGCCTTCGCCGTCGCCTTCACCACCCGCCTCGCCGCCACCCTCGGCGCCGAGGCCGTGCCCACCCCCTGGCCCGATTTCCCCGAGGACGCCCACGAAAACCTCGCCGACCACTACGCCACCCCCGAGTGGAACACCTTCCGCTGACACCGTCGCGAACCCACCCAATAAAAACTAACCAGACAGGTTAGTTTTTATTGCCCGACCGCTCGCAAAAACACCTCCGCCGACATGCAGAACCCGATGAAAAAACCCGTCCGCCGCGACACCACGCTCAGTGCCGGACGCGACATGCTCAGCCGCCTGCTGCTCATGATGCAGATCGTCACCCTCGTCGGCGGCATCCTGCTCTGCCTCTACGGCTACTCGCGCCAGCTCCCCGACTACGTCACCGGCGGCATCGCCACCCTCGTCGCCTTTGTGATCCTCATCCCGGTGCGCCGCCGCTGGTTCTCGACCGACCAACGCTCCGCCCCGCCAACCGCCTCCATCCCGAAACCCACGGCGCCGGCCCCGCAACCTGCCGCCCCCTCCGCCGGAGCCCGCCGGCCGCGCATCCTGCTCATCAACGCCGCCCTCGGCGGCACCGACGGCAACACCGCCGCCGCCCTCGAACACCTCGCCAAACAACTCCAACCCCACGCCGACCTCGCCCGCGTGACCCTGGCCGCCCGCCCGCCGCTGGAGAAAACCATCGAGCTCATGGCCGCGTCCGACGGCTTCGTGCTGGCCACCGGCACCCACTGGGACAGCTGGAGCAGCCACCTGCAGGCCTTCCTCGAAAATCTCACCCCGCACGAGGGCACCCCGCTCCTCCTAGGCAAACCCGCCGCCTGCGTCATCACCGAGCACAGCGTCGGCGGCAAAGCCGTGCTCTCGCGCCTGCAGGGCGTGCTCGTCACCCTCGGCTGCGCCATCCCGCCCATGAGCGGACTGGTGCTCTCCCGCTCCGCCCTCACCGCCGCCGAGGAACGCCCCGAAGTCGCCGAAGACTTCTGGTCGCTCGACGACCTCGCCACCGTCGCCGCCAACCTGCTCGCCGCCGCCCGTGCCCCGCGCGAGGCCTACACCGCCTGGCCCGTCGACCGCGAACACCTGCACGACCGCTGGTTGGACTGAGCCGCCGCCACCTTGACGTCAGTCCACTGCGGATGCGGCCGCCGCCTTGCGCACGCTCCGTGGGCTGACCCCGTGCACGGCGCGGAAAACCCGGTTGAACTGCGACAACGAGCGGAAACCGCACGCGCGCGCGATCTCCGCCACCGAGCAACGCTCCCCCACCAGCAATGCCCGCGCGCGTCCGGCCCGATAACGCGCCAGATATTCCACAAAACGCAGGCCGGTCGCGTGGTGAAAGCTGCGGCTGAAATGTCCCTCGCTCACCCCCAGCCTTTCCGCCAAGGCGGAGAGCCGCAGCTCCAAGGCGTATTCCGCGTGCACAATGGCGCAGGCCCGGGCCACCGGCGCCGGCAACGCGCTGGGCTTCGTCACCAAGTGCTCCGTCAACAGCAACCGCAGCCGGTCGGCCGCCAGCCGCAGCACACTCACCAAAGCCTCGCGCCGCCTCGGCCCAACCACCGGGCTCTGCCCGCGCAGCAAAGCCAGCGCCCCCGGATCAAGACTCACCCCCGCCCGCCCCAGAAGGTGACGCGCACGATTGGTGGATGTCGCCGTCGGCACCTCCGCCGCACAGCCCGACAGTAACAAATGACCCACCGCCTGCCCGCCAATGGCCACCGGCACCATCGCCTCCCACAAACCCGCGTCACACACCCCCGTCGCCGGTCCCTCCGCGGCCTCTTCGCGCAGATTTTGACGGAAAACACCGCATAATCGGCACCCCTCCGCATCTCCCGCCAAACGTGCGCACAACGGAGCCACCTCCGGCCCCGCACCGCCGATGGCCGGCGCGGGGCCGGGCAGAAACCGCACCGGCACGCCGGTCGCCTCGCTGATGTCCTCTATCAAGGCCCTGAAAACAGGGAGTATCTGAATCCTCTCGGCAAGGGCGTGGCGAATGATCTGCGGCATCGTGGAGACCAGTTTACACGAACGCCTCCACACCCACTCGGCATCCGTTGCGACAGACTATGCAAAAACTGACCTTAAAATACGCACATAGTCGGCCAACACCCGCGGAGCGACAACGGCCCGATTGCGTTATCTTTGACCCATCGATCACGGGATCGGCCAACCCGGCCGCGTCCCTCCGAACGAATCCTTCCAACGCTAAAATCCATCGCCCGCCATGAACACCACCGCTCCCACTGCTCCCGCCAATCCCGTCGCCTCGCGCGTGCCCTTTTCGGTCCCCGCCGAGGCCGCGGAAATCCTCGCCGCCGCGCCGTCGGTGGCCGTGGCGCGCAGCGTCGACGAACTCACCAAGCTCGCCGTGCGCGACGCCCGCCACGGTTGGCACGAGGTCGCCTACGACGTGCCCGGCAAGGGCCGCGTCGTCGAGGCCAAGGTTTGCCAGGTGCGCAACGGCATCGCCGCCAATTATCTCGACCCCTACATGCGCCGCCGCGACCCCGATTGCATGGTCATCGGCGACGACCTGCCCACCGACAAACCCACCTACCGCGGTCAGTTCGGCGAGGATTTTGCCGAGACCCGCGAGGCCACCTTTGCCTGGCTAAAGACCCAGCCGCTGGCCGTGTTCCCCTTCATCGCCGGCATGCCCGGCAAGGGCACCCACGCCTTGGTGATCGCCCCCGACAACGCCGGCTTCTTCGCTCTCGGACTCGCCCTGCTCCAAGGCATGCTCACGCCCGAAGAGGTGCCGGCGGACTTCGACCCCAAGGCCGTCATCTACGTCGCGCCGCCCTTCCGCCACACCCATTTCGCGGGCAAACAGATCGTTGTGCACAACCGCCTCGACGGCCTGCACGAACTCTTCAGCTACAACCTCTACCCCGGCCCCAGCGCCAAGAAAGGCATCTACGGCGTGCTGCTCACCCTCGGCGAACGCGAAAACTGGACCACCATCCACTGCTCCACCGCGCAGGTCGTCACCCCCTATGGCAACAAGCTCGTCATCTGCCACGAAGGCGCCAGCGGCGGCGGCAAGAGCGAGATGCTCGAGCACGTGCATCGCCAGCCCGACGGCAGTCTGCTGCTGGGACGCAACCTCGTCAGCGGCGACGACCGCTCGCTCACCCTGCCCCGCACCTGCGAGGTCCGTCCCGTCACCGACGACATGGCGCTCTGCCATCCGTCGCTGGAAAAAGGCCGCGGCAAACTCTCGCTCCAGGACGCCGAGGACGCCTGGTTTGTGCGAGTGAACCACATCGAGGCCTACGGCACCGACCCGCACCTCGAGCAGCTCACCATCGCGCCCGCCCAGCCCCTGCTGTTCCTCAACATCGACGCCCACCCCGGCGCCACCGCGCTCATCTGGGAACACATCGAGGACAGCCCCGGCAAACGCTGCCCCAACCCCCGCGTCATCGTGCCCCGCTCCCTCGTGCCCGACGTGGTCGACGGACCGGTCGACGTCGATGTGCGCAGCTTCGGCGTGCGTTGCCCGCCTTGCACCCGAGACAACCCCACCTACGGCATCGCCGGTCTCTTCCACGTGCTGCCGCCCGCGCTCGCCTGGCTCTGGCGCCTGGTCGCGCCGCGCGGCCACGCCAACCCCAGCATCGTGCAGAGCGAGGGCATGAGCTCGGAAGGCGTCGGCTCCTACTGGCCCTTCGCCACCGGGCGTCGGGTCGATCAGGCCAACTTGTTGCTCAGCCAGGTCGTGGACCACCCCTCGGTGCGCTACGTGCTCGTGCCCAACCAGCACATCGGCGCCTGGGAGGTCAGCTTCATGCCACAGTGGATCACTCGCGAATACCTCGCCCGTCGGGGCGGCGCGCGTTTCGGCCCGGACGACCTGCGGCCCTCCCGCTGCCCGTTGCTCGGCTACACCCCGCACAAGATCGAGGTCGAGGGCTCCACCATCGGCTCCTGGTTCTTCGAGGTGGACCTACAGCCCGAGGTCGGAGCCGCGGCCTATGATCGCGGTGCGGAAATCCTCGCGGAATTTTTTGCCCGCGAGCTGGCCGCCTTCCGCGAACCCGGCCTCCTGCCGCTGGGTCGCGAGATCATCGACTGCTGCCTGGCCGGCGGCACGCTGGAAGACTTCGAGCGCCTCATCCCCCACGGCACCATCGTCCACGATTAACCCGTCGGACCAAACCCCGGCCAACCGCCTTCGCCTCTGCCCGCTCCAACCCGGAACGGGCAGAGGCCACGACCATGGCACGCTTCTTCCCAAATACCTCCCTCCAACAACCGCTGGTTGACATTGAAAATGAGTCTCAGTTGGCTTGGTGGCGTTTTTATTCGTCCCATGCCTGATTCCTTACCCGAGCGCCACCGCCCTCACGACCTGCCGCTGTGTCAGCTGCCGGCCGGCGGCATCGGTCGCGTGATGAATCTCGCCGGCGACGCCGCCTTTTGCCAACGGGTCCGCGAGATGGGCTTCGGCGAACGCGCGCTCGTCACCAAGGTCTCCGGCACCAGCACCATCCTTTGCCAGGTCAACGGCTGTCGCATCGCCCTCAGCCATCAGGCCGCCAGCCAGATCCTCGTCGAGCAAGTCACCGGACGCCTGCGCTGAGGCCTCCCCGCCCACTTCATGTCCGCCTTGCTCAAACTGTCCGAACTCGCCGTCAACCAAAGCGGAACCATCCGCGAGATGCCCAAGTCCGGCGTCGCCTTCATCCGCCTGCGCGAGATGGGTCTGCTCGCCGGCACCGGTGTCAAACTCGTGCGCGTCGCCCCCCTCGGCGATCCCATCGAGATCAAGGTCCGCGGCTACAGCCTGACCCTGCGCAAGAGCGAGGCCGCCGAGATCCTCGTCGAACCCGCCGCCGCCAACTGATCCCGCGCGCCATGTCGTCCACCCTGCCCTCGCACATCGCCAAGCCCGCCGCGCCCGGCGCTCCCTCCCGCCAGCCCGTCTACGCGCTCGTCGGCAATCCCAACTGCGGCAAATCCACCCTCTTCAACGCCCTCACCGGCCTCAAGCAGAAGGTCGGCAACTACCCCGGCGTCACCGTCGAGCGCAAAGTCGGCACCGCCTACACCCAGCACGGCCACCCCATCACCCTCATCGACCTGCCGGGCACCTACTCGCTGGCCGCCCGCTCGCCCGACGAAGCCGTCACCCGCGACGTGCTCCTCGGCCGCCGCGCCGACACCGCGATGCCCGACCGCATCGTCTGCATCGTCGACGCCACCAACCTCGAGCGAAACCTCTACCTCGTCCACCAGATCCTCGACCTCGGCCGGCCCGTGATCCTGGTCCTCAACATGATGGACCTCGCCCGCGCCGCCGGCCTCGATATCCGCGTGGCCCGCCTGGAAAAGGAGCTCGGCATCCCCGTGATCGCCTGCGAGGCCTCCAAGGGCAACGGCGTCATCGACCTCAAGCTCGCCATGAGCCGGCCCGACCTCCCGCTCTCGCGCCACGCCTGGGCCGTGCCCGCCGCCATCGCCACGGCGGTCTCCGAGCTGCAAGCCTCGCTGCAGGACAACGACCAAAAGCCCCCGCTCATCGCCCGCGCCGAAGCCCTGCTCTTGCTCACCGACCAGGACAGCGTGCGCGTGGCCGGCTCCACCCCGCTCTCGCCCCGCACCCAGGAGATTCTCCGCGGCTGGGAAAAGCGCTGGGAGGCCGAGGACGTCGACTGGGCCGGCGCGCTGGTCAACGCCCGCTACGACGCCATCGGCGTGCTCACCGCCGAGGTCGTGCACACCGCCGGCGACCTCGCCGACGGTCCCAGTGTCAGCGACCGCATCGACGGCGTCGCCACCCACCCGGTCTGGGGCTGGGTCGTGCTCGGCTCGATCATGGCCGTGATGTTCCTCTCCATCTTCACCTTCGCCGGCATCCCCATGGGTTGGATCGAGGGTCTCATGGCGGTCGTCTCCGGCTGGGTCTCCGGCCTGTTGCCCGCGGGCGAATTGCACGACCTGCTGATCGACGGCGGCCTCGCCGGCATCGAGGGCGTGATCATCTTCCTGCCGCAGATCCTGATTTTGTTTCTGTTTATCGGCCTGCTGGAAAGCACCGGCTACATGGCGCGCGCGGCGTTCATCATGGACCGCCTGATGAGCAAGGTCGGGCTCAACGGCCGCAGCTTCATCCCGCTGCTCAGCTCCTACGCCTGCGCCATCCCCGGCATCATGGCCGCGCGCACCATCGAGCAGCCCAAGGACCGTCTGGTCACCATCCTCGTCGCGCCCTTCATGAGCTGCTCGGCGCGCCTGCCGGTCTACCTGCTGCTCATCGCGGCGATCATGCCCACCGACGAGGTGCCGCTCGGCACCAAGGTCGGGCTGATGCTGCTGATGTATGCGCTGGGCACGTTCGGCGCGTTCGGTTTTGCGTGGTTGTTTAAGAAGACCCTGCTGCGCGGCGCGCCCCCGCTGATGATCATGGAGCTGCCGCCATATCGCCTGCCGCGCCTGCGCGACGTCTTCATGCAGATGGTCGAGCGCGGCGGCCTGTTCGTGAAGCGCGCCGGCACGGTGATCTTCGCCCTGTCGGTCGTGCTGTGGTTCCTCGCGAGTTATCCCAAGGTGCCGGACGACCAAAACGACACCGACGCGCTCGCACACAGCTTCGCGGGCCGGGCCGGCCACTTCATCGAGCCGGTCATCGAACCGCTTGGCTTCGACTGGCGCATCGGCATCGGCCTGGTGCAGTCGCTGGCCGCGCGCGAGGTTTTCAACAGCGCCATGAGCGTGATTTTTTCGGTCGAGGAAAGCGGCGACGAGGACGCCGACTCGCTGCACCTGCGCGACGCCATCCGCGCGGCCGAGCGACCCGACGGCACGCCGTTGTTCACCCCGCTGATCTGCCTCAACCTGATGATCTTTTACGTCTTCTCCATGCAGTGCATCAGCACGCTCGCGGTGGTGAAGCGCGAGACCAACGGCTGGAAGTGGCCGCTCTTCCAGCTCGGTTACATGACGGGCTTCGCGTGGCTGGTCTGCCTGCTGGTCTACCAAGTGGGCACCGCGCTGGGCTTCTGAGCAAAACGGCTTAGACTATTCGCATGAACGACTGGCAAACCCCCGTGGCGATGCTCGTGGTGCTCGGCGCCGCGGCCTACCTCGCGCGCCTCTGGTGGCGCGGCCGCCAGGCCCCCGGCAGCGGTTGCGGCAAGGGCTGCGGATGCCCGTCCGACAAATCGCGCCTGACCTCGGGCAAACGTTGAGCCACCTCGCCGGCGCGCCTCACATCTTGAAGTGGCGCTGGATGTCCTTCAGCACGTTGCGCGGCCCGCGATACTCCCCTTCGGGCGTGTAGCTGGTGGAGAGTTCGTTGCCCTCGGCATCCATAAAGACGAGGTTGGGAATGCCCCGCTCGTGCGACGGGCGCCGCACCAGTCCCACGGTCTTTTTTTGGCCGAATTTCAGGGCCGGCCACTTCATGCCATACTCGGTCATGTAGCCCTCCATCGCCTCCTCGGTGCGGTCGCTGCTGATGAAGATCAGCTCGAACTCGGGGTTGCTCGCCTTGATCCGCTCGTAGGTCTTGACCAGCTCCGGGGTGAAGCCCCGGCAGGGCGGGCACCAGTGGGCCGAGTAGTAGAACGCCAAAAACTTCACCCCGCCCAGACGCTCCCCCGACGACGCGCTCAGCGATTTGCCGTTCAACTCGACCAGCTTGCCGGTCAGCCCCGTCGGCATCTTGCCCTCGACCGGCTCGACCGTCTTCGGCGTGACGCCGCTCATGCGGGCGTCGATTCGCGCGCGGTCGGCCTCCTGCAGCTTCGCGTAAGGGTAACTGTAACGAAAGCCGTCGGCCTTGCGAAAAAGCACGTTGTCACCGCTGCGCCCCTGGAACTCGGCCTCCATGACCGCTCCGTCGACATTGGTCCAATTCTCGACCGCGGCCGACGCCGTGATCGCGCCAACCAACATTGCGACGCCCAGACCGACACCACGGAGAAGATCGTAAAGCATGGCCGGAACAAAGGCTTCCGCCGCGACGAAGGCAACACGTCAATGCGCCCCCCGTGCGCCGCCAGGCGCCGCGGACAGGGTCGTTCCCGCCACCCGCGCGGCCTTCGTCGCCAACTCGCCGGCGCACTCCGGCGAACCCCGCGCCAAATCACGACACACCTGCGGGCGACGTTCATAGATCGTGCAAAAATACTCCGTCGCTGGCGATCCGTCC
>JBDRJH010000068.1:0-2131 GCA_043815125.1 Verrucomicrobiota bacterium
CCCTTGCCGACGGCCTCCCCGTCCCGCTCGAAGTCCTCGCCGACTACCCGGACCTCGCCACGCCGCCCAAGAAGGCGCCGATGAAGAAGGCGGCCGACGCCGTGCCGACGGCCGAGCGCGCCGCGAAGGTTCCCCCCCCCGCCCCGCCGGCCGCGCAGTCAACGCCAAGGCCGCAATGGGGCGATGCTTCTGCACGGTATCCAACCATAGCGGCATACATGAACGGAGATCTTGGGCCTGCGCTTGGAAAGATGCGAGACAGCATCATTGCTTCCGACCCCAAGATGTCAGACAACCGAGCGAAAGAGGTTGCGGCAGCCACTCTCTTCGCCGCAATTCAAGACGAGGGCAAGCGCCTTGAAAAAGAGGTGAGGCAACACGACGCGGGCGGCGATATGCCGTCAGGCTTGGTGTCGTTCTACGACGACTACGTCGACGCGAGGGACCGAAAGACGCCATCGCAGGAACTGATAGAACTCAGTGGGTCAAGGACCCTGCTGGCAGACGCGGATGCCGTTGTTCTACCTTTGCCAGCTGCGTCTTCCGCCCCGCTGGACCCCGAACGCCCCCGCTACCAGGTCGACACAGGAACGCACTACCAGCAGAAGCAGGAGGGTCAGACCGATGCCGAAACGACCGCCGCGAACCAAGCCGAGCGGCCCAGCCGCGCTCTTCCGGGAGCAGGTCAGCGGGCGCCTCGCCTTCTTCCGGCCTCTCGGGAAGCCGCAACGCGCGACCTCGCCGCCTTCCAGCGAGCCGCCGCCACCGAAGGCGGGGTCCCCGCCGCCGACCTCGCAGCCTTCGGCCAGCTTGCCGTAAGCGAAGCGCTTCTGCGCCATCCGGACTGGGCGGACATCCGCGACGAACTCGGCCGCATGGGGCTGACGGCGCTGCCCGTGGTCGGGCTGCCCAACGCGCACGGCGTCTACTATTCCGGGTACGTGCTCATCGACGAGACGGCCGAAGATCCTCGCAGCGTTGCCGATCATGAGGTGTTCCACCGGCTCGTGCGCCATGGCGATCCGCAGGCGCTTCTGGTCATGCGCGCGATCGATCCCAAAAGCGGCGCGGTGCGGCAGTTCCGGCGTGCGGTCGAGCGCGTGCGCCCCGGCTACTTCTCGGCCGAGGCGGATCCCGACGGTCTCGTGGCCGAGGAGATCGCGGCGAACCTGTTCGCCGGGCGCACGTGGATCTGGACGCCTGGCGGCCGGATCGACCTGCGCAAGGCCGTGAAGCCGGACGCCGGGGTGCCGGAGTTGACGGGGCGGCTGCACGAGCGAGTGGCGGGCCAGGTCGAGCGCGGCGGGGTGGAGGGGGCACGGGGGCCGCCGCGGTTCGAGTTGGCGGAGGCAGCCGGTGCGACGTCGCCGGCGGAGATCAAGTCATCCACCGGCAACGTAGGCACGTTCAATGCCAGCGCCCCGGACATCCGCTATGACACCGACATCAACGCCGCCGCCCCCGAGTTCGCCCCCGTCCGCGTCAACGCCGACCTCGTCAACGACGCCATGCGAACCATGCAGGAGCCACCGTCTGGCGAGATCGGCAGGCGGGCCTGGCAATCGGCCATGCTCGAAAAGCACGGCGAAGGCATTCGCCCGTACCTGCCGCAACTCTGGAACTTCCTGAACCGCCAGCGTGCGGCATATCTCGAGACCGGCACAGTTCCGGGCGATGCAGTGGCAAAACTCGCCCGACGCATGGAGCGCGACCGGCCTAAGCTCGAAGCACGCGAACGCCGCCAGCAGTTGCGCGACCAGGTCAGGGTTGCGAGTGGACACACCGGAAAGGCCGTGCGCGAGAAGGTCCGCGAAGCCGTTGGCGAAGCGCGCCGGACGGAGCGGGCCAGTGTGATCGCCAAGGAACGCGAGCGTTCTGCCGCCCGAGTCGCCGCAATGCGGGAACGCGAGGCCAAACACCTTGAGAAAGCCAAGGCCAGACGCGAAGGGCTGGCAGAGAAGTACGAGACGCGTTTTGGGGCATACCGCGCCATGGTTGCGGCGTTGCGGAAGCATCGGCGCGACATCGCTCGCATGAACACCGAACTGCGCAAGTTTGTTACCGGCTGGATTCCGCCCAGCCGCCGGACGCAGAAGATTCTGTCGCTGATGGACAGGCCGGTTCGCGCGGG
>JBDRJH010000069.1:0-6623 GCA_043815125.1 Verrucomicrobiota bacterium
TCGCGCCCGCACATCCATGAATGCGCGGACGGATTCTTAGAAATACAATTCACTTCGTTTATCGTTCGAAATCCGCCCCGGGCATCGCCGTTGCTCATTCACCCGTTCGAAACGCGGCCGGTCGCACCCGGTCGCCAACACCGTCCAGCAGTCCTCAACCAACACAACCATGACCAAGCACCTCCATCGCATCGCCCTCGCATCGGCGATCGCCTGCACCAGCGCCGCCACCGCGGCCGAACCCGCGGCCGCCGGCCCGCTCGAAACCGCCCTCACCAAGGGCAAGGTCAGCCTCGACGCCCGCCTCCGCTACGAGCATGTCGACCAACCCGCCACCGATGCCGACGCGCTCACCCTGCGCACCCGCCTCGGCTACACCACCGGCTCCTATTACGGCTTCACCGCCGGCGTCGAGGCTCAGAACACCACCGCCCTGGTCGACGACTATCAGGAGCCGGGCCAGCCCGCCACCGGCCACTCGGTCGTCGCCGACCCCGAGCTCACCGAGGTCAGCCAGGCCTGGATCGGCTACGCCAACAAGGACTACGGCACCACCGCCAAGGTCGGCCGTCAGGTCATCATCCTGGACAACGCCCGCTTCGTCGGAAACGTCGGCTGGCGCCAGAATATGCAGACCTTTGACGCGGTCTCGTTGAAAAACTCCTCCATCGAGAAACTCGACCTCACCTACGCCTACCTCTGGCAGGTGAAGCGCATCTTCGGCGACACCACCGGCGGCTTTACCGACTTCGACTCGAAGTCCCACCTGTTCAACGCCGCCTACTCCGGCCTGCCGATCGGCAAGCTCACCGGCTACGCCTACCTGCTCGACCTGGAAAACGCCGCCGGCAACAACGTCTCCAGCGCCACCTACGGCCTCAGCCTCACCGGCTCCAAGCCCGTCGGCGACAGCGGCGTCACCCTCGGCTATCGCGCCGAATACGCCACCCAGTCCGACTACGGCGACAGCCTGCTCAACTACGACGCCGACTACTACGTCGCCGAACTCACCGCCGGCTACAAGGGCTTCAGCCTGAAGGTCGGCCACGAGGTTCTCGGCTCCGATGGCGGCGCGGCCGCGTTCCAGACTCCCCTGGCCACCGGCCATGCCTTCAACGGCTGGGCCGACATCTTCCTGGTGACGCCCGCCACCGGCCTCGAGGACACCTACATCGCCTTCAGCGCCCCCATCCCCGGCGGCGTCAAGGCGACCGTCGCCTACCACAACTTTCAGGCCGAGAGCGGTGGCGCCGACTACGGTGACGAGGTCGACTTCGTCGCCGGCTACAAGGTCAACAAATACCTCTCGCTCACCGCCAAGCTCGCCTTCTACAAGGCCGATGCGTTCGGCGTCGACACCGACAAGTATTCGATCCAGGCCGACTTCAAATTCTGAGGTCTTTCCGAAGCCCGCTCACGAACCGCAGCCCGCCCGGGTTGCGGTTTTTTTTGCGTCCACGCCGACCACTCCAACGAAACAACCGGCGCCAACCACCGCGGCCCATTCACTGAGGAATGAAGCGTATTCATTCATCAAATACGCTCATCATTTCCTCAAAAACTATTCCTCCCGGAATTTGTTCCCCGGGACGTCGCGGCACCCAAGCTGCAAATCCGCTCCCGTTGACCGACCAGTCCGCCAGTCCAGCTTCAGGTAGCGTCCATCCGTTGCCCCGACTCCTCGTCGTGGGCAACGGCATGGTCGGCTGGAAGTTTTGCAACCTTATGGTCCGCGCCGGCCTGCACCGCCGCTGGCAGATCACCGTGCTCGGCGAGGAGCCGCGGCCGGCCTACGACCGCGTCCACCTCACCGACCACCTCGCCGCCACCGCCTCGTTGGAGCTCGCCCCGCGCTCTTGGTATGAGTCGAACGGCATCGCGCTCCTGACCGGCGACCGGGTGATCAAAATCGACCGTGCCGGCCGGACCGTCACCACCAACGGCTGTATTCGCCACTCCTACGACCAACTCGTCCTCGCCACCGGCTCCCGCGCCGCGCTGCCGGACTTCGCAGGCAACCAGCTCCCCGGCGTCTTCGTCTACCGCACCATCGAGGACATCGAGTCCATTCGCGATCACGCCCGCGGTCGCCGGCATGTGACCGTGATGGGCGGCGGCCTGCTCGGGCTCGAGGCCGCCCGCGCGCTCATGGACCTCGGGCTTGAAGCCCACGTCCTCGAGCGCGGCTCCGGCCTCATGGCCCGCCAGCTAACGCCCGCGGCCTCCGCGTTGCTGCGCACCCGGATCGAGACCATCGGGGTCGCCGTTCACTCCCCCAGAGACACCCGCGCCGTCACCCCCGCGGCCGACGGCCTTCGTCTGCACTTTGCCGATCAGACCAGCCTCGACACCGAGCTCCTGGTCGTTGCCACCGGTATCACCCCCCGCGACGAACTTGCCCGCGAAGCCGGTCTGCCCTGCGCCCGTCGTGGCGGCGTCGAGGTGGACGATTTTTTGCAGACGGCCGACCACGCCATCTTTGCCATCGGCGAATGTGCCAGCCACCGCGGCAAGACCTACGGCCTCGTCGCCCCCGGCTACCTGATGGCGGAGGTCCTCGTGCACAACCTCGCCGCCGCCGGCCCGCGCCGCCGCTTCACCGGCAGCCCGCTGGCCGCACGCCTCAAGCTGCTCGGGGTGGACGTCTTCTCGACCGGCGATTTCCAGCGCGACGCCGAGTCGATCATTCATCGCACCGCCGACACCTACCGCGAACTCATCTTGGACAACGGCCACCTCGTCGGCGCGCTCAGCGTCGGTCCGCACCCCGAGGCCGCCCGCCTGCAGGACCTCGCCGAACGCCGGCGCTGGCTCAGCCCGTGGCGGCTCAACCGCTTTCGACGCACCGGTCGGCTCTGGAGCGAGGTCGCCCCGACCAATCCCAACAACTGGCCCGCCGACGCCATCGTCTGCTCCTGCAAGGGCATCACCCGCGGACAACTCACCGCCGCCCTGCGCGAGGGTCATGCAACCCCGCCCGCGTTGGCCGCCTTCACCGGAGCCTCCACCGTTTGCGGCTCCTGCAAGCCCCTGCTCACCGCCCTCGCCGGAGCCACGCCGGCCGAAGCCGTCAAACCCGCTCGCTCCGCCCAGCCGTTGCTCGTGTTTAGCGCCCTCGCCGCGTTGCTCGCAACAGCCCTCGTGCTCATGCCGCCCCTCACCTACGGCCAGAGCATCGAGCATAAAAAGCCGTGGGAGTTCCTCTACCTCGACTCCTGGTGGCGCAAGGCCACGGGCTTCACCGTGCTCGGCTGCGCGGTCCTCAGCCTCGTGCTCTCATTGCGCAAACGTATCCGATGGCTCGCCCTCGGCTCGTTCGGCGGGTGGCGCGTGCTGCACACCGTCCTCGGCGTCGGCGGTCTCGCCACCCTCTTCGCGCACACCGGCCTCCGGCTCGGGGACAACTTCAACCGCCTGCTCATGCTCGATTTTCTCGGGCTCGTCATCCTCGGGGCCGCCGCCGGCTTTATCACCGCGCTGGAGGCCCGGCTCGATCCGCTCCGCGCCAACACCCTGCGCCGCACCTACACCTGGGCCCACATCGTTCTCGTCTGGCCCCTGCCGCCGCTCGTGGGGTTCCACATCCTCGCCGCCTACTACTACTGAAACCATGAAGCGCAAAGCGATCATCTGGCTGACCTGGAGCGGCGTCCTGTGGGGCGCGGCCGGCCTCTGCGCGGTCTTCTTTTTTCAACCCAAGCTCCAATCCGCCTTCATCCCGGGCTCCACCACCCACGGCCACCACCAGATCGAGAACGACTGCCAGGTCTGCCACACGCCGTGGATGAGCGTGAAGACCGACGCCTGCAACCAGTGCCACGCCGACGACCTCAAAAAACACCGCGACACCCACCCGCAATCCAAGTTCACCGACCCGCGCAACGCCGATCGCCTCCTCACCATCGCCGCCGACCAGTGCGTCACCTGCCACCAGGAGCACCGACCCGAGATCACCCACGCCATGGGCGTCACCCAGCCCGACGACTACTGCATCCACTGCCACCAGGACGTCGGCATCGACCGCCCCACCCATCTCGGCCTGCCCTTCACCGGTTGCAACGCCTCCGGTTGCCACAACTACCACGACAACACCGCCCTCTACGAAGCCTTCATCGACAAACGCAAAGCCGACCCGCCCCACAACCGCCGCCAGCAAGTCGTCGCCCGCGAACCCTCGCCCGAACCCGCCACCCCGACCGCCCCCGGCCCCTTCCCCGAAGGCACCGACGCGCGGATCCTGCACGACTGGCAGGCCTCCGCCCACGCCCGCGCCGGCATCTCCTGCGCCCAGTGCCATCAGGACAAGGACGGCGACGTCACCAAACCATGGATACAAAAGCCCGGCATGGACTCCTGCGCCGCCTGTCACGAGGGCCCCGTCAAAGGTTTCCAATCCGGCCTGCACGGCATGCGCACCGCCGTCGGCCTCCCGCCCATGACCCCCGGCGAAGCCCGCATCCCGATGCTCGCGTCCGCCGCGCACAAGGAACTCACCTGTTCCTCCTGCCACGCCCCCCACGCCTACGACACCCGCAAGGCCGCCGCCGAGTCGTGCCAGTCCTGCCACGACGACACCCACACCCGCGCCTACGCCGGCTCGCCCCACGCCAAACTTTGGGCCGCCGAACTCTCCGGCGTCGGCAAGCCCGGCACCGGCGTCTCCTGCGCCACCTGCCACCTTCCCCGCACCTCCCGCTTCGACGAAAACGACAACCGCGTCGTCTCCGTCGAACACAACCAAAACGCCAACCTCCGCCCCAACGACAAGATGATCCGCACCGTCTGCCTCGACTGCCACGGCATGCCCCTGGTCCTCGACGCCCTCGCCGACCGCGCGCTCATCGACCGCAATTTTGACGGCCCTCCGTCTGTTCACGTCGAGTCCATCGACCTGATCCTCAAACGGAAGGCCCTCAAAGCCCAGAGCAAGTAACCAAAATCCAGCCCAACATGAAAAACATCCGCACCATCATCGCCAGTGCCCTGCTCACCGCCGGGGTCACCGCGGCGCTCGCCACCACCGCGCGCGCCGCCGACATCAAGGACCAGCCGCTCATCACCCCCAAGCTCATGACCGACGCCCTCCACGCCGTCATGGACTCGGACCGCGCCGTCTACACCAAGAACGTCGTCAACCGCCTCGCCAACCAGGAGAAGGTCATCACCGCCACCGAACACTGGCAGGACGACAAGTCCCTGCCGCTCCCCGCCCAGATGTTCCGCATGGGCGCCGAGATGGTCGCCGCCAAAAACAAGGGCTTCACCTACTCGCTCCTCTCCAAGTGGCCGATCAACCCGCAGAACGCGCCCAAGACCGACGTCGAAGTCGCCGGCCTCGACTTCGTCGCCGCCAACGAGGGCACCGAACCCTTTTACTCCGAGGAAACCCTCGGCGGCAAAAAATACTTCACCGCCATCTACGCCGACGTCGGCGTCGTGACCGCCTGCGTGAAGTGCCACAACGAACACGCCGACACGCCCAAGACCGACTTCAAGATCGGTGACGTCATGGGCGGCGTGGTCATCCGCGTCCCGCTCGAGGCCCTCTGAACCAACCCGCCAACATCGTCATAAAAAAATGAATACACCGATCCGCCCCCGCCTCTCCGGAACCGCCCTCTTCGTCGGCCTGTTGCTGGCGGCGGGCGGACCGGTCTTCGCCGCCGACACCCCCGCCGTGCTCGATGGCGCGACCATCTATCAGGAGAACTGCGCCACCTGCCACCGCCGCGGCAAGGCCGGCGCCATCCCCCTGACCGACACCGCCGCCTGGTCCGCCCGCGTCAAGGAACACGGCCGCGACCACCTCGTGAAGCGCGCCATCTCCGGCTTCTCCACCCCAGCCGGCGACGAGATGCCGCCCCGCGGCGGCAACGACGAACTCAACGACGCCCAGGTCGCCGCCGCCGTCGACCACATCATCAGCCAGACCGCCACTCCCCAGTCCTGAAAAACCAACCAACCACACCGCCACCATGTCCGTAACTCCACGCCAGATCGAACTCGTCCAGACCACCTGGGAAAAAGTCGTGCCCATCGCCGACACCGCCGCCGACCTCTTCTACGGTCAGCTCTTCACCATCGCCCCGCAGGTAAAGCCCATGTTCCCCGAGGACATGACCGAGCAGAAAAAAAAGCTCATGGCCATGATCACCGTCGCCGTGCGCGGCCTCAAGAACGTCGAGGCCCTCGTGCCCGCGCTCCACAAGCTCGGCGCCGGCCACGTCGGCTACGGCGTCAAGGACGAGCACTACGCCATCGTCGGCTCCGCCCTGCTCTGGACCCTCGAAAAGGGCCTCGGCGACGCCTGGACCGACGAGGTCAAGGACGCCTGGATCGCCGTCTACACCCTGCTCGCCGACACCATGAAGCAAGGCGCCGCGGCCGCCGCCTGAGCTGCCGTGCCGGTAGGGCGGCCACTCCGCTGGCCGCCGTCCCTGCGACCAAGCCGGCGGGGAGCGGAGTGTTCTGTTCCGGGTTGGGGGTAACAGGTGTTCCGCTACAGGGGTGACAGTTTTCAAGTCGTGGGAAGAGGTCCATGGACCTCTTCCCATGACTTGGGATACAAAAGACGTGTTTGCGCGGAGGCGTGAATTTGTGTGCTTGGCCAACGCTGGAGGAGT